>JAQYWO010000001.1 GCA_029379215.1 Rhizonema sp. PD37
AAACATATAAGTATTTTAGCGGTCGCTCTTTGGAGAAAAACTTTTTGGTTTACTGTATATAGACTCAAAAATAATCCGCTCAGCAACGCTAGTTGCCTCAACGGGAGCCATTGCTAAAGACGGGAAACCCGTCTCAGGCATAAGAGCGTTGGGGAACCCCCCTTCGGGTGACGCTCCTGCGTCGCTAACGCTCTTATGCCTGGGCGTGGGAAAACGCCTCATGCGCGCTGGACTCACCGCGCGGCGCTGGCTCCTCAGGACTGTTTGTTGTAACTTCCTTAAAATCTTTGCGTCTCCTGCGACTGAACTGCTCCTGGTTGTGCGATAAAGAAATTTTGAGCAGCCTCATTCTGGTAAATACACCTAATATCAGGTCTGTCACTGTTTAAGTCACCTGTAAAGCCAAAGGTGTTTAACCGTTGCTTACAATCTCTCACCTGTTCTGAGGACACAAGCTTCTTTTGCTCTAAAATCGCCCAGTCGTTTTGACGGATAACGCATCCAGGACGCATACTCGGTTGAGAAACATAGACATTAAAGGGGTTAAGAGTCACAAACAATCTGGCGTCCATAACCATAGCACTGGCTCCATACTGAACGCAAAGCTCTGGGTTTGGCGCTTTGGTATCAATAAATTCACGGGAAGCGACATTTTCTGGTGAAAAGGTTGCCGTGGAGCTAAAAGCAATTCCAATCCCAATTCCTAAAATAAGTACCCCCGCCATAATTGCTATGGTGCTGAAATTAAACATGGGGGATTTGAAACCAGGAGATTTAGTAGTAGTAGTAGTATTAGTAGCAGTAGTTGTTCTACCTGTAGATTTACGTCTCATAAAACCTTATGGGAGTGTGGAAATCCCGATTAAAGATCGAGGTTAAACTCATCGCACCCTTAAAAGGCGCGAGGAGGAGGGTGTCAATAGTCATTGTGTACGAGTGTAATACTAATCACCAAGGACTAATGACGAAGGACAATTATTGAGTTTTATTGCCCGCAACTTTATCTTAAATTATTTCGCCGTGTTCGCACTTCGTCCTGAAGGGTCTTTGCGATCTTAAAAGGGACAATCCCCGAGCATTATGAGCATCAATTTTACTTTGAGACGAAAAGCGCCAGTAAGTAAGGTGCAAAAACTGGCGCGAGTATTATCGGTTTTGTGAAAAACCAATATATACAAAGTCTTAATTAACTGTCTACAGGGTTTAACCCCTTAATATGGCCGCTTTGCAATTTGGAATTCCCAATTCTAATCAACCTACTTTCCGCACTTCGTTTTGTAATACACGTAGATTTCCTAATATCTGGCTAATGGTGGTTAGATAGCAATCAAAAATTACCAATTATGATCAACATTAATATTTAATTTCTGACTCTTTTAAGGAATTTTATTGAAAAGCAAGATATTACATTTTAAGTGTGGAATTTGGATTTAAGACAAAAACGCCAGTAAATACGGTGCAAAAACTGGCGCTGGTGTTATTTTTTGTGAGAGCACTCAGTTTAGGCAAACTGATGAGTAAGTGTCTATGGGGTTTGACCCCCTTTTCTCCAACTAAAATGCCTCTTTTTAACTTTCTTGATTGTTTATTTCCTTGATTTACAACCGCTTATATGCTAATTCGCTCTGCCACAATAACTGACGTACCTGTAATTTTACCGATGGTTGCTAAGCTTTGTGCTTTACACGAATCTTGGGACTCTGCCAAATTTGGTTTTTTACCACATCTAGAACAGCGTTATGAAGGATGGTTAACGCAGATGGTTAGTCAGGATCGAAGCGTGCTTTTGGTAGCTGAGGATGAACTGCAGCTGGTAGGGTTTCTCGAAGCGACAGTTGAACGTGAAGTACCAATTTACCGTTTGCAGGAATTCGCTATTATCCACGAGATCTGGGTTGAGCAAGAATATCGTCATCAAGGAATTGCACGGCAGATGGTGATGCTCAGTATTGAACGCTTTAATCAGATGGGTGTCAAACAAATTCGCCTTGAGACGGCAGAGGTTAACGAATCAGCGCGGCAATTGTTTGCTTCATGTGGTTTTAGGACTGGCACGAGGGAAATGTTGATCGAGTTGTGAGTAGGGGCAGGTTTTACCTATCAATATTTATTGAGTAGTCTGTTATCTAGTTAAACCTGCCCCTACAAGAGTTAGGAGTGAGGAATCAAAACTCATAACTCATAACTTTTTCTAGCTAGCTAGCAGGGTTTTTTGTAAAGGCTTCCAGTGGAAATAGCGATCGCCACCCCTCTCGATGACGACTTTCACTCTTGGTTCCAAACTGGGTAAAGCCGACAAAAATTCTACCTCCTGATCGGAAAGAATATGACCTTCGATAATCCAGAGCAGCAGACCTTTTGACTTGGGTGGCAACTGTTCTAGTTGATAGCCGACAATTGGCGGTAGATAATATACAGAACCGACTGCAGCACCATTAGCAGTACTTTTTTTACCAAGGTGAGCAGGTCTAACCCCATGAACTCCTGTGAGGTAGGCAGCTACGTCCCCCAATCCTCTAGCAGTAATATGGAGTGTAGTGTAGCCAGCTGCACGCAACCGACGTCTGTACCGACCTTCAAAACCCCCTTCCAGAGGTACGTAAACACCAATAGAACCAAATTTTTCCAGATCGCGAATCAAACCGTTGCCAGTGGTAATGAGTGCCATAGATTGTTTTATTCCTTCCCACTTGAATATCTACTATTATTTACGAAGAATAAGGCTAAGAAGTCAAAGTGTTTTGGGTTATGTGTCGGGATCAGGGAAGACCTTAAGAATTTCTGAAAATAATCTGGACAAATTTAGTTGAATGACTTATACTCTAAGACCGTGACCATTTTTAAAGCTAGGGTTGCACTTTTGTTAACATTTCCGGCTAAAATTAGCATCAAACGTTGATGATAAAAATTTGTATCGGATAAACTAGCTGAAATTGGTTAGAGACTGATAAACTAGAAAAGCCTTAATGTCAACTTAGGAGTGTTTGGGTGAAAACCAAAGCTAACCCTAAGATGAAAGGTGGATGGAAGCCTGTATATCCTCAAAAAAGTAGGCAAACTTTAAACAATTGTTTAAAGTAATTAACTAGAAGCAAGATCTGAGCAGTATAGGCGCACTTTTCGCACTGCTTCAGTGTCTTGAGAATGGATACTGGGCGTAATAAGATCGCTTAAGTCCTATTGAAACTAAAAAGTGCCAAAGCAATAGCTTGGCTCAAAGCATTGCTGCACAAAGCTCAAAGCTCCAACGCATTGCATTGAAAATCAAGAGGTTATCTCCTTCCATTGTGGAAATCACTTTTGGATGTACTGGTGACGAAGTAAGTAAAAAGAAACGGAGTCATTAAACAAGACAAAAAATTGGTGGAGACAACCTTTGAAGTTTGAACGGTTTTACCTAAGCCGTACAGACTTCAGAGGTCAGTGACAGTAAGCCTCATTGGCATTTTGTTGCATCTTGTCCTCAAAAATCAGCAAATCAAATTAACAATTCAAAGGGGAGCCAGTAACTGTGTCTGTAGGTATTCTCGGCACTAAACTGGGCATGACTCAAATATTTGATGAAGCAGGAGTTGCCATTCCTGTGACCATCGTTAAAGCGGGTCCATGCACAGTTACACAAGTAAAAACGAAACAGACCGACGGTTACTCCGCCATTCAAGTAGGCTATGGCGAAGTCAAGCAAAAGTTGTTAAATAAACCATCACTAGGACATTTGGCTAAATCATCTGCACCTGGATTACGTCATTTACGGGAGTATCACGTTGATAACTCCAGTGAATATGCTTTAGGTCAACAGATTAAGCCTGATATTTTTAGTGCAGGTCAGATTGTAGATGTTAGTGGGACAAGTATCGGTCGCGGTTTTGCCGGCAACCAAAAACGGCATAACTTTGGTCGAGGACCTATGTCTCATGGTTCCAAAAACCATAAAGAACCAGGTTCGATTGGTGCTGGTACAACTCCCGGTCGCGTATATCCAGGAAAGCGCATGGCAGGACGTTTGGGTGGGAAACGCGTGACAATTAGCAAGCTGACTGTGGTACGAGTAGACCCAGAGCGCAATATATTGCTAATCAAAGGCTCCGTTCCTGGTAAACCGGGCGCATTGTTGAGTATTGCGCCGGCAAACCTAGTTGGTAAGTAGTTAATTGTTAATGGTTAATAGCAATCAACAATCAACTCTTTAACAATCAACGGTTAACAATTAACAACGAACAAAAAAACGAAAATGCTAGAGTGTGTAGTCAAAAATTGGCAAGGAGAACAAGTCGGGGAAAAGAGCTTCGACTTGCGGGTTGCCAAGGAAGAAACAGCAGTTCATGTTGTGCATAGAGCGTTGGTAAGGCAAACAACTAACGCTCGTCAGGGAACCGCCAGTACAAAAACTCGCTCTGAAGTCAGAGGAGGAGGTCGCAAACCTTGGCGGCAAAAAGGGACAGGTCGTGCTCGTGCTGGCTCGATTCGTTCACCATTGTGGCGGGGTGGTGGTGTCATCTTTGGACCAAAGCCCAGAGACTTTAACCTGAAAATGAATCGGAAAGAGCGACGTTTAGCACTGCGGACAGCGTTTGCAAGTCGGGTTGCCGATTTAATTGTGGTAGAAGAATTTACAGAACAGCTACAACGTCCTAAAACCAAAGAGTTAGTGGAAGCGATCGCTCGCTGGGGAGTAGAAAGAACCAGCAAAACTTTATTGATCGTGCCGGAACGTCAAGAAATGGTGTATTTATCAGCCCGGAACGTCGAAAATTTAAAGTTAATTGTTGCAGATCAATTAAATGTATATGACATCCTGCATGCCGACAAAATTGTTGTAACGGCGTCAGCGTTAGAAAAAATTCAGGAGGTCTACAATGGCTAAGTTTGACGAGCGCAATCTTGCTGACTTAGTGCGTCGCCCAATTGTCACAGAAAAGGCGACTATCCTGATGGAGCAGAATAAGTACACTTTTGAAGTCAGTCCCAAGGCAACTAAGCCACAAATCAGATCTGCAATTGAGAATCTGTTTACTGTCAAGGTGACGAGTGTAAACACCATGATGCCACCGCGTAAAAAGCGGCGGATTGGTAAGTTTGTTGGTTTCAAACCTCAGTACAAACGAGCCATTGTTACAGTAGCAGCATCTGACGTAGAGAAGATTAGACAAATTCTCTTCCCTGATGTGTAAAAAGGTTAGTTGTTAATTGTTAATGGTTAATGGTTAATGGTTACTAGAACAATCAACAACTAACAATCAACAACTAACAATCAACAACTAACAATCAACAACTAATAACCAAGAACTTCTATGGGTACCCGCTCTTTTCGCCCTTATACCCCCAGCACTCGTCAGGTAACGATCTCTGATTTTGCTGAAATTACGAAATCGAAGCCTGAGAAATCACTAACAGAACATATACATCGCCGCAAAGGTCGAAATAATCAAGGGCGTATTACCTGTCGGCACCGGGGTGGCGGACACAAACGTCTTTATCGCATTATTGACTTTAAACGGGATAAGCGTAGTATTCCAGCTAAAGTCGTAGCAGTTGAATACGATCCAAACCGGAATGCGCGGATTGCCCTTTTAGAATACCAAGACGGCGAAAAGCGTTACATTCTCCATCCCCATGGTTTGGCAGTGGGAACAACAATTATTGCAGGTTCCGATGCTCCAATCGAAAATGGTAATGCTTTACCCCTGTCTAACATTCCTTTGGGAAGCAACGTTCATAACGTCGAACTAACACCAGGAAAAGGTGCTCAATTCGTTCGTTCAGCAGGTGCGACAGCTCAGGTGATGGCAAAAGAGGGCAGTTACGTTACTCTGAGGTTACCTTCAGGAGAAGTCCGGATGATCCGGCGCGAGTGCTACGCCACCATCGGACAAGTAGGCAACATCGAGGCCCGCAACCTAAGTTTGGGTAAAGCCGGAAGAAACCGTTGGAAAGGTCGCCGTCCTTCCGTAAGAGGTAGTGTCATGAACCCAGTAGACCATCCCCACGGTGGTGGTGAAGGTAGAGCACCCATTGGGAGATCGGGACCTGTGACACCTTGGGGTAAACCAGCTTTGGGTTTGAAAACACGCAAACCGAAAAAACCCAGTAGCAAGTTGATTGTACGTCGTCGCCGCAAGTCTTCCAAACGCGGTCGTGGTGGACGCGAATCATAAAATTTAAAATTTAAGATTTTGGATTTTAGATGATGGGTTCCTAGTAAATTAAAAAGTTTATCTTAATTGATTAGAAACTCGTCAATACAAGCATCCGCTCATCCGAAAAAATAACTCCTCTCATCCAAAATAAAACTATGGGTCGTTCTCTAAAAAAAGGTCCTTTTGTTGCCGATCATCTTATGGAAAAGATTGAGCGGCTTAATGAAAACAACAGAAAAGAAGTCATCAAAACTTGGTCGCGGGCTTCAACAATCTTACCGGAAATGGTAGGTCACACCATCGCTGTTCATAATGGACGCCAGCACGTTCCTGTTTTCGTATCAGACCAGATGGTAGGACACAAATTAGGTGAATTCGCGCCTACACGTAGCTTTAGAGGTCACTCCAAAAGTGATAAAAAAGCGGGGAGATAGTTAGTGGGATGGTTTGTGGTTAAGACAATTAATCACTAACAAAAATGGAGAAAATTATGGCTACTGATACTACTGAAGTCAAAGCGATCGCGCGTTTTATACGCATGTCTCCCTTTAAAGTACGTCGCGTACTCGATCAAATTCGCGGGCGTTCCTACCGAGAAGCACTCATTATCCTTGAATTCATGCCTTACCGAGCCTGCGAGCCAGTCTTGAAGGTTTTGAGAAGCGCGGCGGCTAATGCGGAACACAATGCAGGATTAGATCGATCGCTTCTTAAAGTGACTCAAGCATACGCCGACCAAGGTCCAGTGTTGAAACGGTTCCAACCAAGAGCACAAGGTCGAGCTTACCAAATTCGCAAGCCAACGTGCCATATCACTGTGGCGGTGGCTGCTGATAATACAGCTAAATAAGCACACCTAAACGAAAAATTGTGTACAGGAAGAAATTTTAGAGGAAGCATTTGTGGGACAAAAGATTCATCCAGTAGGTTTTCGTTTAGGAATTACCGCTGAACACCAATCCCGTTGGTTTGCTAATTCCGATCGCTATCCAGAACTTCTACAAGAAGATTATAAACTTCGTAAATATATAGAAGACAAGCTGGGAAGATACGCTCAAAACAATGCCGGAATCTCGGAAGTGCGGATTGATCGCAAAGCCGACCAAATCGATTTAGAGATCCGCACAGCTCGACCTGGTGTAGTCGTCGGTCGAGGTGGACAAGGTATAGAATCGTTGCGTGTCGGACTCCAACAAGCATTGGGTGGTAATCGCCAAATTCGGATCAACGTAGTTGAAGTGCAACGAGTTGACGCTGATGCCTACCTGATTGCTGAATACATTGCTCAACAGTTAGAACGTCGGGTATCCTTCCGACGAGTCGTGCGGCAAGCTATTCAGCGTGCCCAACGTGCAGGTGTGCAAGGTATCAAAGTTCAAGTGGGTGGTCGTCTAAACGGTGCGGAAATTGCCCGAACAGAGTGGACTCGTGAAGGCAGAGTTCCCCTTCATACCTTACGGGCAGATATTGACTACTCTTACTGCACAGCCAAAACTGTCTACGGCATTCTTGGGATTAAAGTGTGGGTATTTAAGGGAGAAATAATTCCCGGACAGGAAGAAGCACCCTCTCAACCAGCATCTCGCGAACGCGAACCTCGTCGCCGCCAACAACAACGCCGTCGCCAGCAATTTGAAGACCGTTCAAACGAAGGATAGTTAGTTGTTAATAGTTAGTTGTCATTAGTAACGACTAACAACTAACAGCTAACAACTAACACTACTCAACTAATAAATCATGTTAAGTCCTAGAAGAACTAAATTCCGCAAACAACAGCGCGGACGGATGGAAGGGATGGCTACACGCGGTAGCAATCTAAACTTTGGTGATTTTGCTCTCCAAGCTTTAGAGCCAGCATGGATTACTTCCCGGCAAATAGAAGCTTCCCGTCGGGCAATGACTCGTTATATTCGCAGGGGTGGTAAAATCTGGATTCGGATTTTCCCAGACAAGCCAGTTACCATGCGTCCCGCAGAAACTCGGATGGGTTCCGGTAAAGGTTCACCTGAATTTTGGGTAGCTGTCGTCAAACCAGGACGGATTTTGTTTGAAATTGCTGGAGTTACCGAAGAAACAGCTCGAGAAGCCATGCGCTTAGCAGCATACAAATTGCCAATTAAAACCAAGTTTATTATGCGCTCTCCAGAAGAGACGCCTCAGGTATAAGTTATGCCTCTTCCTAAAATTTCAGACGCCAGAGAATTAAGTGACGAACAATTGAATGCGGAAATTTTAGCTGTAAAAAAGCAACTATTTCAGTTGCGGTTGCAAAAAGCCACCAGACAACTAGAAAAACCTCATCAATTTAAACATGCCCGCCACCGTCTAGCTCAGTTATTAACAGTAGAAGGCGAACGGAAACGGAAAGCGGCTACCACATTGTGAGTAGGGGCAGGTTTTCAAGGAAGAATTTATTGAGTAGGTACGTTTTCTCATGAAACCTGCCCGTACAGTAAATTTTCAAGGAAGAATTTATTGAGTAGGTACGTTTTCTGAATTAAACCAGCCCGTACAGAAGTTAGGAGTAAAGTAAAAAGTACTCTGGCATTTTTAACTCATAACTCATAACTAAAACTAAAAAACGGAAATTATGGCAGTTAAAGAACGAGTTGGCTTAGTTGTGAGCGACAAAATGCAGAAAACTGTAGTTGTCGCCATAGAAAACCGCGCTCCCCATCCTAAGTACGGAAAAATTGTAGTGAAAACCCAGCGCTATAAAGTTCACGATGAAGACAATCAGTGCAAAATAGGCGATCGCGTTCGGATTGAAGAAACTAGACCCCTGAGTAAGACTAAGCGCTGGACAGTCAAAGAGATTCTCAGTACTAAAAATAGTTAAACGTTAGTAGGGGTGGGTTTAATTTAGTAACTTGTGAGTAAAAACGAGCAATCAGACGCCAACCCGCCTGTACAGTTATTCACAGTTTTTGCTAACCGAAAGCCAAAAACTGACAATTAACAACTACTAACTAACAATACAAAAAGGGAGATAAGAACGTGATTCAACCCCAAAGTTACCTTAATGTTGCTGATAATAGTGGTGCCCGCAAATTAATGTGCATCCGTGTCTTAGGCGCAGGAAACCGTCGTTATGGTTTTGTCGGTGATAAGATTGTTGCTGTTGTCAAAGATGCAATTCCAAATATGGCTGTCAAAAAATCAGACGTTGTGGAAGCAGTGATTGTCCGCACTCGGCACAATATCAATCGAGACAGTGGGATGAGTATTCGTTTCGATGACAATGCAGCAGTTATTATTAACAAAGACGGCAATCCTAGAGGAACCAGAGTATTTGGTCCGGTTGCACGAGAACTGCGGGACAGAAACTTTACAAAAATTGTGTCCTTGGCTCCGGAGGTGCTGTAATGTCTCTAAAAATAGAAAAACAGTTCTACAAAATGCATGTCAAAACTGGCGACACCGTACAGGTGATTGCTGGAAAAGACAAAGGCAAAGTCGGTGAAATCGTTAAAGCATTTCCCCAACTTAGCAAAGTTGTTGTTAAAGGTGTCAATATTAAAACTAAGCACGTAAAACCACAGCAAGAAGGAGAATCTGGGCGCATCGTCACTCAGGAATTTCCAATTCACAGTTCTAACGTGATGCTCTATTCCACCAAACAAAACGTTGCTAGTCGTATTTGTTATACCTTCACCTCGGAAGGAAAGAAAGTACGGATGCTGAAGAAAACTGGCGAAATCATCGATAAATAGTTGTTGGTTAATAGTTAATTGTTAATGACCAGTAGTTAGTCAAACAATAAACAACTAGCAACTATATAGATAACTACACTCAACCTTTGAACAAACAATGTTCCCTGACAAAGCCCAGGGATAATCACTCTTAAAACTATGGCAACAACGAGACTTAAAACGCTTTATCAAGACTCTATAGTCCCTAAACTGAACAATCAGTTTCAGTACAGCAACATTCACCAAGTACCGAAGGTGATCAAAGTTACGCTTAACCGAGGTATGGGGGAAGCAGCTCAAAATGCTAAAGCCTTAGAAGCTTCTTTAAGTGAAATTGCGCTGATTAGCGGTCAAAAACCAGTCGTAACGCGGGCAAAGAAAGCGATCGCAGGCTTTAAACTTCGCCAAGGTATGCCTGTAGGTATTATGGTGACTCTCAGAGGGGAAAGGATGTATGCCTTTCTCGACAGATTAATCAGTCTAGCGTTACCTAGAATTAGAGACTTTCGTGGGATTAGTCCCAAAAGCTTTGATGGACGCGGCAATTATACTTTAGGACTCAGAGAGCAACTGATTTTTCCAGAAATCGAGTACGATAGCATCGATCAAGTCCGAGGAATGGATATTTCTATCATCACTACAGCAAAGAACGACGAAGAAGGTCGTGCTTTACTTAAAGAGATGGGAATGCCTTTTAGAGATCAATAAGTTCATTTAAATGAGGAAACGATGGCAGCTAACGACACTATTGCAGATATGCTGACGCGCATCCGCAATGCCAACCTAGCGAGGCATCAAACGACACAAGTGCCTGCGACAAGAATGACTCGTAGTATTGCAAAAGTACTCCGAGAGGAAGGCTTTATTGGGGATTTTGAAGAAATCGGAGAGGGAGTAAAAATTAATCTAGCGATCTCCTTAAAATATAAGGGCAAGCATCGTCAGCCTCTGATCACTACTTTGAAGCGGGTTAGCAAACCGGGTTTGCGCGTATACTCTACTAAAAAAGAATTACCACGAGTACTAGGCGGTATTGGCATTGCCATTATTTCTACATCAAGTGGCATAATGACCGACAGAGAAGCACGACGGCAAAACTTGGGTGGAGAAGTGCTGGCTTATGTTTGGTAATAGTTAGTTGTTAATGGTTAATGGTTGATAGAACAATTAATAATTAGCAATTAACAATTAGCAATTAACAATTAAAAAGGAGAATTATGTCTCGAATAGGTAAACGCCCAATTACAATTCCTGCCAAGGTACAAGTGACTATAGACGGCACAAAAGTTGTTGTTAAAGGTCCTAAAGGTGAACTTCATCGCGATTTGCCGACGAATGTTACAGTCTCCCAAGAAGGGGAAATATTGGTCTTAACCCGTCAGGATGAGTCTCGCACCTCCAGACAACTTCACGGTTTGTGCCGTACTTTGGTTGCGAACATGGTAGAAGGAGTTTCTACAGGATTTCAACGGCGTTTGGAAATCCAAGGAGTTGGCTACCGGGCACAAGTTCAAGGTCGTAACCTAGTGATGAACATGGGTTATAGCCACCAGGTGCAAATTGCTCCCCCAGAAGGAGTCCAGTTTGCTGTGGAAAATAATACCAACGTCATAGTGAGTGGTTATGACAAAGAAGAGGTTGGCAACACAGCTGCTAAAATTCGCGATGTTCGCCGACCAGAACCTTATAAAGGTAAAGGTATTCGCTATGCCGGTGAAGTGGTAAGACGTAAAGCAGGTAAGACTGGTAAGAGCAAGAAGTAAAAATGAAGCTAACTCGTAGACAATCAAAGCAGCGTCGTCATCGACGCATTCGTGGCAGAGTTAATGGTTCTACAGAACGTCCAAGGCTAGCTGTATTTCGATCCCACGAGCATATTTATGCTCAAATTATTGATGATACCCAACAGCATACGTTAGTAGCAGCCTCAACTTTAGAACCAGAATTGAAATCCAAATTAGCTTCATGTGCCAACTGTGAAGCTTCGGCAGAAGTCGGCAAATTGATCGCAGTGCGATCAAAAGAAAAAGGGATTACTAAAGTCGTTTTTGATCGCGGTGGGAATCTTTATCACGGTCGAATTAAAGCATTAGCTGAAGCTGCGCGAGAAGCTGGGTTAGATTTTTAAAGTCAATCGCTAATGGCTCAAGGAGTGCTAATAGAAGACTGGCAATTAACAATTCTGAGTAATTCATTATGGCAACAGCTAATCGTCGTAAAAGCAATCGGACAAAAAAAGAAGAAACTAACTGGCAAGAACGGGTCATTCAGATCCGACGAGTAAGCAAGGTCGTCAAAGGAGGTAAAAAACTGAGTTTCCGAGCGATCGTTGTTGTTGGCAACGAACGTGGTCAAGTAGGCGTCGGAGTGGGCAAAGCTTCAGATGTTATTGGTGCCGTAAAAAAAGGCGTGGCTGACGGCAAAAAACATCTCATTGATATACCAATCACTAAATCTAACTCCATTCCGCACCCAATTGATGGTGTCGGTGGCGGTGCAAAAGTAATGATGCGACCGGCAGCACCTGGTACTGGGGTTATTGCTGGTGGCGCAGTCCGTACTGTTTTGGAGTTGGCAGGAGTTCGCAATATCTTAGCTAAACAACTCGGCTCAAATAATCCACTTAATAATGCCAGAGCTGCGGTTAATGCGTTGTCTACACTGCGAACCTTTGCAGAAGTTGCAGAAGACCGGGGTATTCCCATAGAAAATCTTTACATATAAGTCGTTAATAGTTAGTGGTTAACAGCAATTAACAACTAACAATTAACAATTATGTAAATAATCATTACACAGTCTTACACAATATTAAGATTATGAGACTAAATGATGTTCGTCCGCAGAAAGGCTCAAAGAAACGCCGTCGTCGTGTAGGTCGAGGTATTTCTGCAGGTCAAGGTGCCAGTGCTGGTCTCGGTATGCGAGGTCAAAAATCTCGCTCTGGTTCTGGAACTAGACCGGGTTTTGAGGGTGGTCAACAGCCATTATACCGCCGGATACCTAAGTTGAAGGGCTTTCCTCTCATTAATCGTAAAAAATACACTACGATCAATGTAGAAAAGCTAGCCTCCCTTCCTGCCGATACAGAGGTCACATTAACCTCGTTAAAAGAAGCCGGTATTCTTACTGGCGATCGAGGACCTTTAAAAATCTTAGGGAATGGGGAATTGAATATTGCGCTTAAGGTTAAAGCAGCAGCATTTACAGGCGCGGCTCGTACCAAAATTGAGGCAGCTGGTGGGAGTTGTGAAGTTTTAGAGTGAGTTAACGAACATAGCACCTAAATACATCTACTCTAGCCACGCGCTTTACTTCACTATCAAGGTAGCCCTTTATGATCAGTCGAGATAAAGCCCCAACGGCTCAAGAAACTTTTATGCAAATGGCGCAAGCAGCAGGGCTTAGAGGTCGGCTGCTTGTTACCGTCGGTATTTTGTTTTTGGTTCGATTGGGTATACATATACCAATACCAGGTATTAATCGAGAGCAGTTTCGAGCAGCTCTTGGAGGTAGTAACCAACAAGTATTAAGCTTTTTGGATATTTTCTCCGGAGGCGGTCTTTCTGCTTTAGGTGTTTTTGCTTTGGGCATTTTGCCTTACATCAACGCCTCTATTATTATCCAGTTGCTGACTGCTGCTATCCCAGCTTTAGAAAATTATCAGAAAAATGAAGGTGAAGCAGGACGAAGGAAGATTTCCCAAATTACCCGCTATGTCGCGGCAGGTTGGGCAGTTATTCAAAGTGTCTTTATCGCCTCTTTCTGGCTTAAAAGCTTTGCCTTGGATTTCGGTCCAATTTTTGTAGCTGAGACAGCGCTCGCTCTTGTTGCAGGTTCAATGTTCGTGATGTGGGCATCTGAACTGATCACAGAGCGTGGTGTTGGTAATGGAGCATCTTTGTTGATTTTTGTCAACATTGTGGCGACACTGCCTAAATCTTTGGGCGATACGATCAATTTTGCTCAGACAGGAGGAAGAGAAACAGTCGGGAGCGTAGTTGTGCTCATGCTGCTTTTCCTCGCGACGATTGTCGGGATCGTCTTTGTCCAAGAAGGAATGCGTCGCATCCCAATTATTTCAGCGCGTCGTCAGGTAGGTCGGCGTGTCTTGGCAGAACAGCGAAGTTTTTTACCACTGCGGCTCAATCAAGGAGGCGTAATGCCGATCATCTTTGCCGCAGCGGTTCTGAGTTTACCACTTTTGATAGAAAACTTTATCCACAACCCAGATTACTCCAAAATAGTTAGAACTTATCTTGTTCCAGGCGCTTCTGGGTCTTGGGCATATGCTCTAATTTACTTAGTTTCAATCATTTTCTTTAGCTACTTCTATTCTTCGTTGATTGTCAATCCGGTGGATGTGGCGCAGAACCTGAAGAAAATGGGTTCCAGCATTCCTGGGATTCGTCCGGGGAAGGCAACGACTGAGTATATTGAACGTGTGTTGAATAGACTAACTTTTTTGGGTGCGATCTTTTTAGGTTTGATTGCTATTATCCCAACCGCAGTAGAAAGTGCTTTGAACGTCAAAACTTTTAGAGGTTTTGGTGCTACCTCTTTGTTAATTTTGGTTGGTGTGGCAATTGATACTGCCAGACAAATTCAAACCTACCTGATTTCTCAGCGCTACGAAGGGATGGTGAAACAATAGTGACGCGACTAATCTTCTTGGGACCACCAGGGGCGGGTAAAGGAACTCAAGCTAAAACATTAGCTGACAACTGTAATATTCCTCATATTTCTACAGGTGATATATTGCGTCAAGCGATGAAAGAACAAACCTCTTTGGGTATCAAAGCTCAAGGTTATATGGATAGAGGTGAGTTAGTTCCCGACCTACTCGTGCAGGATATGGTGCTAGAGCGGCTCAGACAACCCGATGTTAACCCAGGTTGGATTCTTGATGGCTTTCCCCGCACTGTTAATCAAGCATCTTTCCTAGAGGAATTACTGCAAGACCTTAATCAGGATAGCAAAAAGGTCGTCAATTTAGAAGTGCCAGATGATGTTGTAGTAGCACGTTTATTGGAAAGAAGGCGAAAAGACGACACTGAAGAAGTGATTCGCCGTCGTTTAGAAGTCTACCGCTCGGAAACTGCACCTTTGATTGACTACTATGGCGATCGCCAGCAACTCCTTGTAGTGAATGGCAACCAGTCCCTAGATGAAGTCACTTCTGAACTGAAAAAGGTCATTGTTTCGTAACTGATGTTAGCAGTTAGTTATTGGTTGTTTTTTTCAAACAGTACTAATAACTACTGTATAGGCGGGGAAAAAGTGCATATTGTTCAACCCGCCCCTACTAACATTACACCAAGCACGATGTCTGTAAATCTTGATAAGATATATTAATAAACTGTTGATATATAAGTCAAAATATGTTCTCTTGCTGCTGTATGTTGCAACCGAACAAGAGACTGTTGAGTTGAGGAAAAAATAAATTGTCTAAGCAAGACCTGATTGAAATGGAAGGCACGGTGACCGAGTCTCTGCCTAATGCAATGTTCCGTGTCGATCTAGATAATGGCTTCAACGTCCTAGCTCACATTTCTGGCAAGATTCGTCGTAACTATATTAAGATTTTACCCGGCGATCGCGTCAAAGTAGAGTTGACTCCCTACGACTTGACAAAAGGGAGAATTACTTATCGACTGCGTAAAAAATAAGCTCATGTAGGAAATATTACCACAAAACTCAATTTTGGGGTTTTCTCAAAATAAATTGCCGAGTAGGTAAAAAAATGTTACAATCCACCATTTGGAGTAGAAGAGAAAGTATATGAAGGTTAGAGCATCTGTCAAGAAAATGTGTGAAAAATGTAACGTAATTCGACGGCGCGGTCGCGTAATGGTGATCTGTGTTAATCCCAAACACAAGCAACGTCAAGGATAGGGTTACAGATTGATTGGTAACTGAATAAAAACTACAAACATAGGGAGAAATTTATTGTGGCACGTATTGCCGGAGTAGACCTACCACGTGATAAACGTGTTGAAATCGGTCTGACATATATTTACGGAATTGGGTTATCACGCTCGCAAGACATTTTAGCAGCTACAGGTGTAAATTCAGATACCCGTGTAAAAGATTTGAGCGATGCCGATGTAGCAGCATTGCGGGGAGAAATAGAAAGTAACTACCAAGTTGAAGGCGACTTGAGACGCTTAGAGGGGATGAACATCAAGCGCCTAATTGAGATTGGTACTTACAGAGGGCGTCGCCACCGCATGGGTTTACCAGTTAGAGGACAAAGAACTCGCACTAATGCTAGAAC
This sequence comes from Rhizonema sp. PD37, assembly GCA_029379215.1. GTDB lineage: Bacteria > Cyanobacteriota > Cyanobacteriia > Cyanobacteriales > Nostocaceae > Rhizonema. The sequence continues at coordinate 16,104 of JAQYWO010000001.1, forward strand.
TCGTCGCGGGAGAAGACAGACCGTGGCAGGTAAGAAGAAAGCACCAGGTAAGTAATATTTGCCCTATTAACAGCGTGTTGATAGTTAGTCGTTTGTTGATGATTAATCGTTGTTTGGTAAAGTGTGCCAATCAACAATCAACAAGTAACTAAAGCTCCAGTTTTCCTTAACTTAATGACATTGATATGGCGCGACAACCAACTAAAAAGAGCGGAAGCAAAAAGCAAAAACGCAACGTCCCGAACGGAGTTGCTTACATACAATCGACTTTCAACAATAGCATTGTAACCATTACCGATCAAAATGGAGATGTTATTTCTTGGGCAAGTGCTGGCTCAAGCGGTTTTAAAGGGGCGAAAAAAGGAACACCTTTTGCAGCACAAACAGCCGCTGAAAGTGCAGCACGTCGAGCCATAGATCAGGGAATGCGGCAAATAGAGGTTATGGTGAGCGGTCCAGGCGCAGGTAGAGAAACCGCTATCCGAGCAATTCAAGGAGCGGGACTAGAAATTACACTGATCCGGGATATTACCCCAATTCCTCATAATGGTTGCCGTCCACCTAAGCGCCGTCGTGTTTAAACAATAGTTGGGCGGTGAGGGCAAAAATTTGAGGAAACAGAAGTGATTTTAAAAGTATGCGAGCTTTGAAGAAGTGGCAGACCTAAGAATAGCTTTTATTGAATAATTGCCCTATCAATTCTCCTCACAAAGCACAGTGACCGTCTCTAGAAGTTTAAACACCTCCATGCATTGGAGGAGTGGAAAACTTCAGAAAACCCAATAGATTAGTAGCGCCTGTTGGTTACTTGGGGTATCAAATAATACTTTATAAAACTGTTTGATCAACCTCGTAAACCAAGAAGGCAGAAGAGTGATTTTGGGGCAAGTGATTTGCTTGGCCTGCAGGACCTGAAAAAAAGGGAGGCTACTCCGTGGCGCAGTTTCAAATTGAATGTGTAGAGTCTAATACTGAAGAAAATAGAAGCCAGTATAGTAAATTTGTCCTAGAACCTTTAGAGCGCGGTCAAGGAACGACGGTTGGCAACGCCCTAAGACGAATTTTACTATCGAATCTCGAAGGAACAGCAGTCACAGCAGTGCGGATTTCAGGCGTCACACACGAATTTGCCACAGTTCCGGGCGTGCGGGAAGACGTGCTGGAAATCATCATGAAGATGAAGGATGTCGTCCTCAAAAGCTATTCTGCTCAACCCCAGATTGGTCGGTTACTCGTGACAGGTCCAGCAATAGTTACTGCAGCACACTTTGATTTGCCCAGTGAAGTCGAAGTCATCGATCCGACGCAGTATGTAGCAAGCCTCAATGATGGGGGAAAGCTAGAAATGGAATTTCGGATCGAGAGAGGCAAAGGGTACCGCACCGTCGAACGAGGTCGTGAGGAAGCCACATCTCTGGACTTTCTCCAAATTGACTCGGTGTTCATGCCAGTGCGCAAAGTCAACTACAGTGTAGAAGAAACCCGTGGAGATAACGGCATACCAAAAGACCGTTTGCTGTTGGAAGTTTGGACAAATGGCAGTCTTAACCCCCAAGAAGCACTCTCCTCTGCTGCTACTATTCTGGTAGATCTGTTCAACCCGTTGAAAGATATCTCGATTGAACCAACGGATACGGGATCTGACATCCCTGACGACCCAACCGCTCAAATTCCGATTGAAGAATTACAACTCTCGGTCAGAGCATATAACTGTCTCAAACGGGCGCAAGTCAACTCCGTCGCCGACTTATTAGATTACACACAAGAAGACCTATTAGAAATTAAAAACTTTGGTCAAAAGTCAGCAGAAGAAGTAGTTGAAGCATTACAGCGCCGTTTGGGCATTACCCTACCACAGGAAAGAGCCTCTAAACACAGTTAAAACTCGTTAGTCGTTAGTCGTTAGGAATTAGTCGTGATCTAAACACAACTGAAACTGCTTTACTAGTTGGTGGATAGTAGTTAAGAGTGAGCAAAAACTAATAACTAACAACTAACAACTAACAATTAACAACTAACAACTAACAACTAACACCCAACAACTCAATTATGCGTCACCGTTGTCGAGTCAAAAAACTCAGCAAACCTACAGATCAGCGCCGAGCGCTCCTGCGAGCGCTAACTACCGAACTGATCCGTCATGGTCGGATCAACACCACTTTAATCCGAGCTAAAGTGTTACGAGGAGAAGTGGAGAAAATGATTACCTTAGCCAAAGATGGCTCCTTGGCTTCGCGCCGTCAAGCCCTGGGCTACATCTATGACAAGCAACTCGTTCATGCTCTCTTTGAGCAGGCTCCCGAACGCTATGCCAACCGTAATGGAGGTTACACTCGTATCCTCCATACCGTACCTCGTCGCGGTGATCATTCTAAAATGGCAATTATCGAATTGGTCTAGAGATTTTAGATTTTAGATTTACGATTTTGGATTGGGAATAAGGGATTAGAGAATTATCTAGTTGCCAATTATTAATGAACAGTCCTCAATCTAAAATCCCAAACCCAAAATCAAAGCCCAAAATCAAAGATTGTTATGGAAAGCCACCAGTCTACACCGACCCCACGAGTCGCCCTGGTAATCCAATACCTGGGCACTCATTTTCATGGCTGGCAACGGCAACTCAATCACCGCTCGGTACAAGAAGAGATAGAAAAAGCCATATCAAATATACTCGGTCATCAAGTGACACTACATGGGGCGGGACGAACTGATGCTGGAGTTCACGCTGCCGCTCAAGTCGCTCATTTTGAAGCGAAAGGCACAACAATTCCCCCTCACAAGTGGTCAAAAATTCTCAATAGCTATCTACCTAAAGATATATTGATTCGGGGCTCAGCAAGTGTAAGCAATAATTGGCACGCTCGTTTTAGCGCGGTGTATCGACGGTATCGCTACACTCTCTATACAGAAGCACAGCCAAACTTGTTCATCAAACCCTTCTGTTGGCATTACTATCATGCACCGCTAAATGAATCATTAATCCAGGCATCTCTAAAACCTCTTATAGGACAACATCACCTCGCTGCTTTTCATCGTGCTAACTCCGGACGCAAGCACTCTTGGGTTGAGGTGCAAGCAGCAGAATGTTATCGTACAGGACCATTTCTTGTGATCGAAATTCAAGCCAACGGATTTTTGTATGGTATGGTGCGGTTATTGGTAGGGATGCTAGTGAAAGTAGGTTCAGGTCAGCGATCGCCCTCTAGCTTCGTTGACATCTGGAAAAATGAACGTCGGGAAGAAGTGAAATACGCTGCACCAGCTCACGGGTTATGTTTATTGCGAGTCGGCTATCCGGATTTTCCCTTTCCTCCAGAAGTTTGGTACGACACCCAGCCCAAATTTATCTTTAGTTAATGGTTAGTAGGTGCGGGTTTAATTTAGTAACTTGTGAGTAAAAACGAACAATCCTGGTAAACCCGCCCGTACAGTAGTTAGTAGTAACAAATAAATAACTTCTAACAACGAACAACTAATAAATGACTTCTAACAACGAACAACCAACAAATGACAAGCAACAAAACATTCCTTCCTCCTATTAAGACCCTTGAGCATGATTGGTACGTCATAGACGCCGCAGATCAACGCCTTGGGCGCTTAGCAAGCGAAATCGCCATGATTCTGCGAGGCAAAAACAAACCTGAATACACACCTCATCTCGATACAGGTGACTTCGTTATCGTCGTGAATGCGGAAAAAGTGACAGTCACAGGTAAAAAGCGCACTCAAAAAGTTTATCATCGTCACTCCGGTCGTCCTGGTGGTATGAAGACGGAAACATTCGCTAAGCTGCAAGCACGTCTACCAGAACGGATTTTGGAACATGCGATCAAGGGTATGCTGCCTAAAAATAGCTTGGGAAGGCAATTATTTACAAAGTTAAAAATATACAAGGGACCAACTCATCCTCATGCAGCACAACAGCCTAAAGAGTTAAAAATTCAGACAATTCCAGGAGAGCAAAATTAATGCAAGCAGTAGAGACGGATAGCGGACGTGCTGTATACTGGGGTACTGGTCGTCGTAAGACCTCAGTCGCACGAGTACGTTTAGTTCCAGGTAGTGGACAGTTGATTGTCAATGGTAAACCAGGGGATCTTTATTTCCAGTTCAATGCGAACTACCTTGGAGTTATCAAAGCACCCTTAGAAACTCTGGGTTTAGAAAACGAATATGATATTTTGGTGAAAGCTGAAGGCGGGGGCTTGACAGGACAGGCTGATTCAGTTCGTTTGGGAGTCGCACGTGCCTTGTGTCAACTCGATCCAGAAAACCGACCACCATTGAAAATTGAGGGTTACCTCACTCGCGACCCACGGGCTAAAGAACGCAAAAAATATGGCTTGCACAAAGCCCGCAAAGCACCTCAGTACTCCAAGCGTTAAGAGAAGTTGTCAGGAGGAGGTCTGCTTTTCGCTTCCTTTGTTTACCTCCGCAGGGGTGCGAAGAGGAGACATTCCTCAGTATGTTTCCCATGCAATTGGTGAATGATTTGTTCATAAACTCCCTACCTTTTTTAGGTGGAACTAGGAAAAGAAATCACTCTTCTGTTCAAACCCCATTTAGATAAACTTAGAATTGTTCTCCTGACTTCTGACTCATGTTTCTCAAGTTATAATTAGTATAGATCCACAAAAAGAACAATGGCTAAATCTGACATTCATCCCCAGTGGTATCCAGAAGCGAAGGTTTACTGTAACGGTCAATTAGTGATGACCGTAGGCTCTACTAAACCAGAGTTGCACGTAGATGTCTGGTCTGGGAACCATCCATTTTATACTGGTACTCAAAAGATTGTTGACAGCGAAGGTCGCGTTGAGCGTTTCCTCCGCAAGTACGGCATGAAGGAAGGTCAACCCTCCAGCACCAAAAAGAAAAAGTAGCGGGTTGGCTGTAGCTGTTAACGACGACCCTGCGACTGGCTGGGTCGATTGTTGTATTTAATGCTGGAGCCTACTTGCTATTTTTTATGGAGCGATCGCACCGATCATGGCTGAAACATATTTGTTGGAGAAACTAAAATCCGTTGAACAAACTTTTAATGAATTGACTCGTCGCCTTGCCGATCCCGATACTGCTAAAAACCCAGATGAGTATCAAAAAGTGGCGAAGGCTCGTTCTTCATTGGAAGAGGTTGTAGATACTTATGAAAACTGGAAATCTTCTCAAGAAGAATTAATCGGCGCTCGTCAGGTTTTAAAAGAAGCTCAGAGCGATCCAGAATTGCACGAAATGGCAGCTTTGGAAGTGAACGAGCTTGATCAGAAAATAGAATATTTAGAAACCCGTCTCAAAGTACTGTTGCTACCCCGCGATCCTAACGATGATAAAAACATCATGCTAGAAATTCGTGCGGGTACTGGCGGTGATGAAGCAAGTATCTGGGCTGGTGATTTAGTACGAATGTACTCTAGATATGCCGACACCCAAGGATGGAAAGTAAAGCTAGTCAGCGAGTCCTTAGCTGAAATGGGTGGCTTCAAAGAGGCTATTTTAGAAATTCAAGGTGAAAGCGTCTACAGCAAGTTAAAATTTGAAGCTGGAGTGCATCGCGTTCAGCGTGTACCAGTGACAGAGGCAGGAGGACGAGTTCATACATCCACAGCAACTGTGGCGATTATGCCAGAAGTTGATGATGTAGAAATCCACATCGATCCTAAGGATATTGAAATGTCTACGGCTCGTTCCGGTGGTGCTGGTGGGCAAAATGTCAACAAAGTGGAAACGGCAGCTGACTTGTTTCACAAACCGACTGGAATTAGGATTTTTTGTACTGAAGAGCGCAGCCAGTTGCAAAATAAAGAACGGGCAATGCAGATCCTGCGAGCAAAGTTGTATGAGATGAAGTTACGCGAACAACAAGAAGCTGTCACTTCCATGCGGCGATCGCAAGTCGGTACCGGATCGCGTTCGGAAAAAATTAGGACTTTTAACTATAAGGATAGCCGCGTTACCGACCACCGTCTCGGTGAAAACTTTTCGCTCAACCCAGTTTTAGAGGGCGACTTAGAGTCAATTATTCAGACTTGCATCTCTCAAGATCAGCAAGAGCGCCTAGCGGAACTCGCGGGTGGTGTTAGCAGTTCATAAAAGCTTGGGTTCGTAAGACTATTTGATTAACTATTGAATCTTTCAAAGAAAAACCGTTTGTCGTGCTGTTGCTTTTAACTCCGACAAGCGGTTTTCTATCGAGCTAGCTAGAGCATCCTCCATCTCTCTTGGGTAAGAGTAATAATCAAATTCATACTGGAGGATGCTGTTTAGTTGAACCAATTCTTTCAAGCTTGGGCAAAGATTTACTAACTTTTCCACTTCTTTTTGCCAGCGAGTAAAAATTCGGTAGCTAAAAAAACTGCTACATATGTTGCCTTTTGCATCCCAGTATGATAAACATACTTGATGCCTCAAGCAGCGAATTTTCTTGATTTCCTTAACTTGATAGCCTTGTGCTTGCAATGCTTCTTTGGCTTCCCTAGCAGAAATATTCCATTGTTGTGGGTTGATTTTATCAGCAGATATTAAGCTTTGACCTTTACGACGATATTGACGAGTCTTGCGTGTCTTACGAACCATTGCTATCATTGGCACAGATACTATAAAGATTAATGCTGCAGCTTTAAAAATTAAAACTGCAGTTTTCTAAATACAACTAGAGATAGTCTACTAGCAACAAGTAAGCCTGTCAACATAAAAATAAACTTGTAAGATTGGAATTAAGCTTTTAAATTACAGTTGAGTAGCCACACAAGCAGTGAAAATTGAAAGCAGGGAAAAACTGATTGAGATAATTAAACTGGCTCGTGGTTCGATGAGTCAGAGAGCTTTTGGCAAACTTCTGGGAGTTTCTGCGACTGCTGTTCAGATGTGGGAAAAAGGCGTGAAGGTGCCAGATACAGAAAATTTAGCTCAGATTGCAGCTAGATCAGGTTACACTCTTGAAGAGTTACTTTGCTGTTTGGAAGGGAAGCCAGTATCAGAATCCTCAGATTTAAGTCTAATTCTTCGACAAATAAAGCATATGCCTCTTAGTCAAGTAGCTCAGATAGTTCAAGCAGCAGTTGATAGATTGGCTGCTGCTGCTGAAGCGTTAGGGGATGAGGCAAAAGCGAGTTGAAGCGTGAGAAACAAACCATAAAGGACGCTGCATAGCGCAAAGAAAGAGAGAATTTGAGGCGATCGCCACCTGGAGTTGTCCGGATAATTCACTTAAGCTCTTATGTGATCTGGCTCAGATATTAGATACTAACAGCGATGCCTGCAGCGAGCTACGCTAACGCCAAGATAAAGCTAAATAGTACTTACCTTTTAGCTGAGTCATAAAATATCGGAACAAATCGGAAGATTTTCCCCTAAATCCGAAGATTCTAAAAACGCTTGCTTTTCCCTTTGAAAGTAATATTCTTGCTCGTTTGGGATGAATAGGATTTTCTTAAAAAATATCTATGAAGACTTACAAAAAATACATCACTATTAAAGACCCTAATCATGTTATTTGGTCTGATTTACCCTTTCAAGCAGGACAAAGAGTAGAGGTAATTATTGTAGCAGAGAATAATGAAAGAGCAGTTTTAGCAGAAAAATTACGGCGGCTATTGAAAGAGACACAAATATTACATGCAGATAATCCATTGACAGAGGAAGAGATAGTAGCAGAAATTGAGGCTTATCGCCGGGGAGAATGAGAATAGTTATTGATACCAATATTTTAGTTTCTGCTGTGGTAACTGGGAGAAATCCAGAAGTTATTATTTTGTTTATTGTAGAGAACCCAGATTATGCGTGGGTGGTGTCTTGAGGGTTACGCCGAATATAATCACGCAGTTCTGCCCTTGTCATATTTTCACTCATTCGATGTTTTCATGCTTTAATCTTCCATCTACCTAAATCTGTATTTCTATTTTGTCAATCGCCGCTTCATTCAAGCAAATTTCTTTACAGACTTCAATTAAACTAAGTAATTGATCAAGATAACTTTCTTCTCTAAAAATTTTACTCATAAGCTTTAAGCAATTTGAATTTGTGCGATGCTTTACATTTTTTCCAAAACAGCTAATCGTTACATCCATTTGCATATAGATTCGCTATCGCCCTACCTTTCCATCAAGCGATCGCCTCTGTAATCCTTCTGCTTTTAGCCCACAGCATAGTCACTCATTTCACGCATGAAAGGAGGATGAAAACCTAGCACAATATCTTGTTTTGGCACACCCAAATCGACCAAATTTGCTGCAATATCATGCTCCGTTGAATTATAAAAAATCCAGATTTTCTCATTGCGAATATCAAGATGCATGACACAATGATGCACCCAGCGCTGATGCTGCCAACCTAGATGCACAATTTGATAGTGATTTCGCTGTGTGTCAAAAATAGTCTCAACCTCAAACTCACCATAAGCTGGCTTAACTTCTGCGTAACCCATCAACAATTGTTGCACAATTTGCTGATAGTTGATTAATTTATCAGTCAGTTCTTCCATTGTGAAATTTCTTCCAATTCAATGTCGTAAACAATCATTTTTACGGAATTTTCTTGCAGCATTGATGCTGGAAAATCAAGTTGAAAGAAACTGTTATAGATTAAATTGGGTACGGCTAGATAGAGAATGCGATCAGGTTCTTCACGACGCAATGCAGCCCGATAGTTAATAAACGGCCCCAGTGCTGTATGAAACTCTGAAATTGCCGATGAACGAGCCAAAAAACTTTTGACTTCCACTGCAATTTTCTCATCTCCTCGCTCCGCTGCCAGTAATCGTTCTGCCCCCAAGTCAATTTCCATATCTACACCACCTACTTTAATCTGAAGTGGATCATGAGTAACATTCCACCCATCCTTAGCAAGAGCCGTCTTAACAACTTGGTGAAAACGATCCTTAGCCACAACAGACAATCCGATCTAGAGGTGCAATTCAAACCTATCACACCAAGCTTCATAGCCATATCGCGTAGGGACTTTTTGTACCTTGTTAAAGTCAGTCGGTGACACAAGAAAGCCAAGTTTGAAGAGCAAGGAGGTAGGTAATCTTACACCGGAAAGGGAGTCAGATCCCTAACTTCTCCAAGAAGTCGGGGATCGGAATTGAGTTACTTTGTTAATAAAACTGGTATTTGCCCCTGTACAAGGTTTTCCATTTGAATAGCTGCCATAGCTTCATCGAAGGCTCTTGGAAAAATATCTTGATTATCTAAGTTTTTATACCCCAGTCCATCGTAAAATCCCTGGGCAAATACAATTGCAGCTTGGTCTTGAATTGGCTGGTTCATTCCTATTGTATATTTAATGTGTTGGCTGATTGCCTGTGCTGATTTTTCTGAATAACAGGCATTTAGCAGCACACAATTTACGTATTCAGCGTGTAACTTAAATAATGTAGCTAATGCGAACGGTGGTACAGGTTTGTGGTTTCCGGCATCGTCTTCTAAGACTAAGCTGCCATTTTCCATGCCATGTCCGCAAAAATGGACGATTTGGGGGCGTACTTCTGCGATCGCTCTACGAATATCTTGAGGACGTACAGCAGTTCTTTCGTGAATTTCAAACTTATCCCGTCTTGTCGCTCGTTCAATAGCAGCCCTAATTTCCCGCATCTCTTGATCTAAACGCAAATTGTGAGGTTGCGGAATTGCTGCCAAAATCAAGATTTTTTGCTGTATAATTTTAGAAGGATTGGTTAATGCTGCTTCAATTTCATTTAACCTATCATCAAATTTCTTTAACTCATTCTCCTCTTCTTGAATCTGCTGTTCGTATTGAAATTTACGAGATGGATCGGTTTCAATAGTCAAAGCTTTTCGTATCCTCGCTACTTTCTCACTGAGAAGTTTATACAATTGTTCCTGCGCGTCTCTTTCTTGTTCCCATCGACGTCGTTGCGCTTCTGTTATCATATTAAATACTTATAAGCGTGTTCGTAGTGAGCGCTCAAGCGCTCAAGCCACTAAATTAATTTAAATCTGTAACCATGTACTTTAACAATGTAGTTAAAGAAAACTCAATAGGTACTGGAATTGCTCACTATTAAAAACTAAATAGAGTGTAGGTATAATAATAAACATGAATATGCCTGAGGCTCTGCAAGAACTGTTAGATCAAATAGATGAAAAGATACTGTTCCTACGCAGAAAAAAGATTACAGAGGCAAGCCATTCAATTATCTTCCAACTAGACAAGGAGATTGAAGAACTCGAAAGTGAACGTAGTAAAATCACGCAGCAGGTCGCAACTTTAGACACAGCGGCGTGTAGTGAAGAACTATACCGCGCTTTATTGAAATTAGGCTACCGAGAACAAGTACTTTCATTTAAAAAGTTTATCAAAGCCCAGTCAATAGGAACTTTCCTAATTCATGGTTTGCCAGATCATGGACAACGTTGGTTACTGAATCGTTTAGTCACACAATATGTTCGTTATAGCACAATGGGCAAGGTGGTGCGAGTTGAACTTGCTCGGATTGGGCGCAGAAGAGATATTAACGCTTTGTGGCGCGAACTAGGTGGTAGGGTAGGTTTAGGCAAACAAAGCTCTCCTTCTGAGATTGCTGAACGAGTTTATCAATGGTGGCAAACTCAGAATGTATTTCTGGTTTTCCATGACGTAGATTGTATGCCTAAAGGGTATTTACAAGAGTTAATCGGCGATTTTTGGTTACCATTAGCAACTCAAGCACGAGAGACGGTTGAGCAAACACACAAATTTCAGCTACTGATGTTTTTGGTGGATTATGAAGGCTGTGTGGGTACTCAAGAGACTTTGTTTGTTGAACAACAGGAACCATCTTGGGAACCGAAAGTTCCGCTCAAACTACCATCGATTAGTGCATTTTGCGATCGCGTTTTGAGTGAGTGGATTGATACTGTGGAGATGGAGTTCGACAAACTACCTTTGATTGAAGTCATTAATCAAATGGAAAATCTTGCACATGTAATTTTAGAAAATAGCGATCGCGGGATTCCTGAATTAGCGATGTTAGAAATTTGTCGCTTGTGCGAGTGCAACTGGTATGAAGAGAAGGAACGATGGCTAAAACTATAGGTACGAACCAACTTGAGTATACTGGCAAAGTGCAACCCCAAGCCGGAGAACGAGATGCAAGTGGACAGTTGTTGTACCCCTACTTGCCAAATGAAGAATTGATTGAGGCTGTTAACTTAGCAATTTACCTCGAACGACCACTGCTACTCAAGGGGGAGCCGGGATGTGGTAAGACAAGGTTGGCTCGTGCTGTAGCTTACGAACTTAATCTCCCATTTGAAGCTTGGTATATCAAATCTACCAGTCGGGCAAAAGATGGGTTGTATAACTATGACGCGGTTAGTCGCTTACGAGATGCTCAATTAGCTGCGACAAATCGTATAATTAAAGATGAGGATATACCACGTATTAGTGATCCTACTACCTACGTACAGTGGGGACCATTAGGAAGAGCTTTTGGGAGTGATCGCCGCACCGTAGTCTTGATTGATGAAATTGATAAGGCTGACATTGATTTTCCCAATGACTTGCTGTTGGAACTTGATGAGCAACGGTTTATTGTAGAGGAAACTGCACAGGAAGTTCACAGCAAAGTAGTGCCGATAGTCTTTATCACTAGCAACGACGAGAAAGATTTACCAGATGCTTTCTTGCGGCGGTGTTTATTTCACTACGTGGAATTTCCCAGTGTCGAAAGGTTGGTAGAAATTGTTAATGCTCAGTTTCCTGCTTCACCCCAAGCTTTGGTAGATAAATCTGTAGCTCGCTTCTTAACGCTACGGGAGAAAATGGCTAAAGACAAAGGTGAAGCTGGTAAGAAAGTAAGCACCAGCGAGTTAATTGACTGGTTTCGCGTTTTGCGCCGCTATCCAGAGGATGAAGTTCTGACAAAACTAGATGGTAAGTTACCCTATGCTGGAGTGTTGCTGAAAACTTGGGACGATCATATTCGTTACTTGAGGCAAAATCGTGGAAGAGAATGATTTGCCTCTGCTGCAACTCTTCACTAATCTGCGCGAAGCAGGCTTACCAATTGGCATTGAGGAGTATCAGTTAGTTTTGCAAGCTTTGCAAGGTGGTTTTGGGATGACAAATCCAGCAGCTTTGAAACGTTTGTGTCAGACGCTATGGATAAAGTCTGCTGAGGAAAAGCAGCTATTTGAGTATCACTTTGAGCAATTGATGGGCAGTAACAGCGAACGGTTGTATGCCCACAATGTTGTTGCAACATTAGCAACACCATCTAAACGGCGTCAGATTGCTTCAATTACTATATCCGTGATTCAAGGGATTTTAGCTTTCGGAATAATTTTAGGTGCGACAAGCTCGAACAAACAGCAAACCCAGAATAACTTATCAAAAAACACACCAACGATTATAGCAAAAGCGATTCCCACTCCCACTCCCACTCCCACTCCTACTCAGACACAATCACCGAAAACATCAAAGATACCAATTACAACAACACCCTTGCTCAAGCCAACGGTTATCGCAACCCGAATCGCAACACTGATTCCCACTCCTACTCAAACAAATAGAAACCAACCGAATTTAATTTGGATGCTACCCGTCATAGCTTTGGGTGGTGGTTTTGTAATTTTTAGGTGGGTGATTAAGCAGAAGGAGAGCAAGCAGAAATCGGCTTTCTTAGATGAAGTACAAGTAGCTCAAGCAGTGCAGCAAACCACTAGGATTGAGAAAGATATTCCTGAAAATCTCTTCATCTTGATTGACGAATATTTTCCTGTTACCGAGCGGCAAATGAAACAGATTTGGCGCTACTTGCGCCGCCCAGTACGTCAGGGAGCGCCGACAGTGTTAGATGTAGAAGCTACAGTACACCAGATTGGACGTCAAGGTATACTACTTAAACCTGTGTTAGTTCCACGTCGAGTTAATCAGGCAGAATTGCTGTTACTAATTGATCAAGATGGTTCAATGGTGCCGTTTGGTGAGCTATCACATCGGTTGGCAGAAACGGCTTTACGTGGGGGGTTGTTGGGAAAAGCTGGTATTTACTACTTTCATAATTGCCCCATTGAATATCTCTACCACGACTCTAATCTTGTAGAAGCAGAGTTAGTTCATGATGTAGTCACCAATGTTTGCTCTCAAAGGACTGCTGTGTTAATTTTTAGTGATGCTGGTGCTGCTCGTGGCGGTAATAGTGAGGAACGTTACGAGTTAACTCAACAATTTCTATCTCAGATCAAACAAAGAGTCCGTTATATAGCTTGGCTAAATCCTCTGCCGAGAAAGCGTTGGACTGGTACCACCGCTGGTGATATTGCCCGTCTTGTGCCGATGTTTGAAGTTAGTCGCCGAGGGTTGCAAGATGCTATTGGTGTGCTGCGAGGACGTCCGACCAATTTTGAGGGGCGGAGAATATGAGTAAAATCAAACTAGAAGTTGCCCAACGACGCATTGAGTCTTTGAAAAAACGCTTCGGCACAGGGCACTTATATTTGGCATATCATGCTGCTTTTCCTTTAGCACTCACACCCGATTTGTTATATCGTTTGTGGGCTAACTTTCAACTTGATATTCATGGTGAAGTTTTGGGTATTCCCTGGATAGCTGTGGCAGATTTGCTGCTTTCTAGTTTATGCGATGAAGTGGGGCATGAACTTTATGAGATGAATGTGGTAGTCCGAAATGTTCTGCTAAATCGATTGCAGGAAGATGACAAGTTTGGGCAAAAACGCATTAATGAATTGTCGGATTTCTTGCTCAATTATGTAAGGCAGCAACTCCAAAGTGACGATCCTGACATCAAAGACTTTGCTCTAGCTCAGCGATGGATTGCTTTGGCATATACTCGATTTAGTCAGGCAACGCATGAACTGGCGTTGGCTCTTAAGAGCGCTTATTCTCAGGATAGAGCAGATCTGATCCGATTGGCCTCTTTGATGGAAACATTGACAGAGCCACTGAGTGAATGGGAAGAATTTCAGCCGCTTTTGATTTATGCTCGTGGGATGGGAAACTTTGTTGGTGGCAATTTGGAAGCAGCCAAAAAAGAGTTGGGCAAAGTTATTGGGAAAGGAAATGAAATTACAGTTGCTGGCATCGAGTTGCCTATTCCCGAACAAATCAGAGCAAAGAATTTATCGCGACGACAGGTAATTCAATATCTTGGTTGGGGAGGTGTTGGGTTTAGTTTAGTAGCGATCGCCGGAGACTTGTCGATACAGAAGCCGGGTTTCTTGCCACAATCCGTACTCCTGAAAACCCTTCAATTTGAAGTCGTCACCGTCGATGAGCGGGGAAGTATTCGTGCTCGCCGCTTCAGTCAGGCAAATTTCTTTACAGAAAACTTGGGCAACGGTGTTACCTTGGATATGGTAGAAATTCCCGGTGGTACGTTTGTCATGGGTTCGCCACCAGGGGAGGAGGGGGGAGATTCCTCTGAGCGTCCACAGCATACTGTCACTATTCAGCCTTTCTTCATGGGCAGGTATACTGTAACTCAGGAGCAGTATCAGGCAGTGATGGGTAAGAATCCCTCTCACTTCAAAGGAGCAAAAAAACCTGTTGAAAATGTAAGTTGGGATCAAGCAACTGAATTTTGTGCTAAACTCTCAAAGAGTAGTCTAAAAACCTATCGCTTACCTAGTGAAGCTGAGTGGGAATATGCCTGTCGCGCTGGAACAACTACCCCTTTTTATTTTGGTCCAACTATCACGACTGCTTTAGTTAACTACGACGGTATTTATCCCTATGGTTCAGCACCCAAAGGTAAGTTCCATAATCAAACAACTACTGTCGGCAGTTTCCCTCCCAATGCTTTCGGATTATACGACATGCATGGGAATATATGGGAGTGGTGTCTAGATATCTGGCATGATTATTATGATGCGGCACCTGTTGAGGGGAAAGCTTGGTTAGCAGTAAATAATGATAGTCAAACTCATTTGCTGCGTGGAGGATCGTGGTTCCTTAACGCGATTGATTGCCGTTCTGCGTCTCGATCTAGGTATGCCCGCGTCCTAAGGTACGTCAATGTCGGCTTTCGGGTTGTCGTGTTTGCGACGAGGACTTAGTGCCCTTTGCGCTTTTTTCTTTGCGCTTCTTTTATTCTGTCGCACACAGCGCGAATAAATTTTGTAGCATATTTAATAATAGCAAGAAACTTGTGAATTAGTCAAGTGGTCATTAAAATTTTTTTCTTCTCTGGTTCTGGTTTCCAAGCTCCTGCCACAAAATGCATGTTGTGAGGCTCGCGCCCTAATGTTCCACCAGATTGATTGTGATGGGTTTGCAATTGAGCGATTTATCGCTCAATTGCATAGAAGCACTTCAGTGCTTACTACGTAATTTCACAAGCTATCATCATTATTGTGGTAGAGTAGTACTCTCTGCGTAGGAACGAGGTATACCAAAAAAAATGGAGCTAAATCGGATATTTTCCCGTTTGTATATGTTAGCATAGAGAATGGGGATAGGCAACTCCGAATGCTGCGTGGCGGCTCGTGGAACAACAACGCGATCAACTGACGTTCTGCGTATTGCAATAGGAACGCGCGCGACAATAGGAACGACAATGTCGGCTTTGGTGTTGTCGTGTCTGCGGCGAGCACTCTTGACATGTCAGAATTGATGAATGGGAATTCACCAAGCGTACCAAACAAGAGTCCAGACCTACTCCAGTGAGGTTGATAACGACTTCCGAATATAAAATAGAGTCGGATAGCTTGGTAGGCGGCAAAGTCGAACAGTTGTCCGACTCATCACATAAATGTCCATAATCCATCGGTAAGCGATCGCCTAGCCGATGTGTTAACCAAAATGGTATGCCGCCACCACACACTGCGTTACCTCTCAACAGCAGAAGCATTGCAAGCCCTCACACCACCATCACCTCCGCCTCAACCAGTTCCACCAACGCCACCACAACCTACTAATTTATCGCGGCGCAGGGTGATTCAAACTATATAGTTTTGTTCGGGGCTGGTATTGCAGCAGCAGTTGTAGGACATTTTTAGTAATTAGACAACATGGAGGATTAGGATTTAAAGAATTAGAGAAATTAAAACTATTGGGTTCAACAGAAACATGAGAGTTATTTGAGCAAAAGGTAGAAATGAATTACGAGGGAAAATTGACACTAACAGTTAGCGGCAGCTCAAGCTGAGGCATCAAGGAGTTAGGAGTCACAATCACGTTGTCATAATTCTTTACACCAATCATCATCACAATATGGTGTAGTGGGCACGAAGAGGCAAAAAACGGCAAAGTAGTACAAAAGCACTAAGATAAAATGATTTAAACCCGCATTACTCCAGAGTTAACTAATAGTAGACTTGATGGAGGGCTAAGAATGAAAAATGATGAATTAAACACACAGGTGAAGGAAAACTGACAATGCTGGCAAGCTACATTGACCTGGCAATGGAATTGGCAGTTTATGAGATTATTGAAGATGAGAGAACTTATTGGGGTGAAATTCCTGGTTTGCAGGGAGTATGGGCGCGTCATCAAACATTAGAAGGTTGTCGGCGTGAATTGAGGGAAGCTTTAAGTGACTGGCTGGCTCTACGTTTGCGTTTGGGGTTAATGATTCCGGTGATAGCCGATATCAACCTTAATGAACTGACTCAGTCTGTGTAGAAATGTCTAAATTAACCCCTGTTTCTTAGCGTAATTTGGTAAAACGTCTGCAAGAATTAAGTTTTGAAGTTCCCTATGCAGGGGGAAAGCATCCGCAAATGCGGCGAGGTGATATTACTGTAATTATTCCTAATCTTCATGAAGGCGATATTAGTGTAGGGTTATTATCACGGTTACTGCGACAAGCTGGAGTTTCTCGCGAGGAATGGTTGGGTGAGTGACAGTAAGTTCGGCAGGAAGCCAAGAAACGATAACTCTTACGAAGTCGGGAATCTTATCATACGCAGGATAGCTTGGTTAAGCTGCAAAGTATAACAGTTGTGCGAATCATCATGTAATTGTCCATAATCGCTCAGTAAGCGATCGCTCTTTGCGTGACTCAGACTCAGATCTCCGACTTCTTTAACAAGTCGGGGATCTAACTTTTCATCGGATAGCTTGGTTAAGCTACAAAGTCGAACAGTTGTCCGATTCATCATATCAATGTCGCTAATTGCTCGGTAAGCGATCGCTATTTGCGTAACTGAACGACTCAAATCCCCCTAATATCCCCGACTTCTTCAAGAAATTGGGGATATTATTTTGTAAATATAGACAATAATACAAATTATAGATTAAAAAGAAACAGGGTAAACTTTTTTACTATCAGAACGCATCACCTAACAATATATAATTCCACTACTTCAAATTAAAAGAAAGCAATTTGTGAAAACAGATAGTATTTTTTATCGCCTGTTCCAAGAATTCCCTAGAATCTTTTTTGAACTGATTGGGAAACCACCGGAAGAAGCTAACGCCTATAAATTCTCTTCAGTAGAAATAAAGCAAACATCTTTCAGAATAGATGGTGTATTTCTCCCTCAACAAGAGGATGAACAGATAATTTACTTCGTAGAAGTTCAGTTTCAATCCGATGATGAAATTTACTCTCGACTCTTCTCGGAAATCTGTTTGTACCTGCGGCAGAATAAACCAAAACATAACTGGCGTGCAGTCTTAATCTACCCAACCCGGAGTACAGACACAGGAGATACAAAACATTACCGTGAATTCTTTGATTCCGGAAGAGTGACTCGTATTTATCTTGATGAGTTAGGTGACGCTGAATCGCTACCACTAGGCATAGCTACCATTAAATTAGTGATAGAAGATGAAAAGACAGCAATTGCACGCGCAAGAGAATTGATCGACAGAACTAGGCTTGAGATCCATTCACCACCGCAACAACGGCAATTACTACAATTAATAGAGACAATCTTAGTTTACAAGTTTCTCAACATGAGTCGGGAGGAGATAGCAGCAATGTTTGAAATCGGTGATCTCAAGCAAACAAGATTTTATCAGGAAGCGAAGAAAGAACTTAGGCCGGAAGTTGAGCAGGAAGTCAGGCTTGAAGTTGAGCAAGAAGTTCGGCTTGAAGCAGTACCACGGTTTTTGGCATTGGGGTTGACCGTGGAACAGATAGCAGAGGGCTTAGGTTTGAGTGTAGAGGAAGTGCAGTCGGCAGCACAAAATCAGCAATCTTCTTGATACTATGTTTTTACACAGTGGTAATGTAGTAACGCTTTCGCTCCTGGTACTTTTGGGGGGTGAAGCCAGCTATCATCTGTGGCAATTAAGTCTTAGAGTCAACTGTTGTGACAGGGAACAGTTGTAGGGATATTTATACTAATCTTCACAGAATTTCCAACATCAGAGCCTGTATAGTCTAGCTGAAGCTAGTGTACAAGGTTTTGAGTATGCGATCACTACCTATCCCGCTTCTGTGCGATCACTCTCATTTCCGCTTTTTCTCTGTGTCATCGGTAGCGAATTAAATTAAATACATAAAATCAGTCTTTAGAGGGATGCAAGCTTTTCATAAAACTTTTTGCTTGCTTCTGGGAATTCCTGTGTCAAAATAGTAGTTAAATTTTGTTAAGATTAAACTCGAGTTAGTTATAATTGCAATCCCTATAATATCCCCTACCTTGGAGACACTGAATGCTGCGACTAGAACATATCAGTAAAATTTACCCCACAGGCGAAGTCCTCAAGGATATCAACTGGGAAGTAAAAGTTGGCGATCGCATCGGTTTAGTAGGCGTCAACGGTGCAGGCAAATCCACCCAACTGAAAATCATTAGTGGAGAAATTGAACCCACAGTTGGTGAAATTGTTCGTCCTGCTAGCTTACACATAGCATATCTGAACCAAGAGTTTGAAGTCGATCCCACCCGTACCGTTAGAGAAGAATTCTGGACAGTCTTTAAAGAAGCTAATGCAGTGCAGCTGTCTCTAATAGAGGTGCAGCACCAAATGGAAAGTGCCGCTCTTGAACAACTGGATCGATTAATTGACAAATTAGATCGCTACCAACGGCAGTTTGAAGCTCTGGATGGCTATGGCTTAGAGGCACGAATTGGCAAAATTTTGCCAGAAATGGGGTTCGATCCTGAAGATGGTGATCGCCTTGTCAGTGCCTTTAGTGGCGGTTGGCAAATGCGGATGAGTTTGGGCAAAATCCTGCTACAGAAACCTGACTTATTACTACTGGACGAACCGACAAACCATCTAGACTTAGAAACTATCGAGTGGCTGGAAAATTACCTCAAAGGGCTGACAACCCCAATGGTCATAGTCTCTCACGACCGCGAGTTCCTTGATAGACTCTGCACGCAAATCGTCGAAACCGAACGCGGCGTTTCCAGCACATACCTCGGCAACTACTCAGCATACCTACAACAAAAAGCCGAAAGTCAATCAGCACAACTCAGCGCTTACGAACGCCAGCAAAAAGAACTCGAAAAACAACAAGCATTTGTTGACAGATTCCGTGCTAGTGCTACCCGCAGCACCCAGGCGAAAAGCCGAGAAAAACAACTGGAAAAAGTTGAACGCATCGAAGCACCAACAGGAGGAGTAAGAACTTTACATTTCCGTTTTCCCCCTGCACCTCGCAGCGGACGTGAGGTCATCAATATCAAGGATTTAACTCACACCTACGGCGACAAAATCTTATTTTTGGGAGCAAATCTCTTTATAGAAAAAGGCGATCGCATCGCTTTTCTCGGTCCCAATGGTGCAGGTAAGTCTACGTTGTTACGCCTGATTACGGGAATGGAAAAACCTACAGAAGGCACTGTGACAGTAGGCGAACACAATGTGATTCCCGGTTACTTTGAGCAAAACCAGGCGGAGGCTTTAGATTTGAAAAAAACTGTCATGGAAACTATCCATGATGAAGTTCCCGACTGGAAGAACGAAGAAGTACGTACCCTTCTAGGAAAGTTTTTGTTTAGTGGCGATACCGTTTTTAAACAAGTTGCGGCATTGAGTGGGGGTGAAAAAGCCCGTCTGGCATTGGCAAAAATGCTATTGCGTCCGGCTAACTTGCTTATTCTCGATGAGCCGACAAACCACCTAGATATTCCGGCAAAAGAAATGCTGGAAGAAGCAATCCAAAACTACGAGGACACAGTAATCGTCGTTTCCCACGACCGCTATTTTATCTCTCAAGTTGCCAATAAAATCGTGGAAATCCGCGATGGCGAGTTTCGGGTTTATTTGGGCGATTATCATTACTATCTGGAAAAAATTGCTGAGGAAAAAGAACAAGACAGGTTAGCAGCGATCGCTGCTGAAAAAGCTGCGAAGAAAGCTGCGAAAGCTGCAAAAGCCTCTGCAAAACACAAGTAGAGAATTGAATCATGATTCATGGTTAACTGATACAATGCAGCAATTAACCATGAATTCTTTTTCAATACAAAAATTCATAATTTTTTTATAAATGTCCAAACAATCAGCCAATTCTTAACAACAAGAGGTTGATGAGCAGAAATTCACTTGCGGCTGCAATTAGCAGTGGTATCATTCATATATTACAAAAAGTAAAGGGCAAGATCTTATGACCAAGGCACCTATTGCTCCCGTGGTGCTAGTCATTTTAGACGGATGGGGCTACTGCGAGGAGACACGAGGCAACGCTATTGCCGCAGCTAACACTCCAGTTATGGATAGCCTCTGGAAAGCTTATCCGCATACCCTCATCCGCACATCAGGAAAATCCGTAGGGTTACCTGAGGGTCAAATGGGTAACTCAGAAGTGGGTCATTTGAACATCGGCGCTGGGCGAGTTGTACCGCAGGAATTGGTACGCATCTCAGATGCTGTAGAAGATAGATCCATCCTCACTAATCTAGCACTTGTTAACATTTGCCAAGAAGTACGTAGTCGAAATGGCAAGCTTCATCTTGTAGGGCTTTGTTCTGGTGGAGGGGTACACTCGCATCTCAATCACCTGTTCGGGTTACTAGATCTAGCAAGGCTTCAAGGAATACCAGACGTATGTATCCATGCCATTACTGATGGTCGTGACACGTCTCCAAAAGAAGGTGTCAAAGCAATCTCACTCCTACAAGATCATATAGACAGTGTAGGAGTAGGGCGGATCGTCACTCTCAGCGGTCGCTACTACGCAATGGATCGCGATCGCCGTTGGGATCGGGTCAAACGTGCTTACGACGTGATGACGCAAGATGGTGTGGGCGAGTTACTTTCTCCTGTGGAAGTCCTAAAGGCATCGTATGCAAACGGTTTGACAGACGAGTTCGTACTCCCAGTAAGAATTGCTCCGGGTGCAGTAGAACCAGGAGATGGGGTGATATTTTTTAACTTCCGTCCTGATCGCGCCAGACAACTGACTCAAGCTTTCGTCCAGCCACAATTTGCCGGTTTTGACCGAGAACAAGTGACTCCCCTCTCGTTTGTTACCTTTACGCAGTACGATCCCGACTTACCAGCTAAAGTTGCATTCGAGCCACAGAATTTAAGTAATATTCTCGGAGAAGTCATTGCTCAACATGGACTGAGGCAGTTTCGCACTTCAGAAACCGAAAAATATGCCCACGTCACTTACTTCTTTAATGGCGGTTTGGAAGACCCTTATACCGGAGAAGATCGAGAACTGGTAAACAGTCCGATGGTGCCGACTTACGATTCCACTCCAGCAATGTCAGCCTCGCCACTCACAAAAGTTGCGATCGCAGCTATTGAAAAACGCATCTACTCTCTAGTTGTGATTAACTACGCCAACCCAGATATGGTAGGACATACTGGTAACATAGACGCTACGATTAAAGGTGTAGAAACAGTTGACCACTGTTTAGGTCACCTACTTGCTAGCATCAGCAAAGCTGGAGGTACAGCAATTATCACCGCTGACCACGGCAATGCTGAATATATGCTAGATGATGAAGGCAATCCCTGGACAGCTCACACTACCAACCCAGTCCCCTTAATATTGGTAGAAGGAGAACAAGTCAAGATACCCGGATATGGCACAAATGTCATGATGCGAAATGATGGCATTCTCGCCGATATCGCCCCCACAATTTTGGAGATTTTACAATTACCTATTCCTCCAGAAATGACAGGGCGATCGCTTCTGCAAGCATCCGAGTATGAAGTGCAATTTTCCCGTACTGCCTTACAAGTAGGACTTTGAAACAGTTAGGAGCGAGGAATTTTCAATGACAGTTAGTAACGTCGTACAAGCTATCTGGGCTTTTTCAGCAGTTGGTTTGATTATTTTGGTGTTGCTGCACAGTCCCAAAGGTGATGGCGTTGCAGCCATTGGTGGACAGGCACAGTTATTTAGTAGCACCAAAAGTGCAGAAAACACATTGAACCGAGTGACTTGGGCACTCACAGTCATTTTTCTCGGCTTAACTGTAGTTTTAAGCGCCGGCTGGCTGCCGAAATGAAGGACTTGAGGCAATTATGGAGGAGAGGGGGAAACAATTTTCTTCTGCTCCTCTATACACGCGCTTAAGTGACTTTAACCCCAAAACCCATCAGAACAACTGTGCTACAAAAGTTACTGACGTTAGGATTAGCTGTCGTGACTGGGGTGATTGTAATTTTGACAAACCTTCAGTCTAATATCACTATAGCCTCCGACTCGAACCTACTGACAAAACAGAGCCAATATGCTTCTGACTTAATCACTTCTCTCCCTTCTTCTCCAACATCATCCCTTCCCTCATTTCCTCCTCCTCAGGCTCATCCCTTGCCGCCAACACTAGCACAGTGGCAAGACATCAAAAATAGTGGTGACTACTTTTCTCACGTCTCACCAACCAAAGTTGGTTATTTAGTTTGGTCGCAATTTCCTGTTAAGGTTTACATAGAACCATCAAATACACTCACTGGTCAACAAGCTGAAGCATGGGTTAACAACGTTTTAGAAGCGGTGAAGGAATGGAACACTTATTTGCCTTTAGTGATAACCGAAAAGCCAGAGATTGCTGATATTACGATTGTGCGGAAAGCCCCTCCACTTCAGTTGAACCCAAGCAGTAAAATACCTCGCGCACGTTCTGCTCAAACTACCTACAATTACATCAGCAAAAACAATCTTTTATCCCACAGCTTCATTATTTTACTCAGTCCCAGCCAGACAGGTCAATATCTGACTGCCGCGATTCGCCACGAACTCGGTCATGCATTGGGAATTTGGGGGCATAGTCCGCTTCAAACAGATGCTTTGTACTTTTCCCAAGTGCGCAACCCATCACCCATTTCTCCTCGAGACGTAAATACCCTCAAGCGGGTTTATGAACAGCCAACGAGTTTGGGATGGAAATTATAGCGCGGTCCACCACGTTTAAGAGCAAAGAACTCAAAACTTAGAATGTAATTCTGTAGTTCTCTTTAAGATAAAGTCCGGATAATCACTTATAATTTACCCTAAGCACTGAACCCCACCCCAGTAAAGCTGTGCTTTACTGGGGTGGGGTTATGCGGAACAATGAAACTAAGTGATTAACCGGACAAGCTAGAGCATTCTTGTTTAAAATTTTCCCTGCAAAATTGCCAGAAACCGTTTGTTTTTTCGTAAACTATCTAAATCTGCATCAGTTTTGGCGATCGGCAAATACTTGGTAGGATTTATCTGAATGGCTTGGGCAATGTGATCTACTGCCAGGGTAATTTTTCTTTGACATGCGTAACAATAACCTTTGTTATAAATGCCGTTGGCATGATCGGGTTTGATTTGTAGTGAACGATCAATACTAGCGTGTGCCTCGCTAAATTTACCAACTTTAGCAAGAGCATAGCCGCGATTATCCCAGGCTTCAAAATTGTGAGGATCGACTTCAATCGATTTATCGTAAGATGCGATCGCCTCATTGGTTCTTCCTAGTCGCCGCAATGTAATACCACGGTTATTCCATGCGTGGGTATCGTGGGCAGAAATTTCGGTTGCTCGATCATAGCAAGCTAATGCTTCTTCTTCTTTCTGAAGTTTTCCCAGCATGTTTCCTCGGTTAACCCAGGAAGATAAATGGTTTGGGTTGATTGCAAGGGCTTTATCAAAACTGTCAATTGCTTCAGTTGGCTTTTCCCAACTCATAAAAGCACAGCCACGGTTATACCACACATCTGGATCATCTGGCTGAAGGCCAATCGCCTGATCGTAGCTGCGAATGGCGGCTTTAAAGCGTTTCAAATTGATTAACGCGCTACCACGATTAGTAAAAGCTTTATAATAATTAGGGTTGAATTCGAGAGATCGTTCGTAGGCATTGAGGGCTTCCATATGCCGCCCTAATACTGTTAAAGAATTACCTTTTGAGTCCCAACCTTCGTAGTGATAAGGGTATAACAAAAGCAGTTGCTCGTAACTGTCGAGTGCTTCAAGATGATTGCCCCATTCAGCCAAAACCAAGCCGCGATTAAATAAGGCACGATGATCATTGGGAGTGAGGGCAAGGAGGCGATTAAAATCCTCAACGGATTCTGCATAGCGCTTCAGATGTCCCCTAGCTAACCCCCGACAGCACCAAGCTTCAACGTAGTTTGGATCAAGCTTGAGTGCTGCATCCAAAGGGGCGATCGCATCTGCAAACTGGTGCGCTTCAAATAATCGCACGCCTTCCTCAAATAAAGTTGTTGCAGTTGCTTCTGGCTGCTCCTTCATAAATATCTTTTTTATAAATCCAAGGCTTTTAATAGTCGTGGGTTGTTGACAAACCTCGACTTGTCTCAAATACCTATGATACTCAAGATTTACTGACTAAGCCTGCCCATCATCAACTATGGTAATACATCCGAGGTCCATCCAAATATTCTGCAGTGCGAACGACAGTGAACCCTTATTAAGCCAAACGCGATCGCCATTACCTGATTTGCAAATGTGCCTGTAACTCTCTTTCCGCTTGAAAAGGAAATTGAGGAGAAACACCCGCTTCATATTTAGGTGTCACATCCCAATCATAATGACGCAGCAGAGTTGCCAAAAAAATTTTCATTTCCATATTGGCAAACTCCATTCCAATACACGTATGTTCGCCACCCCCAAACCCAATGAGCGCAAAGGGATGTTTCTTATCCTCTTCACGGAGTGGACTAAAGCGATCTGGATCGAATGTTTCTGGAGCGGTATAAATTTCTGGTAAGCGATGCGTCAATCCTTGAGCTACAATTACACCCCAACCTGGAGGAATACTGTAGCCTGCGTACTCAAGTTCCTTGACAACCCCCCGCAAAAGCACTACACCTGAAGGGTTGTAAAGGCGCTCAACTTCTTTGAGGAAGTAAGTCATTTGGTTGAGTTGTTTGAGGTGTCCAAGGCTGAGGGTTTCATCGCCCACAACTCGCTCCAGTTCTTGACGGAGGCGTTCTCGCCACAACGGACGTGCGCCTAACTCAACGAGTGTCCAAGTCAGCGAGGTTGCTGTTGTGAAATGAGCACCATTAAGTAGATGGATTATTTCGTCAATAATCTGAGATTCTGCTAAAGCATTTCCCTGTTCATCAACAGATGCTAAAAATAACCCCAACACATCGTCAGATGTTTGTCTACTATGGCTTTTGCTTTCGGCGATAATATTCTGTAAAAGTTGCCTTAGTTGACGACGTGCCTTTTGGGAACGACCATAGTTCGTAAATGGGACATCCCAACGCAGTAGTGCGACTGCTCCCCGGACTAACATAGAGTACCACTGTTCTATTTGCTGAATCTCACGTTCTACCTGCACACCAAGCAACAGCCGAATTCCAATTCGGAGTGCTAATTGATTAAATTCATTTTTGAGGGGAACAGTACCGCGTTCCAGCCATTGGCTTAAGCATCGGTTAACTTCGCTTTGCATTGAGTTAAAGTAGTTGGCAATGGCTTTGCCATGAAATGCTGGAGCCATCAAGCGCCTGGTGCGACGATGTTCTTCACCATCCTGAAGCATCATTGGATGACCGAAAATATGTTCCATTGTCGATTTCCATCCCAGGTAAGAAGAGACACAGTCCACCTTTTCCTGTAAAATGAGTCGATTGGCTTCGGGTCCAACCAAAACAGCATGTTTTTTGCCTAGAAGATTGATTTTGAAAACAGGACCATAACGCTGATAATTTTTTGCAAGTCCCCATCCTTGAGTCGAAATTAATTCCAGAGTTTCACCTATAATTGGTAGACCAAAACTACCAGGCATTTTATCTGCGGGTTTTAGCTGGATCATTTTTTAGGGCTACTAAACAACAGAGCGATCGCACTACAATATGGTTATGAGGGCTTAGGATCGCCCACTTCGTAGAGTACAAGATGACGATCTGTGATACCTAGCGATTGCCACGTAGATCGCCAAACAGCGATGTGCGCTGATGCAAAGTGGTCGTCCAAAGCAGCTTGGTTTGTCCAAGCTTCTTTAATATGGATCAGTCCGTGAACTAAAACGTCTTCGGCATACGAGTATTCGATGCAACCCGGTTCAGCGCGACTAGTTGTGATCATCGCTTCCATCGCGGAAATCGCATCCGCAAGCCTGTTCGGCGGTAACCGAATTGTGCCAATAATCAACAGCATCGAACCTCCTTTCAAACAACTATTACCCATATTCTCTTTCACAAGCCTTGATGCGTAAAGTGTATATTTATAATTTAAATGGCAGCTACAGTGCTTTTTATAGCAACGGACAGGATGCTTAGGACAACAATAAATTCACAATGTAAACGGTTGAAAGCGTCTACCGGCAATTTGTCCTAACGGCTTTGGCGACAGCTATAAAACCTCGTAGCAGCCGACTTAGGAAAGAGGCTGTATTTAATGCGCTATGAGTAGCAGATTACAATCGCTACGGAACAAATTAGTTATAATTAAGTCACCAGCACTTAGTAGTAATTTTGATTAAGTACTTATGTCTCCTCATCAAAGAAATACTGAGCAGTCGAACCCTGAAAATGTCTGGATTGAAGGTTTTAAGACAGTTGGGCTGAGCATATTTCTAGCATTTGGAATTCGTACCTTTGCAGCAGCAGCTTATTTCATCCCATCAGGTTCAATGGAGCCGACGTTACAAATTGATGATCGCCTGATGGTAGATAAAGTCAGCTATCACTTCAAAAATCCACAGCGAGGGGACATTGTGGTATTTTGGCCACCAAATAGCACTATTGCAGCTTGTGGATTGTCGCAGAAATCTGCCGATCCTTGGATTAAACGAGTGATTGGACTACCGGGCGAAAAGATAGAAGTCAAGGAAGGACGTGTATACGTTAACGAACGCCCTTTGCCTGAAAATTACATTGCAGCTAAACCTCAGTATCTGTGGGGAGCTTCGGTTGTGCCACCCAATTCTTTCCTAGTTTTAGGAGATAATCGCAATAATAGCTGTGACGGTCATTACTGGGGTTTTCTGAAGAAAGATCGCATCATTGGTCAAGCAACTATTCGCTTCTGGCCATTTAATCGTCTAAGTAATTTAACTGAAGAACAAAAGTAGCAGACGGTTCACTAACCGAGCTTCACTTAAAGTACTGGTTTAACATTCACTCAACTTCTGTAAGCGTAAGGGAAGGCAGGGCAGGAGAAGATGAGGAAAAATCAGTAATTTCACGTTTTTTTATAGCGCAAAATACATATTTATTCCTTTTTTCTCCATGTCTCAGCCTGCTCTCTTAAGCCCAGCGACTGAACTGTAAGCGTCTTTGTTCCACAGTAGATGTATAAAGTTTAACTAGTTGATCGATATTATTATTCAGGGTATACCGCTCTAATACACGCTTTCTTGCTTTCTGTCCCAGCACAGTTGTTAACTCTGGATGGTCTTGAAATAGGGGTAATAAAGTTCTTAATTGAGTTTTGATGGTCTTAGGATTAATAATTATACCTGCGCCCTTTTCTAATACTTCTCCATCAGCACCGACATCTGTAGCTAAACAAGCAAGTCCACAAGCCATTGCTTCTAACAAAGACAGGGACAACCCTTCTACTATTGATGGTAGAATAAATACATCTGAGCCGCGTAGAATTTCGATGCGTCGGTTTTCATCGGCAACAAATCCCAACCAGATAATGTTGTATTCAGAACCATAAAACGTTTCTAAGGAAGGTTTCAGAGGCCCATCGCCAACAATGAGCAGCTTACTACCTGCTCCCATATCTGCTAGCTTCCAAGCGCGGAGAAGGGCTTCGACATTTTTCTCAGCAGCTATGCGACCTTGGTAAACAAACAAGCGCTCAGCTTTAAATTCTGCTTTGATGTTAGAAGGGCCAGGAGAATACTTCTCAATATCCACTCCGTTGGGAATGACAGCAACATTTTCTTCCCGCACGCCTAAACGTGATAACAATTCTCGTTGAATTTGAGAAAATACTATTACGCGGTCGTAGTTAACCAAAAAAGGCGCGTAGAGTTGATATGCCAACAGTTGTGTTCCCGATACTATTTTTGCACCTTTACCAGCAAAGGGGGTGTGAAAAGTGGCAACTAAAGGCAAATTTAGTTTGTCACAAATTTCCGGTAGAACAAAGTCAAGGGGAGATAGAGTCAGGGAAGCATGAACGACATTTGGCTTGATACTCTTAAGCGATCGAGTTAAAACCTTCGTCGCGTTGAAAGTCGGAATTGTGTAAACCTGGGACTTATAAATGAAGGGTAGAGGAACCTCTGGACAATTGGGCCAGTTACCCGGTTCAGATTCTTCTTGAGCAAAGTGAAGAAAGCTCACTTGGTGTCCCTTGGCTAACAAGGCATTTGTAATTTCTCGACTATAGGTGACGTTACCGCAAAAAGGTGATTTTTTTCCAATCCAGGCTATTCGCATTCTTTGTTAGCTATCAGAAAAGCGGATTCATTCTATCAGCTTTTTGTAGGTTTATACTGTGTTTTTTTGCCGAATAATTACTGTTTTTTTTATTAAGCCATTTCATAACAGTTTTCCAGCAACTAGTACCGCTACGCAGAATCAGAAATTAAAAATTAAAAACTTGAAAAGCTGGACTTGTAGGCTGTCTAGCAATTCAGAATGGGTGCTTTATTTGCGCCGCACTGTACTAGAGATGAAAATTTTACAGTTTTGAAAATTCAATGAATTTATCAATTGTATTTCCTTACCTTTGTTATCAATATTTTTCCGGCAGATATTGTAGACGCAGCTTACTGAGCCTAGCTCATGCCTGATTGATACCCAGTAATAAATATGTAATAATTTCCCACTAACCTAACTTTAGCACGAAAACAGCAGCTTTCCGGCGAAAAATAACTCTTTCTCGCCGATAGTCATTTAGAAGAGTAATACCAAGTTAATAAACTGCCTGAAAAGACAATTGCAGCTAATCCCAAAAAGACAGTCTGTAATCCAACAAAGGTTTCTATAACACCTGTTAATGCTAAAGGCAGGGAGAGAGCAATATTAATCACGTTGTTTTGTAAACCAAAAACTTTACCGCGCATTTCCGGTGGAGTTTCTGCTTGGATAGCAGTTTGCATAGGGATACCAACGAGTGCCCCAAACACACCTAATAGGGTGACAAGGAGTAGGATAATCGACAGTTGTGTAGTAAATACTGACAAACCAATTAAAGACGCTGCCATACCCACACATCCACATAAACTGAGAAGGGTATAGGAGAAGCGTTGACAAAACTGACCGAGAATTGTCGCTCCAAGCGCAATACCAACGCCGCCAGCTGCCAGTAAAAAGCCGAATTGGGAGGCTTTTAAGTTAGGAATAATTTCTGCCATGCGAACCGCTAGAACGGTAAGTGCCGCGAACACAGAGAACAAGATAATCAGTTGAATGAGAGCATTGCGGAGGCGATGATTTTCACTGAGATAGCGTAAACCATCCTGCATATCGGCAAAAATGTGGGGAGATTCTTTTTCAGATTGTTGGCGTTTTTCGTTAGTGACAATCAGCAATAAAATTATCCCAGCGATCACATAACTGCCACCCACCAGAAGTTCTTTGCCGAGTTCGCCGCCACTGCCACCTAATTGCAGCCAAAGTTGATCGGCAATCCCTAACAATGGTTCCCCCACAGCAAAACCAACAATCACAGACGCCATCATTGTTGTTGTGTAAAGCGAGTTAGCTGAGAGTAAATGCTGTTCTTTCACCACTAAAGGAATTGCTGCTTGTTCTGCTGGGGCAAAAAACTGCGTCAATGTAGAAACTAAAAAAGTCACTCCCAGAATGATGCTAAAACCGACTGGTATCACTCCCCCCAATGGCTGCCAATCATGAGTCAACCACAGCAGTATAGGAATGACCAAAACTAGGATACCGCGCCACATATTCGTTGCTACCAACACCGCTTTTTTTGACCACCGATCTACGAACGCACCTGCCAGGGAACCAAAAAGGACTGCGGGAATGGTAAAAGAAATCATTAGTACTGACACCCACCCACTGATGCTTTGATCGCTTGATTGAAACTGTGTGTTAATTAAAGCAATCATCAGTACCAGATACACTTTATCAGCCAGTTGGCAAAAGACTTGACCACCCCAAAGTGCCAGGAAGTTAGGGTTTTTCAAAACTGGCAAAAACCCCTCCACAGTTTCTTCTATTGAATCAGAAGTTTGTTCAACCTGATTTTCAGCAACTTGGGTACTATTGCCATTGACTTCACTAAGGGTTGGCTCTTCAGTTTTTGGGAGTTCTGATTTCCCATTTTGATCGTTTGTGGAAACGTCTTTGGCAGACATTTGTTGATGCTGAATTTGATCGCGATTGGGTTGAGAAACCGCACTTAAGTGATTAGTAACTTTAGGTGAAATAGCCTTATTTTGTTTTTTTAAGTCGCTTGGCGACGGCAGGATTTTTGGATCGGAATTGGACGGTTGCATCATAAATTTGCAGCAAAATAAGAATCAATTAAGGTGGCGGAGCGAATAGAGCGACCGAAATGATATTGAGCATAGGAGCGCAAAATTTTCTCAACTGACAACCAGCTATCTTCTTTAGCTGCATCTTGCATTATTTCTGGTTGCGAAAGTTGCTGGAGTCTAATCAGATCTTTGGCATTCAAGCGGCTGGAAATTACGATTTTTTCTTGCCGATGGACAATTGTCTGGTATTGAGCTTGCTTCTCTTTCACCTTAGCATTGGACGGAGACGCTCTGACATTCTCTTCCTCTTTTCGCAAACGTTCCCAAGCCGCTAAGGAAACTGTACCACCTGCTGGTATACTAAATCCTACTTGCCAATTAGGATCTGTGACATCTGGTGTTAGAGAAAGTCCAGTTAGGCAACAAACTTGCACCTGAGGAGTCAATCCGGCTAAAGCTAAAAGGTGAAATACTCCGTGAGTTAGATGCGCCAAAACACTATCACTATCTTTAATGGCGATCGCCTCTATACGGCCCAGATGTTCTTGAAGTAACTCATACAGTTCTTCTTGGGGTTGTTCGCTCAACGCTTGACACAGTACTATTTCTGCTAAATACTGACTTGCAGCTAGTTTTAGCAAGTTTTTTGCCAGACCCGGATAAGATTTAATAGTTTGTGCTTGCGTAATTTTATCAAGCGATCGCCCTTTAGCAACGAGTAACTCATTTACCACAAACATCCCACTTCTTCCACCCAAGCTAGAGTTATGCTTGCGCGCTCCAGGAGCAACAGCACGAATCAAGCCGAACTCAGGAGTCAAAATTGTCACTAACTTATCTGCTTCGCCCAATGCTTGGGTTTTGAGATTAATTCCCGTAGCTTTATATGTTTTACTCATTACTCATAACTCATTAGCCATTAGTCATTGACCAATGACAATGAACTTTTGACTACTCTCTACGATCTAGAGTATCGCGTTGGCGGAGCAAATCGACACTGCTAGAAGTTCCCAATCTTGTTGCACCCGCTAAAATCAAGTCTAAAGCCCCGTGAAAAGTACGGATACCTCCGGAAGCTTTAATCCCTATCCTCTCTCGGACAATTTCTTTCAAAAGTCTTACATCATCTACTGTTGCACCACCATTCCAACCTGTGCTGGTTTTAAGAAAAGCCACCCCAGCATCCATAAATATTTCTACCGCCTGTCTTTTTTCGGCTTCCGTCAGCAGGGTTGTTTCCAAAATGACTTTCACCGTTTGCCCAGTCTCTTCGCAAATTTCCGCAATTTCTCGATAAACTTCCTCGGTTTTTCCAGCTTTCAACCACCCCAAGTTCATCACTACATCTAACTCCGTGGCACCATTTTCCACAGCTTCTTGAGCTTCGTACAGCTTCGTTGCTGAAGTCGTTGCCCCTGCTGGAAAGCCAATCACCGTACAGACTTTAGGCTTCCTACCGTGAAGGAGTTCCGCCGCTTGCTTGACATATGCTGGGTACACGCAAACTGCTGCAAAGCGAAATCTATCTGCTTCTTCACACCATTTCTCAACCTGCGCCTCCGAAGCCGTTGGGATCAGCAGGGTGTGATCAATAAATGGCGCAATATCAATATCTGGATAGTCTTCTGCCATTGCCTCTTCTACTAGATAATTGATTGTTCTTTATAAAAATTTAAGACTATTCCGCGTCAATAAACCATAAATCTCAGAATTTTATCTTCTCTTCTACGTATTTATTGGCAATTTATTAAAATAAAATATACTTTTCCTTTTTTTCTTTGACATTAGGCACATTTTATGCAAGTAAATAAGAAAATAACAAGCGGTAATTCTAATTGCTAATTTTCTGGCTGTTCACAAGACGATTCTGTAATTGCTAAAAAGTCAAGAATAGTGTGGGCTAAAGCTTTTGATGCTAAATAAGGCACTCCATTACCAATAGTTTTAAACATATTCGTGAGTGACATACGATCTGGCAGCACAAAGTTAGCAGGTAAAGATTGTATTGCTAAAGCTTCAGCTGCTGAAATTCGGCGAACTTTATAGGGATGCAAGTGTACTTCATTATTACCATAGCAGGCTGTGGGAGAGTAACGCCATCGATGAAGACGTTTGAAAGACTTTTTACAATCATCTCCTTCATCAACAGAAGCAAATCTTTTGAGCCCTGCCCTTGGCTGAAAGTAATGTTTAGCATTAGGATGATTTAGCACATCATTTTTTTGAAACCAGTATTCTACTGTTAATTCTTGAGGAATACCATTAGGACAAGGAAGTATAGAATCTTCTTGAAATGGTTCGGATTTACTCCAAGGGTAGGCAAAAACTTTACTTCTTGAATGTAAAATGTGATTTTTCCAAGGAAAAGTACCTTCAGGTAACAGATAAAAATTACTAATCTTTAATCCCATATCTTTAATGATATTTTTATGGAAACCAATGAGAATAATTCTTTCTCTATCTTGTGGAACTCCATATTCTATAGCATTAAGTAATATTTCTGTTAGTACATAACCAGCTTCATTTAGCTGAGACTTCAAGGTTTCAAAAAATGAGCGATGTTTTTTTGTTTTCCATAATCCCTTTACGTTCTCAAATAAAAAGAAATCTGGTTGGAGCAGACAGATTAATTCAATATAAGAAGCAGAAAGCTGACCATTTTCTCCTAAGTATCCTCGGTTTTTCCCGCCGATAGAAAAGTCAGGACAGGGAGGACAACCAATAAATCCAATGATATTATTAGACTTACGGCAGTCTTTGACTAACTTCAGTAAAGACGTTGTACCTAAATTATCTACAAGGTTATTTACGTCTGCTTCTTCTCCATAATGGTATCCGTATTCTGGTAATGGTAATTTGAGAGTAGTTCGTGAATAGCGGTATGCTTCCATAAATGGAGGAAAAATTTCATTCACATAAACAATATTAAAACCGCTGGTTTCAAAACCTAAATCTAGAAAACCAGAACCAGAGAAAAATGAGAAAATACTTGGGCGATCACTTGCCATTCTATCTGATTTATACTTTTAAATAGATATTTTTGAACGCAATGTATACCATTTTATGGTATTAATTACGAGTAAAAAAGTTAAGTGCTTGGTAAAAAATTTTAACCTTACTTACTTTAAATTAAAGAAATCTTCTTCTCTGATATAGACTACAGTATACCTAAAGAGGATAAATCAAAAATTTCAGAAGATCGCTCCTCTAATCTAATCGGTTATGACAACTTTCTCCATAAACTAACAACAAGGATTTTTAACGCTCAAATACGGGTAGCGTTAGCAGTCAAGACACTTACCAGTAAATAAATATCGAGCCGTATGTCAGCAAGCCAAGTGCGAAGTCTTGAGAAGCTCCACTAAGGGAGAGTACTCTCACTCTTCGAGACGAACACACGAAGCTCGCCGGAGGAAGTTTCCCCTGGCCAACAAGCGCGACTACGACTAGAGATCTAAAATGAACTGCTGGATATTTATTTTTTTAGATCTCCCCAAGATGCCTGCTGGATATAAATAAAACAGCGTTATTGTCAATGCGCCTTTAGGGATATTTTTAAAATTAGCGAAAAACCAATTAGAACTTACGCACTTTACAAAAAGATAAATTATGAATAATGCGGACAAGCCTATTGTCTGTATATGTGAATCATTTGCACTGCGGCTGCAAAATGTTTCATCTATCTACATTCCACGTTCTAACTGATAAAGAGTGCATAAGTTGATTTCGCTGACATTTATATAAAAAGTGGAAAGAGGGCTTATGTCCTCACAAGCTAATAATTCAACTGAATTGAGGTAGTTTATGTCTACTCTTGCATACCCCACACAAGCGTTTTTTTGTCAATCCGTAAGTTTCACTAACAATGCGCTCGCTATATAAAACTTTATCAATAGGAGTAGCACATAGTTTGGAAATCATAATTGTATGTCTTGGCGATCGCGCATTCTATATTTTCAAGAGCAAATTAGAGGTGAATGAGCTAAGCTTTTGTATTGCGCGTATATTAGCTGACTTCTCTCTCGTTAAGTTTATATAATAATCATGAAATTTTCGTGAAATTTTAGATTGAAGCTATTATTATTTCCTGGGTATGAGTAAAAATACATAATGACGAATAAATACCGGTCACATACAGCAGGAGGTTTGCCTGTAGCGGTGGTTTCCAACGACAAAGTCTTACTCTGAAAAGTGTTTTACAATTCAAATGGGATGTAATTGATCATGTAAAATCTCACAGTACTGTTATGACTTACACTCTTTAAAAAGGTCATTGCGTGCATCTGCAAGATAAGTCAATAATGAACTTTTAAGGAAGGAAAATCATGAACATTACTCTCTCATCAGAGTTTGAAGTAGTTATAGCTAATATTGCGGCTCAAGTGTTTCCAAACACTCAATATCAATTATTAGCTCAAGAAATTGTGGAGCGGGAATTGGTTCTTACTTTCAAAAGTCAAAAACATTTTTCAGAGAATTTTAGAGTTCGATTTTTTCCTAACAATAAAAAGCTGGTTTTGTCTGGTTATTACAAAGAATCGATATATCATCTAAATTATTCGATAGCAAATAATTATAGTTGGTCAGACGGACTCGGAGATAGAGTTTTTTCTCCTCAGATTCTAGGAGAAAAATTTGAGTTTCTTGCTCAGAAATTTTATGCCGTAATAGAGGAATTTTGGCTACCCTCTTTTTTAAGTAAAGAACCTCAATCCTGGTAGCATGTATTTTAGTGGTTACCTCACCTACCCCTTATACCGTTTCACTTTAAAGTTTGAACTTGAGGGCAAGCAGGGGAGCAGTTCTTGAGCGAATTGTATCAAGATTTTCGTAAAATGGTATTACCTTTATCCGATTTTTAGCTGTGGATGAGCGAGCAAAGATTGTCGGGTTTATTCTTTAATCGGAGAAGGCAGACGTCAATCGTTAACGGCAATCAGATGAATGCTCCAGAAATTGCTGTATTTAACGTATTTTTTAACATTTCTACAAATAATCCCCCAAAATTTTGAAGAAATTATAAAACTTCTTTAATTAGCATTGCTTAATAGCAGACAATCAAAAATAGACAAAGCTGCTATGATCATCTCAAATATTGAATGCATAACATACTTTATTCATACTGCACATAAAAACTATGAAGTTTTTACTTACTAGTGATTTTCAAACAGTTGCTACTGAGATCGCATCTTTAGTTTTCCCAAAAACTGAGTTTCAAGTATTATTTAAGGAAACGGGAATTGGAAAAATTTCTATGACTTTTAAGAATCCCAAACATTTTGCCGATAACTTTAGAATCAAATTTTGTTCTAAACTTAAAACCCTCACAATTTCCGGATATTCAAAAGAGGGAATAGTTCACTTAAATTATCTTCCCGAAAATAATTATGATTGGCGTAATGGCGGCGAACACACAATTAGTAAACCTTCTTCTGTAGGGGAAAAGTTTGAATTTTTAGCTAGCAAATTTTACCCAGTTTTACAAGAGTATTATTTAGGGGACGTTTTTGAGAATTTCTTTATCTCTCAGGAATTTGAAACTGCTGCCACTTCAGTTGTAGCTGAAGCTTTTCCTCAATTTCATTTTAGCTTGAGTTACTCTGAAAATGTAGAAAAGGAACCTTGTCTTAATTTTAAAGGTCAAAGAAATGAAACAAAAATACTAAAGTTTAAACAAAAAACATTTCAAACAACAGAATCGATCTTGTTTAATGTTGATTTTCGCCATCGTGCCAAGTGCTTAGCTATCAATACAAGATGGGATGGTGAACAGTATGTACTTTTTTATAATTCTATAGGAAATTTATCTTGGAGCACGCTGCACTCAGACAAAATCAATCCACCATCAGCATTTGGAAAGGAATTTGAGAGTATTGCAGTTAAACTTTACCCACTTTTACAGGAATTTTTTCCAGGGTAATTCGTTCTTCAGGTAAGCTGCCCAATGATATCGTGTCCATCAAATCATCCAGACTAAAAGAACTCCACCCCCAATACCTCCTCGCTGGTAGGAAGGTTAGACAACGCGCAGCTAGGAGCGGGGTGGAGTTTCAGACGAAATTAAGGTTAATTTACCTGTCAGCATTCTGCGTTTAGCTCAAGTGGGATGAAATCCTCTCTGGCACAGGTTGATAGAATTCCTTTCATTCACTAATTGCTGGATGCTGACTTAAAAATTGTCTAAACAGCGGAAATTTCCGGCTTGGGAGATGGCGATAAACGCTTCACACATCGCGCGACAAAGCTTTGCAACAAATTAATTTGCTGGTTTTGTTGAAAACAAGAAAGCAGGGTTTGCCGTAACTTTTCGGGATTAAACGTAGTTCCATAATCAATCGCAATTTCCTGCTGTTGGAAATACTCGACTAGAGTCAATCCTGCTATCCGAGTTAGATAAGCTGCACTAACTCCTTGCACTGCGCCACCTGCGACAAAGGTAACAGCGTTACTCTTCAAGACAGTCGCTATCGCTTGAGAAGAAAGTTCTACTAAACCCAGTTTCAACATCAAACTTCCCATTGTTGCGGCTACAGTTTGAGCCTGTGCCAGGGAAAATTTCTGCTGATAGATGGCACCCAAATCCATCACCATTTGGGCATTAATTGCGGCGGTTGCTAAAATATCTAATGTTGGTACTGGGTTAGCAAATGCAGCAGCGGCGGCTATCCACTGATATTGTTCAATTGACTTTACGGAGCGATGGCGTCTGATTCCATTCAACAAGTCTTTTGCCTCTGCTTTCAGCAACAAAGCTTTTCTCCGAGTCGTTGCCCATACCAGTTGCTCTCCTTGCTGCAATAGAATATCACCTAAAACAGAAGTTAACTGTTGAATATCTGGTGCTGGTTGTTCCAACCACTCTTGTACGGAACCATCTTCAAGATGTTTGCGTACTTTGATCGCGATAGGATAGGCTGTTGTGGCTACAACATATCCTTGTAGACGCTGTTTAAGTTGATTGAACACATTCAAGCGTTCATCTGGCAAATACTGGTCTTGTTTGTTCAATACCAGCATTATACTTTGATTGGCTGCTTTGATTTGCTGGATGATTTGAAACTGTGAATCTGTCAAATCACCATCGACACAGAACAGCATAAAGTCACAGTTGCTGGCTTTTTCGAGTTCAGCTGCGTCTGTTTTCTCACCTGTTTCTGTAAATAAAGGCAATGTCTCATGAAATTGTAGAGAAGAGAAGTTTTGCTTGAGTAATCGAATCAAAGCAGTTTTTCCTACCGACTTGCCGCCAGTGACAGCCAGATGGATCTCTTTTCTATCCAACTCAGCCGTCAGTTGGACAATTTTTTCTTGCAGGAGAGACGTTGCACCCAACGCCTCAACATGATTTTCTGCTTCAAGTGCCAGTTGGGTTACCACAGCTTCAGCAAGAGCGATCGCACCTTCTACCGTTGCTCGATCTACAGGTGTTCCATCTAGCTGTTCTAAAGCTTCTTTAGTAGTGTTTTGCTTTAGTAACCATAAACCGCCACCAACGGCTAACACACTCAATAAACTCAATTCACCTGAGAGCACCAAATAATGATGCCAACTTTGAAACATCCACAAACAAAAGGACAGTCCCAATCCTCCCACTAATATCGGTCGCTGCAACTTCACAACTATGATTCTCCGCGCTTTTGGATGGCTTTTCTTCCAGGATATATCAAAATCCCGCCTCTCCCAAGGGCTAGTACTCGGCAAACCCAAAAATTACCGGGTTAAGAGAAGCAGGGGAAGCAGGGGGAGAAAGAGATTTATAGCAGTTGCCAGGTTTCTTAGGACATCAATTAATTATAAAACACGGAAACCAAGGGACAATCACACGCCTGCTCCCTGCTAGAATGCTCCCTGCTATATCTTGCTGCTATTAACCCCGTCAAGTTGCCTTGGCAGACTACTAAATTAAATAATAAAGCCGAATTCTTGCTCATCAGCATAAAATAAAACTCCGCTACCTTTAAGGATTGCGGAGTTTTACTTTGCCTTTCACTTGGTGGCGGGAAGTGGATTTGAACCACTGACCTTCGGGTTATGCTTACCATCTACAGTTTTCACTGCCTGGATTTACCAGTTTGTGGTCTGGACTGTCCCTTTACCCTCGGCTTCACGTTAGGGTACCTGCCTCCCAGTCTCTACACCTTCCTCGTTTCCGAGGCTTGGTTCGGGATTACCACGCTAATGGCTTCCCCGAGTTTGACAGGTGATCGTACACAAGTTTCCTCATGTACCGCCCACTGCAAGACTTAACTGTTAAGCGTCTAGTTTGTCTTGCGAATCGAGCCCGACGAGCTACCAGGCTGCTCTATCCCGCGTCGTCTCTTTTACTATAAACCCTATTTAAAAATTTGGCAACTACAAAATCGATAATTCTCCAATAACTTCTAAACGTTTGTATTTACCTAGGTTCATGAACTTTTCCGACAGGACTTCGGCGACGCTGGGACTAATCCAACCCAACTGCTGGAGCAAGTGAATAGCTACAGCATATTTTGCCCGCTTTGCCCCATCCATAACTTTAATTGCCAATCCCATGCCTTCACCAAGTCGGCTGATGCACTGAACTCCTTCAGAACCTGCTTTACTCAAGACTTCAGTTGAACACAGACGCATCAGTTCGGTATCGAATTCTCCAACTCCAGCTACCATGACTGGGTGATGAGTCATCGCCCGAACAATGCGCTCGATATCCAAATTGCTCCTGGAAGCTAACCGGGCATACAACGACGCCATTTGACCGAGTTGCATCAGGTAAGTTGGTGCGCCACAGTCATCGTGAACACTAATAAATTCCTCTGCAGGCATTCGCAGCAATTCTGATACTTTGCTCAAAACAAGCTGCTGCACTGGATGCTTCCGCTGTAAGTAATTATTCAAAGACCAATTGCATTTCTGGCAAACAGCTAGCATTCCTGCATGTTTACCGGAGCAGTTATATTCCAAACGACTGTTCTTGCCTTCTGGAATTGGACATTGGAGGGCTATTGGATCAACATCAGCTCGCCAAAGAATATTAAATACCTGCCTGACTTGCTCTATTGTTCCTCTGTGGGAACTTGTGATCATTGCTAAGTCGCGATCGCTCAAGTTATAACTTTCCAGTGTTCCGGTGCTTGTGACAGCCAGAGCCTGAAATGGCTTGAGTGCCGAACGAACAAATGTAGCTGTTTCCGCGTTTCCGGCAACGGATAGAACCCGTCCTCTTTCGTCACAAACAACAGCCTGGACGATATGCCTAGATTCAATGATGCCTTCCCGCAACAACCTCACTTCTAAGGCGGCGGCTCGAGTTCGTGTTCCCATTGTCATGGGTTTATCATCTATCACTATAGTGAGTTAGGAGTCAAGAGCGAAGAGTGATAAGTTATGAATTATTCACTTCCCACTCTTAACCATTTATACTAAATGCCAAACTATAGTACCAGTAACGAACAACACAGCCAAGCCGGCAAACGTAATTTTTAACCTCTGGAGAATTGATTGGAGCGAGTAAGAGACAATTAGGCGATCGCGTGTTAGGACTTCAAGAGGTTTTTTCCAAGTTTGCCCATCGTACCACCCCGATTCTTCGTAAAAAATAACTGGACTTGCCAGACGATCTCGTATATATGACCAGCCCAAATATAACCTTACCACTGCCAGCACCACCCCCACGCTTGCTCCTAAAGTCCCGGTGAGGATAAATTTTGCTGTATACTTGTACGGTGAAAAGCTAGCAGAAGCCACTGGTCCGGCGACAAACCACGATAAACCCCAAATCCAAACTATTTTCGTGATGTATTCGCGCCAACTTAAGGTACAATCACGAAACAGCCAGGACGATTTTAATTCTTCATATTCATTTAGTGGTTGTTGTTCGGTAGGAACCGGACAACTTGACACTGAAGATTTGATCATATTGGTTTATTCCCACCATCTGATGATGCCGTAGGATACTCTATACGTTCTGCATGACCCCAGAAAGCTTCTAAATTGTAAAATTCTCGCTCTTTTGGCATCATAGTGTGAACAATAATTTCGCCGTAGTCTTGTAGTACCCACGTCCCTTCCACTTTTCCTGCTGTTCTTAAGGGACTGCGTTGCCACTCAGTTTTCACTTTATCTTCAATGGCATCGGCGATCGCTCTTACCTGTACCTTGGAATAGCCCGTCATTAAGACAAAGTAATCTGCCAAATAGCTAACATCTGCGACTTTAAGCACTATTATTTCACCTGCTTTCCTGTCGGAAGCTGCCTCCGCAATGGTTAAGGCTATTTTTGCTGTATTA
This sequence comes from Rhizonema sp. PD37, assembly GCA_029379215.1. Classification (GTDB taxonomy): domain Bacteria; phylum Cyanobacteriota; class Cyanobacteriia; order Cyanobacteriales; family Nostocaceae; genus Rhizonema. The sequence continues at coordinate 57,050 of JAQYWO010000001.1, forward strand.
TCATCGGCATTTTCTGGAGTCGCGATGTCGCTCTTTATTTCAGCGATTGATTGTAAAGGGAAGTTGACTTGGTAGTAATCTGACATTAAACCTCAGTTGCTCGATTCTTGTTACAGTTTTTTACAATTATCTCAGAAGAGTTGAGAAGGTAGGGATGGGTTAAATATGCTGAACATATCAATTGACAAAAGTTCTTGTCAAACCCGCCCGTACAGAACGCAAATAGAATTTCAGGCGAATGGTTGATTCTTCATAGTTTAAAGTTGAGGGTTTTTCATCTTAGAGCCATCATAAGTTTTTTCCTTTTTGAACGCCAACTTAAAGGCACCTCTGTTATGAAGACAACTTCTGTGTAAACAGCAATTGACTTGCAGCTGTCTCGAACAAGTTTTTTTTGCATACTAACAAAAAACAGGTGTTTATGCGATTTGCGATACTAGCTGTTGAGATTTCGACTTTTGGAGGAACCAATTGCGAGTTGCGATCACTCGAGGATGAATCAAATAAGGAGTCTCAAGCAGGAATTTGAGAGTGTAATCGCTTGTCTTCCACACAGCTTGATAGAGATTTTGGCGACTTATTTGTCGCAAAGCTTGCAATTCCGGCGTATCGCCGCGTCCTGGTTCCAAGCTATCTGCTAAAAACACGATACAGCTTAGCAGACTCATCCCCGGTCTACCCAAAGTGTGATTGGCGATCGCTTGTAACACTTCTTCATTCTCTACGCCAAAAAGATCTCGAGCAACAATAGCACTCACCCCTGCATGTAACAAATGAGGATTGGTTTCCATCACCTCATCTATTTCCAACCCTTCAGTTCGTGCCATCTGCAAGAGTTTTTGTGGTGGAAAAAATTTTGCCAAATCGTGCATCAAACCAGCTTCTGCGGCGTTTACTCGATCTAGGTTGTGATGAACAGCCAGATCCACCGCCATTTGCTCAACCCCGATGATGTGGTTAACCCTAGAGGCTGGAACATTCTCTGCTAACCAAGCTAAGACTTGTTCGCGCATATTTTAGAGTGAGACTTTCTCTCTTCATTCTACTGTAAGCATTCAGCACTTCAGCTAGTAGTGTTCTCTGATGAAGTAAATTGTATAGATATTTAACAGACTTTAGTAGCACTTTGCCTTTCTTCTTGCGGCTACCCTTGCAAATTCTTTATCCATTCAACAAACTTTTGTTAAGTCAAATGGTACAAATAAACGTGCGGAGGTGGAGATTATCATTTCTCACTCTCCTTAAACCAAAAATCTCTGTCCTATAGCTGACGGCTAAATACTAAGAATTAGATAATGACTGATATAAAGTGTCAAGCTGCGCTTGTGCGTTTAGAGGAACGGCAGTGAAATGAATGCAGAAACTTCTCGTGTTTGGCAGTTTTTTCCAGACTTTAGCGTAGATATCTTCTCTAACTTCTGTAGAATCTTTATGTATGATATTGAGTTTGATATTTGTCAACTCCAATGGTAGGCTATCCTCTTGCAGATTATCAGCAAGAATTTCAGCACCCTTAGTTGACAACTTGACTAAACGCCCCCTAAAAATGGTGTTGTTTAGATGTTTTCCTTGTACAATTGTGTATTGTAGTGGAATCTGTTCCGGAACGGAAAAGAAAATCTCTTCTTCTTGAGGAAGAAAAAGGTTGTAAAATCCTCCAATTCCATTAACTTCATAAATGCTTATTGGCTGTTGAAATCCTTTCGGTTGTACTTGCTTTTGCGCTTCGATGCTCACAATTGATCCTACCTCTTTGAAAGTTGGTTCTGCAATCAGAATTTGACCACCACGCGTGTAAGACTCAATGCGATAAGTCAAGTTTACTTGAGAGCCAACGATTCCGTACTTAGTCCGCTTTTCCGAACCGATATTTCCCACCACCACAACACCCGTATTGATGCCAATTCCCATTTCTAATCGCGGTAAGCCCAACTGTTTCATATATTCGTTAACCGCGCCCATCGCCAACTGCATCGCACACGCACAAGCCACAGCCCGAGTTGCATCGTTTTCTCTAGTGATCGGTGCACCAAACAACACCAGAAGTCCATCTCCCATAAACTCATCAATGGTGCCGTGGTATCTATTAATCGCTTCTACCATGTACTCCAAATAAAGGTTAAGGATGTTTATCACCTCTTCCGGTTGCAATCTTTCTGATAAAGCTGTAAATCCTCTTAAATCAGAAGTCAGAATCGTAATTTGACGCCGCTCGCCACCAAGTTGCAATGCTTCGGGGCTTTCTAGTAAGTTGGCGACAACATTATCGCTGATGTATCGTCCAAAGACTTGGCGAATCAGTGTGTTCCGTTGATCCAGTTCGGTGTTAGCATCTGCTAAATCGGCTGTGCGTTCCCTAACACGTAGTTCTAAGTCCTTTGCTGTTTGACCCAATTTTCCAATCACCAAGCTCAATCCTAACACTCCCAATACGGATATTCCCCCCAAAGTGAAGAAGGTTCCTTGGAGATTCTCGTTCCTTTTGCCAACAAAGTTATCTAATGACTGATTGATTTCCCAGACGCCTGCTACATTCCCGACTTCCCAATCTTTCTTCGGGCTATTAGGATCTGTGTTGTGACAAGCGACACAACTGGGCTTCATAATGTTGGCTTCACCGTATCGCCAGGAGGTATGTCCATCAAGCTTCTCCATTCTTTGAAATTTTTGCTGAGGATTCTGTCTCAAGAATTTGAGTGCTGCTCGTTCAAAGTTGTCTTTAGGACCTCCCTCCCCTTTCGCTTTTCGTGAAGGAAAAGGATAATCACTATACAATCGCACCATCATCTGCTCATTGTTTTGACTAATTCCGTTTGCCAGTTCGATCGCAAAAGTTGAAGGGACGGGAACTGCGCCGATATGACTGAGATAATCACTGGTAACTTCAACCTTATCTGTTTTGAGTCGATCCACAGCTGCGCTGCTGTATAGGTCAATTGCATGATTTAATGATTGGGCGTACGATTGTGCATTCTCAGAAGCTTGCGACTCAATCAGGCTGGACGAAAGACGAGACATATCTGATAACGCTACACCGAGAGCAACACAAAACATCAGCGTCAACACAAGAATCGTCTGCTTGAGGAGTAAGCGTTGAAACCAGTTCCATGCTTGAGAAATTAACTGGGGCATAATGTATTACTTCGACCCAAAATTGTGCTTGTGGGCTTTACTGAATTATGGGATCATTTTGCTCAATTCAGAACCGATTATCGCAGCTTTGACCCACCAATTGTGCCACGCCGTACTCTATAAGGCTTGATTGGGAAAAAGGAGTCTTTACATACAGGGATTACTTGGTGATAGGGGGTTTGTGAGTGCGTTAATCTTTTTTATATGGTAATAAAGTTTATTTGTATTTTAAGATATGGATATTGAAAAAGCACTTGCATTTACGGATGCCTTAGTTTTTGCCAAGTTAGGGGTACATTTAAGTGACCTTCAGCAAGCTATGCTAAGGGAATCTTGGTCTTGGCAGCGCCAAAGTTACGACCAAATTGCTGATACTTATGGCTATTCTCCAACTTACTTAAAGCATGATATTGGGCCTAAGTTGTGGAAACTCCTTTCAGAAGTCTTAGGGGAAAAAGTTAATAAAACGAATTTTCGAGCAGCGATCGAGCGACGCTTTCTGATTGAGGGAACTCACCGGCAAGAGCAAATTGAACCACCATCCGTTTTATCTCAAGAAGAAACCAAAATAGAAACGCCATCTTCTGTCCCTAACATTATAGAGAATGAGGTGGTGACTATCCCACGTCAGGATTGGGGTGAGGCGCATGATATCAGGTTTTTCCACGGTCGTCAAAAAGAACTAGCTTCTTTGCAGGAGTGGATTTTGGTGGAACGCTGTCGATTAGTTGCGCTGTTGGGTTTAGGTGGAATGGGGAAAACTTCCCTGTCTGTCAAGCTGGCGCAAGAATTACAAAGTCAATTTGAGGTGGTGATTTGGCGAAGTCTCCGCAATGCACCACCTGTCCAAGAAATTTTAACTCAGTTGCTCCAATTCCTATCTAACCAACAGGAAATTGATTTTCCAAAAACCGTTGAGGGGAAAATTTCACGTTTGCTGGATTATTTGCGCAGTCAGCGCTGTTTGCTCGTCTTCGATAATTTTGAGACAGTCTTGCTTGATGGTGATACACCCAATTTAACTGGGAACTATTGTGAGGGTTATGAGGGCTACGGTGAGTTGCTAGAAGAAGTAGGAGAAACTATACATCAAAGCTGCGTGATATTAACGAGTCGAGAGCAACCTCAAGAGATTCGTCTTTTAGAAGGAAACTCACTACCTGTCCGTTCTTTACAACTTGGTGGGTTAAAGAAAACAGAAGGACAAGAACTTTTGAGATTAAAGGGTGATTTCCAAGCAACGGAAGCTGAATGGAGCCAACTCATCGATTACTATTCTGGGAATCCCTTGGCATTGAAAATTATCTCAACAACAATTCAACATTTATTTGATGGTAGTATTTCTGATTTTTTACAGCAAGACGCCTTTGTTTTTGGTAATATTCGCCATTTGATCGAACAACAGCTTCAACGGATATCAGAAGCTGAAAAGACAGTTATTTATTGGCTAGCAATTTATCGCGTTCCGGCTTCATTTTCCGACTTACGAGCCGATATCTTTCCCCCAATATCTCCGCAAAAACTGATCGAAGTTCTGGAATCTTTGGAACAGCGATGTTTGATTGAAAAGAGTGCTGCACAATTTTCACTTCAACCTGTGGTGATGGAATATCTGACGACTCAATTTGTTGAACAAATTGCTCAAGAAGTCCAGATGGGCTTAGCTTTGTTATCACAGAAAAATCCGCTTTTCCAAAGCCATGTACTGCTGAAGGCACAGGCAAAAGACTACGTGCGAGAAACTCAAGTTCGCTTTATACTCAAACCAGTATGCGATCGCTTACTCACAGATTTAGTCGGTCAATCCACGCTTGAAGACGTACTGACTCAAATATTACAAAGCCTACGAGGTAAAACCTACGTTGAAATTGGCTACGCAGGCGGTAACATACTAAATCTCCTTTGTCAACAGCAAAGATGTTTGAGTAACTATGACTTTTCCAACCTCACGATTTGGCAGGCTTATTTACCGCAGGTAAATTTACACGATCTCAATTTCGCTCACTCTGACTTATCAAAATCGGTTTTTGCGGAGACGTTAGGTATAATTTGGTGCGTGGCATTTAGCCCAGATGGAAAGCTGTTAGCAACAGGTGATGCAGAAGGTGGACTTCGCCTTTGGCAAGTCGCGAACGGTCAACTGCTGTTGAATTTTGAAGGTCACGTTGGTTGGGTTTGGTCGGTGGCGTTTCATCCAGATGGTCAGACTTTGGCAAGTTGCAGTAGTGATAAGACGATCCGCTTGTGGGATGTCAGTACGGGAGAGTGTCTGAAAATACTTCAAGGACATACGAGTTCGATTTGGTCAGTGGCGTTTAGTCCGGATGGACGAAGAATTGCCAGTGGCGGCGACGAACCAACGGTGAGACTTTGGGATACAAGTACTGGAGAATGTCACCATTTGGCAGGTCACACTGGTCGTATTTTTACAGTTGCATTTCGTCCGATTTCCCCAACAACAGAACTCAATAGGAACCAAAGCACGACAGGCAGCGAACAGATCTTAGCAAGTGGTAGTGAAGATTGCACTCTCAGACTTTGGGATGTAGACACCGGAGAATGTCTTGCTGTCTGCGACAGTCATACAGACAGAGTTTGGTCTGTTGCTTTTAGTTATGATGGAGTCACCCTTGCAAGTGGTAGTGCAGATCGAACCATCAGATTGTGGTCCGTCAGTAGCGGAGAATGCTTAAAAATCTTACACTTGCATAAAGATGCGGTACGGTCTGTAGCATTTAGTCACAATACTGAAAAGTTGGTCAGTGCCAGTGGTGACCGGACTGTGATAGTTTGGGATGTGAGGACAGGAAAATGCCAGAATATTCTGCAAGGGCATACAAATGCCGTCTTTTCCGTAGCTGTAAATGCAGATAATCAGATTGCTAGTGGCAGTACTGACCAAACTGTCAAGTTTTGGAATCTGGAAACAGGTCAGTGTTTTAAAACCTTGAAGGGTTATACAAATTCCGTCTTTTCCGTTGCCTTTAATCCCGATGGTCGTAAGATTGCTAGCGGTAGTACCGATCAAAATGTGAGACTTTGGGATGTCAGTACAGGTGAGTATCAAAATCTAGCAGGACATCAGGATTGGGTTAGTTCAGTGGCGTTTCATCCTAATGGAGATTTGGTTGCAAGTAGTAGCGTCGATCAAACTATCCGCTTGTGGTCGGTTAGTACCGGATATTGCCTCAACATATTACAAGGTCACACAGATTGGGTTTTGTCTGTTGCTTTCAGCCCAACTGGTGAAATTCTAGCAAGTGGCAGTGACGATCGCACGATTCGCTTGTGGTCTGTCAGTACTGGGCAATGCCTCAACACATTCAATGGTCACTCTAATTGGATTTGGTGTGTCTCCTTTAGCCCACAAGGTGATACACTTGCCAGCAGCAGTGAAGACCAAACAATCCGCTTATGGTCAGTCAGTACTGGAGAATGCCTCCACATCTTAGACGCTCATAGCAGTCGGGTGCAATCCATTGCTTTTAGTCCAGATGGTCAAACTCTTAGCAGTGGCAGTGGCGATGGAACGGTACGCTTATGGTCGGTGAGTACGGGTGAATGCCTCAACATTCTCACTGGACATAGCAATAATGTTTGGTCAGTAGCGTTCAGTAGTGATGGGAGTATTTTGGCAAGTGCCAGTTTAGACCAAACCGTGAGAATTTGGGACATCTCTACTGGGACTTGTCTCAAAACGTTATCTGTGTTGGCACATTCTGTGCGCTCAGCGATCGCCTTTAGCCCTGCACCCACAAAAACAAAACATCATACCCTTGCCAGTGGGAGCCAAGATGGCACTATTCTCATTTGGGATGTGGAAACAAGTAAATGTCTGACAACTTTGAGTCCTGATAAACCTTACAAAGGTACCAATATTACAGGCGTTACTGGTATCACAGCAGCTCAAAAAGCCGCCCTCAAAGCCTTGGGAGCGATTGAAAAATAGAAACGCGAACACGGAGCGGGGAAAGTTATTCTCCCTGGTAATATTACCTATCTCGACTATTGATCAGAAGATATTCCTACCTCAAAGGGATTCAACAACTGTAAGCCCTCAATCCATTGAAAGTCTTTAATGTTTCGCGTAACCAGCTTGAGATTATACGTCAATGCAGTTGCCGCAATAATGGCATCTCCTAAGTTTATGCGTTTTATCTGTCGCAACGTGACTGCTTGATCTAGTACTGCTTGCGAAATAGGGATAAGCAGCGATACGGAGAAAAATTCTTCAAGAAACTGTTTTTCTATTTCGGTCAGACGATGATATCCTAATGTTTCTACATAGCTCAAAGCTGAAACAGCAGGCTCGTGTTCTGCAATAAACTTCCGTAATCCGCCATTCCCTGGTTGAGCGGCATAAATGATAATATTACTGTCCAAAAGCATTATTCATCACGACCTGGAAGTTCCCGATCTTGTCGCAAATCCCGCTGCCAAGCTACCGGATCAATTCCTGTAAAAGCTTGTGCTTGTGCTAGCTTCTCCAACACTGCGGCCATCTGTTGCCCACGCCCTTTTGTCTCAGAAATTGGCTCTCCTTCTAAAATTGTCACTAACACTTGCATTGGGCGATCGTCTCTCAAATTGCGTCGCACTTCCTCTTCCCATTCCAACAAGTCGCCCCTTAAGGTTGCTCTGTATGTGTGTAGCATAAATTTACTATAAATTGTGCTTCCCGAATTTCTCATTATAATCACTTGGAAGACCTTATTAGAAAGGACGTGAAGTAGCCTACCTCTACGACTAGCAAGCTCTTTTTCTATTTCATATTCATCTAACGGGACTTAAACATTTTTGAGGAATAAAGAAACCTCAAATCCATGCAAAGTATGGAAAATACATTAAACGCTCAAAAATGCCCGAAACCTAGATATATCAGTAAATCAAGCTAAACGATGTCAAAGTCTGTCTACATAAAGATTAAATGGAGAGATTTCCACAACAATGATTTATTAAAGATTTGGAAATATTAGGGACTTCCAGAAGATAAAAAGGTGTCAGAAAACATTTTGTATAAAGTGTACAAGAGGATACGGAGAGATATTTGATTTTACTTTGCTGTTGCTCCCGTGGCAAACATACTCTTGGTTACTTCTCATCGCGTCCAATCGCTGTATGCAAAAAGTTGTGCAAAGGCAAGGGATGCGATCGCACTCAACATATGTATATGTGTACTTATTAGTAACAGGTTAAGACGACATTAATTTTGTCAATTCGTAATCATATCTAGTATTGGATGAATATCGAGGTATTGAATTCACATTGTTACTAAGTTTTTAAAGCAAAAATGAATGATGCTTTTAAATGTTATTTGATCGCTTGGCTAAAAATTGTGTTTAACGTCCGATTTTCACTACTATTTTGAGTATAAATACTCATTTATGAATAAACTTTCAGTATACTTAATTTGGAAATTTTTGCCATGTTTAGGGACAGAGACGTTGAGGAAATGTATAACTTTTATCAACTAAAATTGTACCCCAAAAATACAGCAAGTATCTGTATTTCATTCCAGTCATAATGTTTAACACTCAAGACAGGAAAGGTAGCAAACAAATTAGGGTTATGCGAAGCACCTGCAACGACCAAATCCCGTAAAGCAAATTATGATATTTTTGTACAGGGCATAATTCTTCAACAAATAAAAAATACACATGTAGACTGATTTTGTAACAACTAGTAACAAATACACATATTATTTATATAATGAAGAAGTCAGTCTTTTTTAAGGAGGTTATCAAAATGGAAACAACTGATTTGATACCAGGTGAAAAGTATCTGTACACGCCTGTTGTCTCTAATAAAGATTGCTTTTCTGCTGAACAGAAAGTAGAATTAGAAGTTCTGACTTACTGTCGCGAATCTGTTTACGAACGTGACTATCACCTGTTCTGTGACAGCACAAAAAAAGGGTACTATGTGTGTCTTTTTGGGCATATGGTCAAAAGTCAGATAGAGCCCTATCAGCGAAAATTAACCGAAACTCACAAAAACTTTTTAAGTATAATCACGGGAACCAGAAAATTTTTTAATAAACATCTTCGGTCTTACACACCAAAAGAAAAATCAAACTTAAACTATTAACTTCGCTCTTTTTCATGCTGTAGATACCCGTTCTCGCACGGAACGACAATCTAAGTACAGCTTTGCATAAGTTCGTAGCGTTATTGTGTCCTTAAAAGCCTCGCCAGCAAGCGGTTCAATTCGTCACGGATTTATGAAATGCTGTACTAAGTACTTATACAAAAATATTTATTTATGTGTATGTAATTGCGAAGGAAGTGAGGTAATCCTAAACCCTGCAATTGCGTCATTCCGCCTCGTTACATTCGCAATAGCATTGTAGATTTAATTTTACGTGAATACTTAGTATAAATTGCTCAAATAACAGGGCAGCCCTGCAAGAGGAAAAAAGTGCTGTTGGTAGTGTTTTCGCCCTCTGGGTAGGAACTTTGAAGTTACCCTAAATTCACAGCTACTAATGGCGCTTAATGAAATATTACTCGATTCGCAACTTTGCTATCTTCACCCGTCATTTTCAGTTTTATCGAGTACTAACCGATACAAACTAAAGTTGCGGGTTATTAAGTTCAGACACATCACAAAGGGGAGTGATCGCTTCCGGCAGACTTCACTCACACGTAGCCGATAGTGGCGCTCATCAATTAGCAACACTTTCAATTTTCCCGTTTCAATTTCGCTGCGATTGCTTGCCAACAATGTTTCAATCTCTTTTTTTTTGTGCCAACAGCATCTGGTGAGGCTTTAGGATTTAACGTCGTCGTTAACTCCTGCGCTGATTCCGGCTTTGATATTGCGAGCTTTTCTGGACATGAGGATTTCGGATTATAATTATCAGTGGCTGCCGGGACTTGATGCAGCTAGCTCCTGTCAGGATTATCTGTCACAAAACCCCAGTGAAGCCAAAGCCTTAATTTGGACACTCAATCAAGAATTTACCCCCGTTTATGCCTTAGAACCCAGACAAGGATTTTCTGCGGATGTCTACGAAACATTAATCATGATGTTAGCGGGGCAAATTGAACCGGAAGACAGCGATGATTTTGTCGAACGAGTCAGCTCCCCTTGTAAGATTTTGGAGTAAGAACAACGAATAAATTATTTATGTTTAACATTAAACAAATAGGATAAACTTTAGGACTTACGCATTGACAGAAAACTCAAAATAGGGGGTATGGTTTTCAGGGCTTCTAGCTTGATTTTTCTGTTCTCCACTAAGCGATCACTTCGCTGCTGCGCTCCTTTGCAGATCGTAACTAAGCAAGGGTAATTGATAAAAGGCTGAAACGACGTAACTACGTTAAACTCGTCGGGGGAAGTTTCCTCCGACAGATTTAACGTTGATACACAAGATAGTTCATTTGTACAGTGCGTAAGTCCTAAATTGCTGAAATGATCAGAAGCGATCGCTCAAATAAATAACTAGCAACGCTCTGGTGACTAAAGAGGTGGTGCTGGAAGTCGTCTTGGTGGTGCTGACAAGGGGTCGATTCCACCTTGCCCCACTTGAAACTGACTCATCATGTCGTGATCTTCGTGAACAATATTATGACAGTGGAACATATATTTACCCATGTTGGGTCTAAACCTCCCAATTACACGTACTGTTTCGTTTTCACCAACGTAGAAGACATCTTTAAAACCACGTTCATAGGGAAAAGGTGGCTGTCCATTACGGTCAAGTATTTGGCAATCAATAAGGTGAAGGTGAATAAGATGAAACGAGTTACTTGAGTCATGCACTAGATTCCAAATCTCCACGTCTTCAAGTTGTGGATTGGCATCAATTCTGTCTCGGCTCCAGCCATTGCCGTTAATCACCCACAATCCATTCTGGAGATCAAATGAAAAGTTACGAGTTCGCACAGCTAAAGATTCTGGGATAGGTTGAATATTATTTAGTGTGCTGGGAATAGAACTGTTATCACTTTCAGTACGCACCACATCAAAGCGCAGGATCTTATCTGTGTTATCGAAATTATCATTATTAGGGAGTTGGAGATTTTGCAGTACAACCTGCGTTCCGATGCGATATTTAGAAAAATCGATAATTAAATCATAGCGCTCTGCCGTCCCAATACGCATATCTTGAGTTGTTACAGGTGCAGACATTAACCCAGAATCAGTACCAATCACAATTAAGTCATCACCTGTACTCAGAGCAAGTCTGTAAGAACGAGAAATAGATGCGTTTAATACTCGGAAGCGGTACTTGCGGTTAGCTACCTGCATGCGAGGCCAAGGTACGCCGTTAACTGTAATCACATCCCCCATTAAAGTGATCTGACCTTGGTCATTAAAAATTAGCGAACCATCAGACGCGAATTGCTTATCGTGAATAATTAGAGGAATATCATAAGCGTCCTTAGGGAGCGGCAGACTGAGTTCTGCATCATCTTGGACAATATACATTCCCGCTAACCCCATGTACACATTTTGGGCACTCTGATGCATCGTGTGATCGTGATACCAGAAATTAGCGGCTCTATTGTTGGGATACACGTAGTCCTTGTAGTATCCTGGAGACATAAAATCTTCAGCGTAGCCATCGTACTGAGGTTGAGATGCCATCCCATGCAGGTGAACAGACGTAGATCTACTAAGATTATTAATAACTCGTACAACTGATTGACGATCTTTACGTTGTTTGATTGTGGGACCAGGAAACATGCCGTTATAGCCCCAAATTGTTGTCTTTACCCCTGTGAAAAACTCTACACGAGCCGGACGCATCGTAATTTGATAATAATCAGTTGTTCTATCGCTGCGTATAGGTTTTAACACTGGCGGTATGCGAAACGGAAGTGTAAATGGTTCAAATGTCTGAGATTTAGCATTCTGTGCGTATCCTCGATTTTGAAGTGCAACAGGTAGCACAATAGAACTTCCCGCAATCGCTGTAAGAGTTAAAAAGTCACGTCTACTGATTATTTTCATTGTATATTTTATATATTTTAAGTAACATTGCGATTCTATTTGGTCAAATCCGGACATTTTGGGTAAATATTGTGACAAAAAAAGGTATAAGTACGTTCAAGGTAGCGTCTCCGTTCTCGTAGCTTCTCCGTATAGCTGAAATAAATTGGTGGTGTTCCCTGGTTTAAACTCCATGGAGTAGGCGATCGCTTTCATCCTTTACTCGAAATTTAGTTTGATGAAAGAATTTTCTTGCGTACAATATTAATATTTTTTATACATTTTTACAGATATTTCCATTCCCAAGACTATTTTCTAAGTATAAATTTAAGTAATTGAAGATACTGTAAAAATGCGTATATTCACTATGCATTGCAATTTTTATATGCTAGCTTGGTCGCAAATCCTTAATAGTCAAGATAAATGAGCGTAAATCTATTTGATGCCAATTTCTATCGTGCGGCAAATCAAGACTTAGCAGCGGCTGGTTTGACTACAGATGCACAATTATTTTCCCACTTTCAGGCTTATGGTCTGAATGAAGGACGTGCCTTTTCAGCGTTTGCCAATCTAAACTTCTATCGCTCTAGCTACAGTGATTTAGCCGGGTTGAACAATAAACAGCTATTCGAGCATCTAGAAAACTACGGTGTCAAAGAGGATCGTCACTTTTCACCATTCGTTGACTTAGACTACTACCGGGCAGTCAACCCAGACTTAAGTAAGTTCAATAGTGAGCAAGCACTGAACCACCTGCAAACTTATGGCTTAACTGAGGGACGCCAGTTTTCTGAAGAAGTTGACCTCAATTTCTACCGAGCTGGCAATAGTGACTTAGCGAAATTCAACAACTCTCAAGCTCTACAGCACTTAGAAACTTACGGTGTTCAAGAGGGGCGAGAGTTTTCCCAATTATTTAGCATTAACTACTACAAAAGTCATAATGCAGATTTGGTATCAGCAAAACTGAGCAACAGTGAACTTGTAAATCACTTTTTCTTACATGGTTTAAACGAAGGACGCGAAAGTTCAAGTGTCTTTGATGTAAGTTACTACAAGTCCCATTATCCAGACTTAGTAGCAGCCAAACTGACGAATAAACAACTGGTAGATCACTTTGCACTGTACGGTTTAAAAGAGGGGCGATCATCCAGTGCTACTTTCGATGTTAATTACTACCTGTCACATAACTCTGACTTACAGAAGGCAAAGTACACTAACTCTCAAGCCTTAAATCACTTTCTTCTTTACGGTCAAAAAGAAGGACGATTGGGTTACGCAACTGCAAAACTAGTTAAAGACATTAATTCAGATTCTGGCAGCAGTTTGTCAGCTTCTACAAGCTTTACCAACGTCAATGGCACGTCATACTTCACTGCGGATGACGGGATACATGGTCGTGAATTGTGGAAGAGTGACGGTACAAATACAGGCACAGTGTTAGTTAAGGATATCGATCCAGGATCGAACGGTTCAAACCCTAATGAACTCACCAACATTAACGGCACACTTTACTTTACTGCCTATGATAGCGTACATGGTACTGAATTATGGAAGAGTGACGGTACAAATGCAGGCACAGTGTTAGTTAAAGATATCGACGCAGGTGCGGACAGTTCAAACCCTTACGAACTCACCAACCTTAACGGTACGCTATACTTCGGTGCTACCGACGGAACTCAACAGACTGGATTGTGGAAGAGTGATGGCACAGATGCAGGCACGATACTGGTTACCGACTTCAACCAAGGGTCTGCAAGCCCTTACTATCTTACTAACGTTAACAGTAGACTATATTTCACGACCACAAACAACAATAACGGAGCGGAATTTTGGGAAAGCGACGGCACAACTACAGGCACTACGCTAATTAAAGACATTAACACAGGGTCTCAAAGTTCAGCACTGAATAATTTTACGAACGTCAACGGCACCCTATACTTCACAAGCGATGACAGCGATCTTGGACATCAATTATGGAAGAGTGACGGCACGAGTACAGGCACAGTACAAGTTAAAAACATCAACGCAGGGTCTACCAATTTAACTCTTAACAACCTCGTAAACGTCAATAGTACCCTATATTTTACTACCAATGATGACGTTAATGGGTCGGAATTGTGGAAGAGTAATGGTACCGATGCAAGCACGGTGGTGGTGAAAAATATCAACTCTAAGTCTAGCACTGGCATTCTTCCTCATGATCTCACTAATGTCAACGGCACATTGTACTTTGCTGCTGATGATGGAGTTAACGGCGCTCAGTTGTGGAAGAGTGACGGCACAAATATAGGTACGGGAATAGTTAACGGCATCAACGCTGGGTATAACGATTTCAATCCTCAATATCTTACTAATGTAAATGGCTCATTGTACTTCACTGCTGATGACGGAGTTCACGGGACAGAATTATGGAAAACCGACGGCACTAAGACGAGTACGGTACTTCAAGATCTCAACGTCGGACCTAACGGTTCCAAACCTGTCGCTCTGACTAACATCAATGGTAATTTATACTTCGCTGCTAATGACGGAGTTCACGGAGAAGAATTGTGGGTGGTGGAATGAACTTGTCGTATCACATGAAAGGCTTCGGGCAGCATAGCCGAATCTTTGATAAATGGTTGAACTTTCATGAAAATTAGATGAGAATACTTAGCGATAACTTCATCCACCTGCTTCCAGTCTGATTATCTCTAAGCATCAATAATCAAGTAGGGGCGAACGGGTGTTCGCCCTTATTCAACGGAGAGGGAGGGATTCGAACCCTCGTTGAGTTGCCCCAAACAGCATTTCCAGTGCTGCGCCTTCAACCACTCGGCCACCTATCCAGGCATCACGATTTACGAGTATACAATTGAATCCAATAAAATGCAATCATATTTCTAAAATCCGAAATCTAAAATCAAGATGTCCCTTACATACACTGTGAAAGTTCGCGATCGCGCCACAGGCAGAGAATACTCCTTACAAGTACCTGAAGACCGTTATATTCTACATAGCGGGGAAAAACAAGGAGTAGATCTGCCTTTTTCTTGTAGAAATGGAGCTTGCACGACTTGTGCTGTTAAGGTACTGTCAGGAGAAATTTACCAACCAGAGGCAGTAGGACTTTCACAAGATTTACAAAAACAAGGTTATGCTTTATTGTGTGTCAGTTATGCCCGTTCTAATTTAGTCGTAGAGACACAAGACGAAGACGAAGTTTATGAACTTCAATTCGGACGTTATTTTGCGAAGGGGAAAGTTCGGAGTGGTTTGCCGTTGGATGAAGATTGATAAAGAGCGGTTGGTTGTTTGAGTAACCACTAACTCTATCAAGTCAACCATCGGAGCTTTTGAACAATGACCAAAATCCTCATTTTATTGTGTGTATTACTACTCGTGGCTTGTCAACCTCAAAACCCGTTGAATGAAAGTAGACAGCTGGAGGTGAAAGTATCACAGGTTGTTAGTGGGCAAGCTTTGGAAGTACTGGGAATGCCTGAACAAACAACGTTGGTTTCTCAAGTGCGATTGCTTGCTATTGATGCACCAGATCTACAGCAGCGTCCTTGGGGAGATGATGCAAAACTTCGCCTAGAGGAGCTAATCGGGGGGCAAAGAGTGATCTTAGAGTTCGATCTTGAAGAAAAAGACAAATTTGGGCGGACTTTGGCTTATCTTTGGAAAGATAAAGTGTTGTTGAATGAGCAGTTGGTGAAAGATGGATATGCGCTGTTTGTCATGCGATCGCCCAACCATAAATATGACCAGCGCTTGGAACGTGCCCAACAATGGGCTAGACTCGTGGGATTAGGAATTTGGAATCCAGATCAACCCATGCGTCTTACTCCTGCTGAGTTTCGACGCCAGAATCGTTAACAGAGAGTTGTTAGTGGATAGTGGTTAAATCTATACCAACCTGAACGGTTACGATAGTTGTTGGTTATTAGTAGTTTTTACAACCAATAACTAACAACTCACAATCAACAACTCACAATCAACAAATGCAAATTTTTTTAGATATCGCTACAGAAGCGGCGTTGGCGGCAGGTGCAGTGCTGCAAGCTTATTTTGGTCACTTAGGAGACGCAATCAATGAAAAAGGACGCCCAGGAGACTTGGTAACCGTTGCCGATAAAGCATCGGAAACGGTTATTTTAGAAGTTTTGCGCCGTCACTTTCCCCATCACTCTATCCTTGCTGAGGAGTCAGGTAAACTGGGAGATCAACAAAATGAATACCTTTGGGCAATTGATCCTTTAGACGGCACAACGAATTACGCTCATCAATACCCCTTTTTTACAGTTTCCATTGGACTACTGGTAAATGGTGTCCCACAAGTTGGCGTGATTTACGATCCATTCCATAATGAGTTATTCCGTGCAGCCCAAGGATTAGGAGCAACACGCAATCGAAATGCGATCGCAGTTTCGGAAACTTCGGATTTGAGTAAAAGCTTGTTGGTTACGGGATTTGCCTATGATCGCCGGGAAACGTCTGATAACAACTATGCAGAATTTTGTCATCTGACTCATCTGACTCAAGGAGTACGGCGTAGCGGTTCTGCATCTTTGGATTTGGCTTACGTTGCTTGTGGACGTGTTGATGGCTACTGGGAACGAGGACTTGCTCCTTGGGATATTGCAGCTGGGATAATTTTATTGCAAGAAGCTGGGGGTAAAGTCACAGCCTATGATCGTAGTCCAATAAAAATTGAGTCAGGTAGGATTCTCGCTACAAATAGTCGCATTCACGACAGCTTGAGTCATGAGCTTATTGCAGGAGTAGGGAATTCAATTAAAAATTAAAAATACACTCATGTCAAATTTTTAGTTTTTAATTCTTCCCTACTTCCCACTCCCTGCCTGAACAGTAGTTTTGTTTTTTACCCATAAGTACGGGCAAGTTTCTCTGATAACTTATGGGCACGAGCAAATCAATCGATTAAACCTTTACCAATAAGTACGGGCAAGTTTCTCTGATAACTTATGGGCACGAGCAAATCAATCGATTAAACCTTTACCAATAAGTACGGGCAAGTTTCTCTGATAACTTATGGGCACGAGCAAATCAATCGATTAAACCTGCCCCTACTTACAAATGAGGAATGAGCAAAGTACACTGGAGACTAAATCTAACTGCTCCGTTGGTACAGCACTGCTTTATGCCTGTCAAAATAGACCGTGGACTGTTTAAGTATGATTTCGTAGACCATCACGCAATTTTGGGTGTTCCAGTGGATGCGGATGTGAAGGATATCCGTAAACGTTATCTCAAAATTGCTCGATTTCTGCATCCTGATAGCAGTGTAGCTGCAAGCGCCACTGAAAAACAACAAAAGAGCGAATTACTATCAAAGTTAGTTAACCCAGCTTATGAGACACTCTCTCAAGAAAAAAAACGTGCTGAATACATTATAGTTTTGTCACAGATAGGCAAGCGCTTAGTACAAGAATCTGCTTCGGTAGAAATAAGCAGTGATTTGGGCAAGCAGCTAGCAGGTGCGCCAAATATTGATCAAATCTATAAAACAGGAATCGCTAAAATCGCGCCCACTCAATATGACTCTTTACCACAAGTGCGAGAGGTCATTGCTCTTTTGAGTGAGTTAAATTTAGTTTATTTAATGCGTACTGCTAGCAAATCATTTGCACCGCCGTCACCACTTGCTCAACTCAAAAATCAGTCTATACCAACAAAACCAGATACTCAAACACCACCGAAAGAAGACTCGGTTGCAGATCTGTATATCCGTCGAGCGCAAGGATTGATGGCAAAGAATGAACTGGGGCAAGCTAAGGTAGAGTTGCAATATGCCTTAAAGCTAGAGCCAAATAATAGTCGTTGCCACAGCTTGATCGGGGCAGTCTATTTAAAGCAAAATCTCATCACCACTGCAAAAGTTCACTTTGATCGCGCCTTGCAACTAGATCCTACAGATCAAACAGCATTGGAGGGAAAACGCAGGATTACACAGATTACAGGAGCAACCCCCAGTACTACAAACCAAAAAGCAACGTCTAATACTAACGTTAAGCAGTCAGATAAATCTGGAGGTAGTGGTTTGTTTGGCGGTTTGTTCGGTGGGAGAAAAAAATAGGGGTGATGTTTGGAGAATCACGCTATCAATTAAGTTGTTCGTTAATTGTTGATAGTAAATGGTTAATTGCAATCAACTATCAACAATTAACCGAACACAGAACAAATACATACCCTAAAGAGGTAACCTTTGGTTAGCGAGACAAACCAAAGAGTGGAGGTTTATATGGTGTATCAGCCAGCAGCAGGAGCTAGGGATTTATTACCCTTAGATGTGGCTCAAAAACGCTGGATTGAAGATAGGTTGGAGCAGGTTTTTCACCGTTGGGGGTATCACAGGATTATTACTTCAACATTGGAGCGCTTGGATACGCTGATGGCGGGGGGAGCAATTGAGCGCTCTACGGTGATTCAACTGCAAAATGTTGAAGATCAAGAATTGGGACTGCGTCCGGAATTAACAGCCTCTATTGCGCGTGCCACTGTCACCCGCATGGCAGATCTACGTCATCCACAACGCTTATACTATAATGCTAATGTTTTCCAAAGAATAGGGGAGTCCAAGCAAAATCGTCAGCAGGAATTCTATCAAGCAGGGGTAGAATTATTAGGTAGTGGCGGATTGGTTGCAGATGCAGAAGTTCTACTATTGCTGGCAGATTGTTTGCAAGCATTCTCGTTGAACCGTTGGCATTTAATTTTAGGAGAGGCGGGAATTACGCGATCGCTCCTTAAAGCTTTTCCCTCTCACTTACAAGATCGAGTTCGGAGTGCGATCGCTAACCTAGATCGCGTTACCATAGATTCTTTACCACTAAGTGATGAACTTACTGAACGCGCCAGAGTTATGCTAGATCTGCGCGGTAACCCAATTGATGTATTGGAAAAAGTTAGCAGTTTGGGTTTAGATCCATCCGTACAAGAGGCGGTGGAAAACCTTAAGTCACTAGTAGAATTACTACAGATTTCAGTAGCTTCTACAACTTCAGAGCTAGGACCTAAATCTTTACTGGGGATGGAAATCATCCTCGATCTTAGCTTAATCCAAACTATAGACTACTACACTGGCATAGTGTTTGAAGTTGTGAGCGATACAGATGTTCAAGCAAGGGTATTAGGTCGCGGTGGTCGCTACGATCAGCTTTTAGGACTATATCATCCTCAAAAAGAAGACATTCCCGGAATAGGTTTTGCACTCTCTATAGAAGATTTATACCAAGTTCTGTTGCCCCTTGAGCAGTTACCGCAAGCTATCCCAGCTAGCAATTGGTTAGTCGTACCCGAAAGTAAAAATGCTTACACCCAGGCTTTTAACTACGCCGCAAAACTACGAGACTCTCACGATTTAGTCCGGGTAGAAATGGATTTAGAACAAAGGGCTGCTGAATCTTGCCGACAATATGCACGCGATCGCAGCATTGCCAAAATCGCTTGGATCAAAGCCGACGGCTCAACAATCATTGAGCCGTTAAGATAAAATGATGCGACTGAGAAAGGATTTACATCTAACTCGGTTTTTAAATAGAGGGGAACCATGCCACACACAATTGTGACTAATGTCTGTGAGGGTGTTGCTGATTGCGTAGACGCTTGTCCAGTAGCCTGCATTCATGACGGACCGGGCAAAAACGTTAAAGGAACTGATTGGTACTGGATTGACTTTGCTACTTGTATTGACTGTGGCATATGTATCCAAGTTTGCCCAGTAGAAGGGGCAATTGCCCCAGAAGAACGGCCTGATTTACAAAAAACGCCATAATTGTTAATTGTCCTTTGTCATTGGTCATTTAAGTTTTATAAATGACTAATAATGTGTACGGGCGGGTTTCACATTATTTTTCGTTTCCAGACGATGAGTATACAATTAAACCCGCCCCTACTAACGACAAATGACTAATTATTTACTAGAAGTTAAAGATGTCCGTGCTGGATATATCAAAGATGTGGATATCTTGCAAGGTTTGAATTTCCATGTAGAACACGGAGAATTAGTGACAGTCATTGGTCCTAATGGTGCTGGTAAATCTACCTTGGCAAAAACCATTTTTGGGCTTTTGACTCCCCATACAGGCACAATTACCTTTAAAGGCGAGAATATTGTTGGGCTAAAGTCGAATCAAATCGTTCAGCGAGGAATGTGTTATATACCACAAATCGCTAATGTCTTTGCCTCTCTAAGTGTAGACGAGAACTTAGAGATGGGTGCTTTCATACTCAATGTTTCTTTAAAACCACTAAAAGATAAAATATTTAGCATGTTTCCTCGGCTTGCTGATCGCCGTCACCAACGCGCGGGGACTCTCTCTGGTGGTGAACGCCAAATGTTGGCGATGGGTAAAGCTTTAATGTTAGAACCTAGCTTACTGCTTTTAGATGAACCTTCAGCAGCATTGTCTCCCATCCTCGTCACTCAAGTCTTTGAGCAGATTCAACAAATTAACTCCGGTGGCACGGCAATTGTACTTGTAGAGCAAAATGCCCGCAAGGCTCTAGAAATGGCGCATCGAGGTTACGTACTGGAGTCTGGACGTGATGCCATCTCAGGCACTGGTTCGGAATTGTTGAACGATCCTAAGGTTGCAGAATTGTATTTAGGCGTAAGTCGAGCGCATTGAAAGTTTTTACAATCTTTTTGTAAATCACTAGCCGCAGTTCTTGTAAAAGCACAAACAAGTATTTGTCCTGGTTTGACTCCGTTTGCCAACAATCGCTATTCAAAATCTATTCAAAATTCTCTCCCACAGCAACTTTTGAACTTCGGGACTACTACAGGTATGAGTCAACAGGAGAACACAAATCTCGTTGCTGGTGGCTACCCATAACCAATACGTAATGCCATCAATGCATTATGTAGGTTGAGAAGGAGGGCTTTTATAAGCCCTTTTTTAAGGGGGTTGCCGCAGGCGTTCTAGATCTTCAGATATTAACGTGAAACTCTTCTAGAACCCTTACAGTAACCTGAGGAGCTGTTAAACAAATAAAATTGCATACTGAATTTATAGCCGAATGGCACTAAGATAAGCTGAAAGTCAGTAGATGTAAGAGTTTAAAAAATAGATCTGTCTACTTCAGACTCACGCACTGGAGCAAAATCATATTTTGATTCGGCAATGCCGAAATTCTGTATAACTTCAGCTACCCGTTTGTAACCTCCAGATGCTTTGACCATTGACTGCATTACAGCTACTTGTTTTTTGATCTGCAAGTCATTCAAGGTTCGCTCGACAGCCTCAACAAGGGAGCCTACGTTTACCTTCTGTTTAGGCAAGTGAATGCCTAGCCCCAATTTGTGAAGATGAGAAGCTGTCACTTCCTGATCTACAGCTTGGGGAATAACGACCAGTGGGACTCCAAAAAACAACGATTCCATAGTACTGTTCATGCCACCGTGTGAAATGAATACGTCTGCTTGCTCCAATACGGTTAATTGAGGAATATGCTGTTGCACAATAAAGTTATTTGGCAGTGAGCCAAGAGCTTCCAGTTTAAAACTATGACCACAAGCCATGACCACCCTCCACGGCTTTTCACCGAAGGCAATCACGCACATATGAAAGAACTCTGACCATTGATTAAAGACTGTTCCCAAGGAAATATAAAGTAGTGGATCGGACTGTTGCTCTAAAGAAAAATCTGAGGTAATATGCTGCTTTTGAATGCACGGCCCTACGAACTCAAATCGACTATCAAAAGTTTCACTCATTGGTTGAAAGCTACGAGGTATGAAGATGATATTTAACCGCTCAACATGGGTAATCCAATGGTTAAATTGGAACGGCTGAAAACTAAATTGTATAGATAATTGTTTTATGCCTGTGTCAAAAGCCGCTAAAGATGTTTTGTCTTCGTATGCTCCTTCCTGGAAAAAAAGCTTGTAATACAGATTAAAATGCTCATTTGAAGCATAAGTGGGACAAAATTTGATTGCGGGAACTCTTAAAATATCAGCTATTAATCGACCGACTAAGCTCCATATGTCGTAGACAATGACTTCAGGCGCATCTGAGTTGACAGATGTTAATAAATGAGGGAGTATTTTCTGACACTCTTCAATCCATAAGATTGGCACTTGACTAAGTAAAGTTGCCACCTTTGTGGAGGCAGATCCAATCGATTTGCCAAACATTAACTCACAAGAGCGAAAATATGCCCCTGTTGCTTCCACGCTCGTTTTAAATTCTTGAGAAGCATAATAGAAAACTTGGTTGCCTGTACGGACTAACTCATGGGTAAAAGCTAAAGTAGGGTTTATATGCCCATGCATATCTACATTGATCAGTACTATTCTTACCATTGCAGTCTCTTGTTTCAATACTAATTTTGTCGAGAACGAAAAAGTTAAAGTCTACGTTCCATAAAGTTTTAGCTTATGGATTCACATAGCTATAAAATATATTTTGTCGAGTTTAGAGAGTAGGAGGAAATATGGACTAGTACAAAGATATAGCAACGGACAGGACGCTTAGGACAATTATTAATAGACAAATCTTGTTGTTGCAGGCTTCTACAACCAACTTGTCCTATCAGCATTGGCGACTGCTATACATGCTGAGTTAATGTGCCTGCGCGATACAGACTTTAAGCTGTTGTACCAAAAATTGAATATGTGGTTCAGTCATCATTGTGATGTGATTACCCGGTACCTCGTAGCTTTTTATCGATTTTGAGGACAATTTGCTCCAACCCATTGTGATATCATTACTGAGATGATTTTCACTGGCTCGGAAAACAGTAATTTCATTTGAGTAAATTTCTTGAGGTACATAATTAATAAAAGCACTAGTGCTAAAAACTTGTATTATGTTGCGGAGTTGCTTTACTGTAGCATTTGAAGGAAATATATGAACCTTTTTCAACTGCTCCATAACGTAGTTTAATTGCTCATCTGGCTTGAGTAGTTTAAGATCTTCATAACATATTGACAGCTTCTTGTTTAACCATAATTCATACCCATATACAAGTAGAGTTAAAAATGTAGTATTTACTTCAAAAGAATTAGAGCTATCACCCACAAACCTGACAACAGTTTGAGCAGAAAGACTAGGTTCTGAGGCATCCAGTATTGCGAGCAAAGCCACTTCTTGTCCCTGTTTTTTTAACTGAATTGCCATTTCAAAAGCCACAAAAGCTCCAAAGCAATGACCTCCTAATAAATAAGGACCTTGGGGCTGTACTGTTCGCAATGCTTTAATGTAGTCAGTTGCCATTTCCTCCACTTGGTTATAAGGCGGCTGGTCTCCATATATACCTCGTGCTTGGAAAGTATAAAATGGTCGCTCATAGCCTAAATGATGTGCTAAATGATAGAAGTTAAATATAATTCCATCACCTCCAGGCACTAAGAAGAAAGGAGGCTTTGAACCTCTATGTTGAAGTGCTACTAGGGGCTCCCAAGTTAAGGAAACTGAATGTCCCAGAATACTGGCTAGTTGTTCAATTGTTGCATTTTGAAAAAGTGTTAGTAAGGGAATATCTTTCTCAAACTGCTTCTGAATCTCAGTCACTAAGCGTGTAGCTAAAAGGGAATCTCCCCCAAGGTCAAAAAAGTTATCTTTGACTCCAAGATGGTAAACATGCAAAATATCTTCCCAAATTTGTGCAATTTGGAGTTCTAAGGTATTACGCGGTGCCACAAAAGTTTTTCCCAGATCCTGAGATGATAACTTCACATCCTGTTTAGAGAGTTCAACTATTAATTCATTAAGGTTCATAGGACAATTTCTCCATATCTTTACAGTTTGGAACTATGTGAATTTTCAGCCACGTTCCGCTTTTGCGTTAGTTACGAAAAAGAGTTTTTGGCAAACTACTTGACAAGCGAACTCAGAACTGGTGTAAAATCCTGCAGTATCGCTTGCAAAAGCAGTTCTTGATCGCTGTGCAGGAATACGTGGTTGCCGGGAAACATTTGCAGCTTAAACGTGCTACAAGTCTGTTCGCGCCAAGCCGAGAGATGCTCTTGGGTGATCGCCTTGTCTTGCATACCTCCGAAAGCAGAAATTGGACAATCCAGTGGCTCTGACTCGTAGTAGATATAATTCTCAACCATCAAAACCCCTGCCTTGAAACTCGGTAGCAACAACTGCATCAGCTCGGTATTTTGCTGAACTGATTGGGGTAAATTAATCAGAGATGTTTTTTCAAGTAACTCCTCCTCAGAAATTTGAGCGATAGAAGAAGAAGGATGCGGTAGTTGGGGAGCATGCAAAGCGCCCACGAACAAGTGAACAGGAACTTTACCATTTTCGCGGCGTAGGTAACGGGCAAGTTCAAAGCACAGCAATACTCCTTGACTATGACCGTAGAAAGCGAATGGCTTGTCCAAATAAGGAAGTACAACTTGTGCTAAGGTTTTCACAAGAGGATTTAGCTCGTCGAATGGCTGTTCGCCTAAACGGTCGATACTTCCTGGAAGCTGAAGGACACATACTTCTATATCTGGTAGCAAGTTCTCCGCCCAGGAAAGGAATGCGGAGCTACTTCCCCCAAGGTACGGGAAGCAGAACAGACGCAGGTGGGCATCCGAATTTGGTTTGGGGAAGACGAGCCAGTCGCTTGCTGCTGCCGTAACCTTGGAGTGGGATTGTGTTTGGATTGCTACGATAGAAGAACTCGCTGGGTATAGTTGCTCAACTAACTCTTTGGCCAGTTGCGAAATACTCGCACCCCCAATGAGTTTTATTGTCGGCACGCTCACACCTAGATCTTTGTCGATCCGGTTACTTAATTCCACTGCCATTAAGGAGTCAAGTCCCAAATTAGTTAGCGGTTTTGAGATGTCCAGCTTGGCGGGCGAAGATCCCAATACCCGTGCAACTTGTTTGAGCAGGTGAAATTCCACCAACTGCTGGCGTTCTGCCGATTGGGCTGCTTTGAGGGTGTTGAGGAATGAATCGCCTTCAGTTTTGCGATGGCTTCGCGGGCGCTCTGCTCCATCGCCTGCTTCTATTGATACTGCTTTTTCAAGAGCCAAGTGAGAGAATCGCCCTGATGCGCCAGCCGCGTGAATTTGAGACCACTGCTGCCAGTTAACCGATGCCACCGTTGTCTGAACTGCCTCAACTAAAAGCAATTCTCCCAGCAGAGAAAGCGCTTGTTGCGACAAAAGTGGTTTACCTCCAATCCTTCCTAGATGCTCGCCTACTTCCGCATCCCGAGCAACGTACCCAACATCGGCAATTACGCCCCAGTTGACGGTTAAGGCTGGAAGTCTCATAGCGCGTCTGTGGTGAGCCAGCGCATCAAGAAAAACACTGGCAGCTACATAATTCCCCTGTCCTGGGTTTCCCACAATTGAAGTGAACGAGGAGAAATTGATAAACAAATCCAGCGGTGTATTCTGAGTTTGCGTGTGTAAGTTCCACGCACCAAAGACTTTGGGAGCCATCACCTTAAAGAAGCGTTCACGGTTTTGTTGCAGCAGGACACCATCGTCCAAAACCAAAGCAGCGTGGATAACACCGCGCAATGGTGGCATAGAGTGACGAATATCAGCCAAGACAAGAGCTAACTGGTCTGCTTTGCTGACGTCTGCTTTGGCAACTACCACTCTTGCCCCTGCTGACTCTAAGGTTTTCACGGCTTCTTTGGCTGCAGATGAAGCGGCACCGCTTCGTCCCATCAACACTAGATGTTTAGCACCGTTTTTGACCAACCATTGAGCCACGGCTAAACTAAAACCACCTAGTCCGCCAGTAATTAGGTAAGTGCCATCGGTCCTAAATGTTACTTTATCCTCTGTTGTAGGAGTCATCACCACATCTGGGTCAAGCAAAGATATCACAATTTTGCCAATGTGCAATGCTCTAGCCATGTAGCGGAAAGCGTCAAGTGCCTTCTTTATAGGAAAGACCCGGTGAGGGAGTGGGTGGAGGGTTTGCTCCCAAAAGTGTTTCATTAATTCTTGGAATAGCTCCCCGGCAAAATCAGGGCGATCATGCCACAGTTGGTCTAAATCCACAGCAAAGAACGACAAATTGTTGCCAAAAGGTCGCAGACCTAATTTGCTGTTCTGGTCGATATCCCGCTTGCCGATTTCGATAAAACGTCCGAATCTTGCCAGTACAGAGAGGCTCTTGGGAATTGCTTCCCCTACCAAAGAGTTGAGGACGATATCGACTCCTTTGCCGTCGGTGAGTTCCATCACTTCATCAACAAACGCGGTAGAGCGCGAATCCATAACGTGATGGACGCCAAGCGCTTTGAGAAATTCCCGTTTTTCTGGACTGCCCGCAGTGGCAAAAATCTCTGCGCCAGCTTTTTGAGCCAATTGGATGGCGGCCAGACCCACACCTCCAGCTGCGGCATGAATGAGAATGCGATCGCCCTTGCTGATTCGTGTCAGGTAATGCAGGGCGTAGTAAGCTGTGAGGAAAACGACGGGAATTGTTGCAGCTTCTTCAAAACTAATATGTGCGGGCTTACGTACCACGAAGCGGATATCGGTGGTTGTATGCGTACTAAAACTGTGAGGGGCAAAGGCAATAACTAGATCGCCTATCTCAAACCCTTCTACCCCAGAGCCAATTTCACTAATAATTCCGGCACACTCTAAGCCGAGCGATCGCTCACTGAAATTTTCCTCTAAGTTAACATCAGCCAGCAAGTTCATTGCCTTGGCGACATCCTTGAAGTTGAGACCCGCCGCACAAACTTGGATCTCAACCTCTCCCGGTCCAGGTTTGGGGCGCTTGATCGCCCGCAGCATTAAATTATCTAAAATTCCTGATTTGGAGATTTCCAAACGGAACGGTTGAGAAGATGCAAGCTTTTTCTCAATTGTGGCAATATCTTTTAATGATACCGGCATTAACCGATGGACGTAGCGTGCTGCACCCCGCAAGGCAATTTCATCTTCCCCCTCATCTGACCATAACTCTGCAAAAAGGGATTGAATCTCAAGAGGGGCGATGACGTCGCTAATATCCACTCTCGTACACTGGAGCTTAGGGAATTCATTATTTATCACTCTACCCAAACCCCACAAAGGAGACTGAGCAACCTCAACTGACTTGACAGATTCTCCTACTGCCTGCGCTCCTTTAGTCACCAGTACAAGACGAGGAGAATTCCCTACTCGCTCCAACGCCTGAACCAAGTGTAAAACACTTAAGATTCCTAGTTCGAGGGACTCTTCTAAAGAAGCGACGGTGGTTTCCTCGGTTGGAGTTATGTCCAGACTCCAAAGGTGAACTACACCACGACACATAGGCAGACTGGCACTCACCTGCTCCAAAAGTTGCTGCATGTCTTCTGGATGTTCTGGGCGGATCTGAAACTTTTCAGCATCAAGACGCTTGAAGTCTTTTCCATACAAGATGATAATGGGGGTTTGATATCGTTTTTTGAGTGCAACTGCTAATTGCTGCCCTACTAAGGAGCGATCAGCAAAAATCAGCCAGCTTCCTTGCTCTATTGATTTTAGAGGAACGATTGACTCAGGGCGAGTTTCTAGCTGTACTTGAGGCCCAGTCGCCAAAATCACAGTACTTGCAGACTCAGCTACGTCGTTATCTGAAATACCAGCAACTTCAATAAAACCAGTATCCACCAGCAAATCTCGCCATTTTTGCTTTGTTAGGAGCGGGTGTGACGGTCGTAAATCGAGATCAGAAAACAGCCACCAGCCCTTAAGCATTCCGAAGCTTAGATCCGTTAAACGGGGAGCTTTTGTTAATTCCAGCAGCACCAGCAATCCCTCAGATGCTAGAAGCTGTTTAACGTTTTCTAAGGTGTGGCGCAAATCACGGGTGGCGTGCAGTACATTTGCTGCCAGAATCAGATCGAAGGAATGAGCCTCAAATCCCTGAGAAACAGGCTCGGTTTCAATATCCAAAACCCGGTACTCAATGAACGGATAATCGCTAAATTTCTGTTGTGCAGAGGTGGCGAACACTTGAGTAATGTCCGTAAAGACATATTCGGTCTGCTTCGCCCTGAGCTTTGGCAGTACATAAGATGTCATTGAACCCGTCCCCGCACCGATTTCCAATATCCGTACTTTTCGTCCTGACGATAAGCGCTCCAGTGCTGTCTCTACCGCCTTTTGAACTAGCAAATTGTAGATCCGAGAAGTCGGCGCGTCTTGGTACAGATGCTCCGATGTCGTCATCGAACCTTCCGGAAAAATCAGTTGCAGGGGATCGATTTCTCCCTGCAATACTTGAGCCAATTTCTCACCACACCGTCCAAGCAGTATCAGTTCTGCTTGATAGGCAGGAAATTGAGCCAAAAGTGCTTTCCAAGTCTGATTTGGTTCTTTCAATTCTGGTATTTGGAAGATCTCCCACCCGTCGTCTATGCGGCGCAGCACGCCATCTTCCTCAAGGATTTCCAGCATTCGACCCAACAGACGCCGATGCCCAGATACTACGCCCAATTGTTGGGCAAGTGTTTCCACGGTTGTGTGCTGGTGTAAATGAAACTGCCAGCCAAGCTGCTGCATGGCTTTGAGGACGTAATCGGTACACAAATGGTTTAGAAGCGGCTCTACTGTCGAGTAGTAATGTGCACGTCCTAATTGCACGCTCAAGCGAGCGGCTTCGCTGTGCAGGCTGTCGGCTTGAAGACGCTTAGAGGGCAGATAATTAGCAGGATGGCTCTCTAGGGTGGTTCCGGGGCGTGCCTTTAATTCCCATTGGTATTCGTAGAGATAGTCCTCTTTTTCTGCACTACCCGACTGCACATTTTCTAGTGACTTGCAGCACAATCCTTGAATTTCTACCAGCACGTTGCCGGATTCATCCAGTAGTTGGATATTTCCCTTAATCCGGTTCGCGTTTTGCTCCAGCAGACGGGCGTGGCTCCACACTTGAAGTCCAGGACGACCGTAAACTCGAAGGCGTTTGATCTCAACTGGCAAGTAGGTTTGTTTGGATGATACAGTGGCAATAATAACCTGAAAACAAGCGTCCAACAGAGCCGGATGCAACTGATAGTCAAGGATTTGTTTCTCTAAAGAATCTGGAAATTTGAGTCGAGCGATCGCTTCAGATTCACCACACCAGAGTTGTTCGATTCCCTGGAAAGTCGAACCATATTCTAGTCCCATTTCCTGGAACTGCTCATAGAGAGTGCTTTTAGAAATTTCCTCAGTACAGCGATCGCGAATCTCATTCAATACAACTGCCTTGGGGACATGGCCATTCTGTAGCCCGAGCAAGTTGCCCGAGGCGTGTCGTACCCATGACGCTTTCTCACCTTTGGCTTGACTGTGGATGTCGAAAGAAGTTTGACCTGAGCGATCTACACTCAACTGAACTATGACTGATTCATCAGCTAAAAACAACGCTTTATGAAACTCTATCTCTGACAAAACATAAGATCCCGAACCGAAAATCTCCTTTGCAGCAGCCAGAGCCATTTCCACGTAAGCGGCTCCAGGATAAACCACTTCCCCTTGCACGCGATGATCTTCTAGATAAGTGAGGCGGTGCAAGTCAATCACCCCATTCCAGATCGGCTGGACTAATTCTAGACTGCTTCCAAGCAAGGGATGAATCGGCACTCCTAGCAGGTTAGACTGGTACATTTGTCCTAACCGAGCTTGCTGCGATTTAGGAGACTCGTTCCAATAACGCTCTCGCTGCCAAGGATAGGACGGTAAGCGAACGAACTGACCTTCTTGCGGATAAAGCCGATGCCAATCAACCGGGTATTCCAGAGTGTATAGCTTCCCAAAAGACTCTAACATCGTCACCCTTTCGGGTTCAGAGCGGCGCAGGGAAGGCAATACGGTTATTGTTTGATTGATTTTAGCGGAACACTCACAAATGTAACTGGCTAGAACTGGATGAGCGCCGATTTCTAGGAATAGGTTATACCCTGCCTGCAAGAGTCCGTCTACAGCTAATGCAAACAGCACCGGATTCCTCATGTTTTCCCCCCAGTAGGTACCATCCACTTCTAGTCCTGAAACCTGCAAGCCAGTGACGGTTGAAAATAGGGGAATGACGGCTTTTTGAGGAGTTATTCCTTGCAAAGACTCTGCTAATTCTGCCTTAATTGGCTCCATCAAGGGACTGTGATAAGGCACCTCTACCCGCAGGAACCGCCAAAAGATCTGTTTTTGTTCTAAAGATTGGGCAATTTCTTCTAAAGCTTTGCCATCTCCGGATAGAGTTACAGAACTGGGGCTATTGACGGCTCCTACAGAAACACGCTCTGAGTATCCGACGAGACACTGTTCTGCTTCCTCTAACGATAGCCCAACTGCTAACATTTTCCCAAATCCTACAGCTTTTGCTTGTAAGCGGCTGCGGTGGAAGATGACACGAACGGCGTCCTCTAAGGTCAGAACCCCAGCAATATGAGCCGCTGCCACTTCGCCGACACTGTGACCAACAATCGCTTCCGGGATGATCCCCCAGCTACGCCATAAAGTAGCGACAGCGACTTGCACTGCAAAGATGGCACACTGAGCGATTTCAGTTGAGTTAATGCGAGAATTTTCCTCCGATGCACTCAGTTCTTCAAGCAACGACCAATTAGCATATTGCCTCAACAATTCGTCACACTGTTGAATGGCTTCTCGAAATACAGGTTCTTCTGACAACAGAGTCCGCCCCATTGCCCACCATTGCTGTCCCATGCCAGAGAACACGAAAGCGAGTTTGGGCGAGGAGTCCGCAAGTGGGCGACCAAAAGACATTTTATGGCGAGTTTCTCCTGCTAAAAACGCTTCCAGATTTTTTGCCAATTCAAGTTTGGAATCAGCGACCACTGCCAATCGGTGGTTATGATGACTTCGGCGCAGGCTTGCAGTGTAGCAGATGTCGTATAACGAGGAATCATCTGACTCTGTTAAAAAATCTTTGTAAGCCACTGCAAACGCCCTGAGCGCTTCCTCACTCCTTGCCGACAGAGGCAATAGTAGCGATTGGTGGGTGGGAATTTGGAATTGGGAAACAGGTGGTGGCGGCACTTCTGCAAGAACTACATGAGCGTTCGTGCCGCCAAATCCGAAAGAATTCACGCCAGCGATTCGCAGCCCCTTTCCATTGGGCCACGGTTCTAGGGTAGTAGGCACGCGCAACCGTAATTCCTCAAATGGAATTTTGGGATTCGGTGTCTGAAAATGCACAGAAGGTGGAATCTGGCGGTGCTTGAGAGCTAGCGCTACTTTAATGAGTCCTGCAATACCCGACGCTGATTCCAAATGTCCGATGTTTGTCTTAACCGAACCAATAATACAGTAGTCTCCTGCAGGACGATCTCTCCCCAGTACGTTTCCTAGAGCGTTTGCTTCTATCGGATCGCCCACAGGTGTCCCCGTCCCGTGAGCTTCTACATAATTTACAAGCTCTGGAGATACCCCAGCCTTCAGGCAGGCATCTTGGAGTGCCAACTCTTGAGACTCTCGGTTGGGAACCGTAATGCCATTGGTTTGACCGTCCTGGTTAACTGCGCTGCCTCGAATGACGGCATAAATCGGATCAGAGTCGGCTTGCGCTTGGGATAAAGATTTCAAGACAACGATACCAGCTCCCTCGGCGCGGACATAACCGTTTGCTCGCTCATCAAAGGTTTTGCACCGTCCATCGGGAGAGAGCATAGATGCCTGAGAAAATCCTATGGTTGCTTCTGGTTTGAGTATCGCATTTACCCCTCCTGCTATTGCCAACGCAGACTCTCCATTCCAAATACTTTGACAAGCAAGATGCACAGCAACCAGCGCACTGGAGCAGGCGGTATCAACAGCCATACTTGGACCTTTGAGGTCGAGTATGTAGGAGATGCGGTTAGCTGTGATACAGTGAACGCCTCCCAAATTTGTATAAGCGTTAATGGAATCGCGATCTCTGAGTTGGATGTCGTAATAATCGCCAATCGATATCCCGATAAATACCCCAGTTTTTGAGCCTGCAAGATTTTCCGGCATCTGCCCTCCATCTTCTAGCGCCTCCCAGGCTACCTCCAGCAGCAACCGTTGCTGCGGGTCCATACTAGATGCCTCTCGCGGCGAAATCCCGAAAAATTCGGCATCAAAAGAGTCTATCTTATCTATGAAGCCACCCCACCGGGTTCGCATTTTGCCTGGTTTATTCCCGGATGGGTCGTAGAAACTGTCCACGTTCCAGCGGTCTGCTGGTATCTCGGTAATGGCATCCACGCCGGATTTTAGTAGTTTCCAGAAGGCTTCTGGGCTGTTGGCACCGCCTGGAAAGCGGCAGCCAATGCCGATGATAGCAATGGGTTCTGTTTCAGTTTCCGCTTTTAAGCCAATCTGGGAAGTTTGCTTTTTGAAGGTCTTCAAACTAGGGTATTCGGAATTGTTAGTCATAATACAGTCTGTTTATGGTGTCAAAATCTGACTTAAAAGCAGTGCTAGAGTCGTTGACCGAAGGCAGCAGCAGACACTAAAGCGTACTCTCAGTAGGCTAATGCTAGTAGTGTCTCACAGCGTATAGCGGTGGACAACGTTCCGATAAATTGTATGTATCATGAGGCACAGAAATTTGATGACCGTTATGATATCCATACAAAAAGATAACTTTTGGCTACAAAAGCAATAAGCAGACTCCGATAACTGTCGAAAACCTTTTCCCCATTTCCTGGTCGGTCTGCTGAGGGAGGTGATGATGAATTTTGAGATGTACGATTAGCTTTTTCTAATAACTGTTGCTGAACTCTGAAAACTTCTGCTAATTGTTTTTCTAAACTTTCGATTTACTACCCCATTCCCTCTACCAGTTTTTGGAAATTGGCTAGATTTTTTCCCCATCGACACGGGGTATCTGCTGAATGTAGTATGGGCGCTTTTGTGCCATAAATTTTACATTACCAGATTTTAGTCGTCCTCATTGGCGTAGACATCGCCTGACAATCCCTTTCAATTTGAGACTCCCAGCAGATGACTGTGTTCATCTTCAAACTTGGAAACTTGCCAATCACCTTCTCGGTTTCGGTGTTCGTTATTTTTCTTACACCATGCCTCACTTTACTTAGACTCCGTCATCCTAACCGGACTCTCGCTTGTTGTCAACTTTTGTGCGAACGACAAAAGTATTAATTTTGACTACTTTTGAGATCCGAAATATAGCTCGAATAAGCATGCGCGAAGAAAATCGGCGAATTAACTGTTTTAAGTTTCATTATCCTATCCAGGACATCCAAATCCTTCAAACTCCTGTGCCATAATTGTTTGGATTTACCTGATCCCAGAGATTCTTCCGAAGTTCAAAACAAACGAAAAACTGGAGAGTCATTCAGAGTGCGATCGCATTCCTTGTAGTTATAGATTTTCTCAGATACCGATTTCAAAACTATTCGTTTGACCAAGTCCTTATCAGTCAAGGTTTTAACTTTATCCTTGCGTGCTATTCATTTATGAGTGCTGATGCTTATTTAATAGTGATGATTAAACTCAGTCAAGAACAGTTACAAATAATCTACGCCCACGCTGAAAGCACTTACCCAGAGGAGTGCTGCGGTATAATGTTTGGCGATCTGGCTCTTAACGTCAAAACTGTTGTAGAAGTGATGCCAACAGACAATGCTTGGAGTGCAGAAACAGCAATAGATTTTTCAGGTGATGTCGAGACGAACCATGACGCATCCTTATATAGTAGAAGGCGTCGGTATGCGATCGCACCCCAAGTGATGTTGCAAGCGCAAAGAAAAGCACGCGATCGCCACTTTAATATCATTGGAATTTACCACTCTCATCCCGATTACCCGAATATTCCCTCAGAATTTGACCGCCTATATGCTTGGCAGGAATATTCGTATGTGATTATTTCCGTACAAAATGGTAAATCTGCCGATGCCAGAAGCTGGAGTCTAGACGACAACCATCAATTCCAACCAGAAGCAATTCAAAAATGTTCCTAGAGCCGGGTTTTATCCCACCTGCACATCAGTTGTTAGAATTAATAACTAACCATTAACAATTAACCACTTCCTACTGCCTCTGAATTTCCGGTAGGATGAAAAATTCGTTTCTCAACAAACTGCTATGCTCAATCCCAATCTGGATGACATCCAGCTTAATAAAGAAGACTACGAACGGTACTCCCGCCATCTAATTTTGCCAGAAGTTGGACTGGAGGGACAAAAACGCTTAAAGGCGGCGAGTGTACTGTGTATTGGAACGGGTGGACTGGGTTCGCCATTGCTATTGTATCTAGCAGCTGCAGGAATCGGACGTATAGGTATAGTTGATTTCGATGTCGTCGATAATTCCAACTTGCAACGCCAAGTCATTCACGGTACATCTTGGGTGGGTAAACCGAAGATTGAATCAGCAAAAAACCGCATTCACGAAATTAATCCTGATTGTCAAGTTGATTTATACGAAACTCGTATCAGTTCAGAAAACGCACTCGACATCATAAAACCTTATGATATTGTGGTAGATGGGACTGATAACTTTCCCACACGCTATCTAGTTAACGATGCCTGCGTATTGTTAAACAAGCCCAACGTGTACGGTTCCATTTTCCGTTTTGAAGGGCAAGCTACTGTGTTTAACTACGAAGGTGGACCAAATTACCGCGATCTTTACCCAGAACCACCACCACCAGGAATGGTTCCCTCTTGTGCAGAAGGAGGAGTATTGGGTGTACTGTGCGGCATTATCGGCACAATCCAGGCGACTGAAACTGTTAAGATTATTCTTGGTAATGGCAAAACTTTAAGCGGACGCCTACTGCTATACAATGCATTGGAAATGACGTTCCGTGAATTAAAGTTACGTCCTAACCCAGTGCGCCCGGTGATTGAGAAGTTAATTGATTACGAACAATTCTGCGGTATCCCACAAGCAAAAGCAGAGGAAGCAAAACAGCAGATGGAAATTCCAGAAATGACAGTGCAAGAGTTAAAGCAACTCTTAGAAAGCGGCGCAGATGATTTTGTGTTGCTGGATGTCCGCAACCCTCACGAATATGAAATTGCCAAGATTCCTGGTTCAATTTTAGTACCTTTGCCAGACATTGAATCTGGCAAAGGTGTTTCCAAGGTGAAGGAAGTGTTGAACGGTCACCGTTTAATAGCTCATTGTAAAATGGGTGGACGATCAGCAAAAGCTCTTGGGATTCTCAAGGAAGCAGGAATTGAAGGTACAAACGTTAAAGGTGGTATTACTGCTTGGAGTAAGGAAATAGATTCCTCAGTGCCACAGTATTAAAGAGTGCTGAGTGCTGAGAAACCCCCGCACGGCGCTGGCTCCCTCCTCAGCACTCATTCACGACATACCTGCTTTATCGGCAACGCGATCAAGGATTTTGCCGAGAGATGTTCCGACTGCTTCATCAGAAAAATTATTTGTGGCATAGCTTTTAGCTGCGACACCAAGACGATCGCGCAATGCTGAATCATTCCACAACATTTCAATTGCTTGCATTAAGTCATCGACAGATCGAGGTTCAACTAACAAACCTGTCTTGCCATGCTCAATATAATCTTGTGCTCCATGACACCGACTGGCGATGATTGGACGACCCATACGCATCGCTTCTACAATAGTGATTTGCCCTCCAGCTGTTGTCAAGGGATTGGGAAGCAGAGGAACAATACTAATCCGTGCTTGTTGGGCTAAACGACGACATTCTTGCGTTGGAATACCAAAGGGTGTTGTCACATTCTGCGGAATACTGTAGCCTTGTAATGCCGTTTTTCCAGATGCCACAACCGTTGGGATATTGAGTTTTTCTACTGCTTGGAATAAAGTCGAGAAGTCACGATGAGCAGAACCTAGTGACACAATAAAAGGATCTTTTGTATTCTCCTCGTCAGTTATGGAAATCTCTGGTGATTGGTAAGGTACAAACTCAAAACGCTCAATCGGAATTCCCAACCACTTATTGTACATTTCTCGTTCCCGTCGTGTATGGACAACAAAGCAATCTATTTGCTCCAGGCTAACTTGAGAAAGCCATTGTCGAATTCCGGGATAACAAGAACCAACATTGAATAACCATGCGATGACAGGAATGCGCTTGCCTAATAAGCGTTGTTGCATGCCTACGACGACTGCAGGTTGAGGAAAAACCGTGATTATACCTCCCTGTGTCGCGTTGATCGCTTCCATTCCCTGTTGCCAATAGAGATACCAGTCCTTCAATCCAGTCATAGCAGACTTGCGATCGTGCCACTTTTGTAACGGTTCTGCACGCGGAACGAAGTCAAACTGATGCCGAGTTCCAGGAACATACGGAGTTAACCAAGTCTCAGTTTTCGACTTATCTATAAAGGAGGCAGCAACAGTCCAATGCATGAGTTGATTATGTTGATGATCGAACGGTAGAAATTATGCGTCATTATATCCAACTATAAACAATTTACACATACATAAA
>JAQYWO010000197.1 GCA_029379215.1 Rhizonema sp. PD37
GAATAATCTCTCTCTAATTTCTGTGATTTTGGAAACAATACAGACGAAGAGAGCGATTATTTTCTGAAAAAAAGTAATTTAAGAAATAACTATTAAAATGCTGCAAGAAACCTGATGAATTCTAATGGCAAGCCATCAGTATCAGCAATAAAAGCTACTTCGTAAATACGACTGCCTATTTGCTGTTGAGTAGGTTCTAAAAGTACTTTTAGAGTTTGTAATTGCTCTGGATTATTTTGAGAAGCTAATAGAAAACGTTCTTTTAAACTAGTTAAGTAGCTGGGCAAATCTGATGTTAGATCTGTTAAATCAAATGAAAGATGATAGTACCCGACATAGTGTTCATCTCCGAAGGAATCCGGAGCTGGTTTTGGTTCAGGAATTTGGATTAGTTCAATTCTCCCATTTAGACCTTCCATCCAACAAGCCAGAGTATAGCCTGTAGTGAAGCGTTCACAGACTATAAATCCTAACTGTTCGTAAAAGGCGATCGCCCTATGGATATTCGCGGTACGGATAGAAACGTGGTGCATAGTCTTTGTCCTTTGTCGTTTGTCTTTTGTCAAATTAACAATGACAAATGACAAATGACAAATGACAATTATTCAAAAAGTCGGAAATAAGGGTAGCGTACAGGCACACCAAGCTCTTTTTCCAAATCAAAATTAATCACTTCCCAGGAAGGTTCTTCTGAGGGCTCTGGGCTAAAATCCACTTGCAAACCATACAGTCTCGCAGATGTAGCCTCTGGCTGCTCAGAACGCCAAGGTGTACTACGTTCCAAATAGCCACTCATTAATTCCTGATAGCGTCGAGCGATAATCACTCTTGTTGCTCGATAGCCTTGAGTGTAAAGCTTATCGAGTGCTTCGTGAATTTCAAACCGAATGCCGTCAGGGTGAGTATGTTGCCGATACCATTCGCCATTCCATCTTCGCCAGTGGCGACCTGATTGCAGGTGAATTAATTCTCCTGTATTAGGATTAGCTTCAAAAGCACCATGACGGGGGCATAGATAGGTGTCTGTCAGTGTCAACGCCGCAACCGTCTGACGACAATGGGGACACTGAATTTCTGGACCAAATATTGGATACTGCAAGCTTAGATTCATCATGAAGTGCACATAAACATACTTTTATCTTCACTCGCAACCTTAGTTTTTTCTACACTGCTACTCCATCTTTTTCAGTACTTACTGCTGTAGTGGCAGTGCTAATTTCGTCAAAAGCATGCTGTTTCGTTTTTCAGGAAGCGAAAACCTCTCTAAAAAACTGTAGTGCGAATGAGTGCTTCCCATATCGCGACAGAAAGCTTTCGTGCTTAGTTTCGCTCTTTCACTCACCACTTATTGCCTAGCACTATTTGGTGATATGCTGGTCTTACAACCAATTTCTGTTCTTAAGTACATACCATATTCTTATTCTATCGTGTCTACTGTTTCCTACTGGTCATCTCCTGACATTTCTCAAGCTGCTTTTGTCGCTGCTAATGCTATTGTCATTGGCTCTGTGAAAATAGCTACAGGAGCTAGTATTTGGTATGGAGCCGTCGTTAGAGGAGATGTAGAACGGATTGAAATTGGCAAATGCACGAATATTCAAGATGGAGTTGTCATACACTGCGACCTTGGTCAACCTACTATATTAGAAGATTATGTCACCGTAGGACATCGTGCCGTAGTACATTCTGCCTACATTGAACGTGGTAGTTTAATTGGAATTGGTGCGGTCGTTTTAGACGGAGTGCGCGTGGGTGCTAGTAGCATTATTGGTGCTGGTGCTGTAGTCACTAAAGATGTACCTCCCTTGTCTGTTGTCATGGGTGTTCCCGCTAAAGTAGTACGGCAAATTTCCACTGCCAAAGCAGCAGAACTCATAGAACACGCCGAAAGCTATCAAAAATTAGCTTTGGTGCATGCAGGTAAAGGCAATGGGGAGAATAGTCCTGAGTCCTGAGTCTTGAGTCTTGAGGAGCCAGTGCCGTGTACAGAGAAGTGTGGGCAACGGCTTCCGTCCATCAGAACTACGTTCGGTTCCCCGTTCTCGGCAAGGAGCGTTCCTGTCTAAAGCTGTAAACATTCTTTACATATCGATAAGATTAGGAGAATTGTCTACCTCTTTAGTTAAAAATAATATGAGAACAGTTGATAAAACTTTAATCGACTTCACAAAGAGGTTCTAGATATGGATATTGATTTTCGTGTGGCAATCGTTTTAGCACCAATCGTGATTGCAGCTAGTTGGGCGGCGTTTAATATAGGTGCTGCAGCTTTAAGACAATTGCAAAGCTTTTTAAATAGAGAAGCTTAAAGTAAGCGCAGCTTTATAAAACTTAACCCGGCTGTTTTTGAAAAAAGAAACAGTCGGTTTTATTTGTTGTTAGTTGTTTTTTTCACTCCCTCTTCTCGTGAACATCGACTCTATCCTCAAACCCTTTCAACGTTTTGGCGTCCATCTAGGGCTAAAACGAATGGAAAAATTGTTGGCTTCTCTGGGAAACCCTCATCATCAAGTCCCGATCATTCATGTCGCAGGCACAAATGGCAAAGGTTCTGTGTGTGCCTACCTTTCCTCAGTTCTTACTCAAGCAGGTTATCGCACAGGACGCTACACCTCTCCCCATTTAGTTGATTGGACGGAACGTATTTGCCTTAATGAACAGCCCATTTCGGCTGATGAATTGTGCCAATTTTTACTGAAAGTTCAAGCAAAAATTAGTTCTGATGAAGACTCGCCAACTCAATTTGAAGTCTTGACTGCGGCTGCTTGGTTATACTTTGCTGAAGTTAAAGCTGATATAGCTGTTATCGAAGTTGGGCTGGGAGGACGTCTGGATGCTACAAATGTCTGTGAAAATCCTTTAGTAACCATTATTACTTCTATAGCCCTCGAACACACGCAGGTCCTTGGTCCTACTGTCGCCCACATTGCAGCAGAAAAAGCTGGTATCCTCAAACCAGGATGTCCAGTTGTCTTAGGAACGCTACCACCAGATGCCGCAGAAGTCGTGCGATCGCGTGTTCTGGAGTTAAAATGCCCATGTGTTGTTCCTCAAAGAGCGCGTCAAATATCTCCAGGATGGGCAGAATATCAAGAAGTGAGAAGAGTAGAGGAAAAACAACCAGCAACTAACAATCCCCAGTGTGAAAATTTAAAGTCAATTAAATATCCTTTGCCGTTACAAGGACAGTTTCAGTTGACTAATTCAGCATTGGCGATCGCTACAATAGAAATTTTGCAACAACAGAATTGGCAAATCTCCGAGGCAGATATTGTCAACGGTATCGCAAAAACAAAGTGGCTGGGGCGGATACAATGGGTTACCTGGAACAAGCATAAATTATTGCTTGATGGCGCACATAACTCAGCAGCTGCCCAAGTACTGCGCGATTATGTTGATAGCCTTGATGGGATGAGGAATGTTACACCAATCCCAAATTTAAAATCTGAAATTGGTGTAACTTGGGTTATGGGATTACTTTCCACTAAAGACCATGCGGACATCTTCAAAGCTTTGCTGCGATCCAATGATCAATTGTATTTAGTTCCGATTCCCAATCACAGTTCAGCAAATCTTGGAGAATTAGTAACACTAGCTCAAAATATCTGCCCAGAATTGAGATTTTGCGGCACTTACGTAGATTTAGTATCAGGTTTAAATGCTGCTTTTGATTCCACAAATCGTTTAGTTGTTTTGTGTGGTTCGCTGTATTTAGTCGGGAATTTTTTAGAGCTATCATCCATTCCCAATTAGCAATTAGCCTTTAACTAACTTCTACTGTTATTCCACTCCTGTGCCGCATCTTCTACAGCTTTATCAACAGTCTTCTCGCCCAGCATTGCTGCTTGTAGATTTTCATAAATTCCTTTTTGCAGTAGATTAAAATTCTTGAGTGTCGGGGTTAAAATCTCTGCCTGTTGCAGTTCTTTAGCGCTCATGACACGAGCTTTATCTACAGTTGTAGCATTTGCTGATAAATCTTTGAAGTAGCTGTCTGATAGGGATTTTAGTGTAGATGGTAGAACATTTGCCGCTTTAGCAAAGGCGAGCTGGTTTTGAGCGTTGGTGACAAATAAAGCAAATTTGAGTGAGGCATCTGGTTGTTTGGTGTCCCGTGGAATCACTATATTCATGACAGCAACATTTTTCTTACCAGTTTCACCAGTCAGTTGGGGTGCGATCGCTGAAGCTTGAGCAATTGCTGGTGCATTTTTGGCGATCGTTGTCAAAAACTCACCACCAGAGGAAAGTAGTGCCGTTTCTCCAGACTCATACAAATCTACTGCATGACGATGTCCTTGTGTCAATACCTCTTTAGGAATAAGCCCTTTTTTATAAAGGTCTACCCAATATTGAAACGCTGCCTTGCCTTGAGGTGAGTTAAAAGCTGCTTTGCCATTAGAATCTACTAAAGTCACTCCCATCTGCACGAAAGATTCTATAACCTCACCAGAATCCTGCGGCACAAAGGTGACAAAAAAAGCGTATTTACCTGTTTTGTCCTTAATTTGTTGAGCTGCCTGCGCTAATTCAGTATAACTACTAGGTGGTTTACTTATACCTGCCTGTTTTAATAAATCAGTGTTATAAATGGTTAGCCGTGTAGTGAGGTACCAGGGAATTCCAAAACTCTTGCCATTTAGCGTGCTGGCTTTCCAAATATTCGGCAAATAGGAGGAACGTACTTCGTTTGGGACTTTTGCATCCAAATTCAACCAGGCATTTCGTCCTGCCAGCTGGGAAGCAAAATCCGGATTCAGATTCACAACATCAGGTGGCGTATTTGCGGAGACAGCTGTTAAAATTTTACTCTCCATAGCGGACCAAGGTACATCAACCCAGTGAATTTTTACACTTGGGTTTTGTGTCTCGAAGGTCGTTATGAGGCTATGGAAGTAGTCGTTAAATTCAGGTTGGAGTTGCATTGTCCAAAACTCAATTGTGCTTCCGCCTGAAGATGTCTGTTTTGTCTTCGTGTCAACATGAGTACTACAACTGACAATCCAGCTTGTCAATAAGCCGAGTAGTGCCCAAATAGTTAATCTTTTAAACTTTTGAATTTGAAGCATTGTGTTTAATTTTTAATGTTTAATAGCCAATCGTTTAATTTTTCACTTTAGCAGTCCTGCGAGCAAAACTGTGGTTAAAAGCTTCAAGAATTTGTTTGGTAAATCTAATAAAGGGGTTGGCATTGAAATTGCACCACAACGCGTGAATGTCGTTAAGCTACGCAAGCAGCGTCAAGGTTTGAAATTAGACTCATTAACATCAGTGCCAGTTCCAGAAGGCATTTTTGTTGAAGGTCAAATTGCTAATCCCGCAGCAATGGCGCAATTAATTCAACAAGCCTTGAGTGAAAGTAAAATCAAAGCGGATCGCGTTGCCACTGCTGTGCCAGGGCGAGATTCGATAGTACGTCTGATACCCGTGCCAGCAGAGTTAGATGATCAAGAATTGAGGGACATGGTGTTGAACCATGAAGCAGGTTTGTACTTACCCTACGCTCGAGAAGAAGCTGATGTGGATTATCAGAAACTTGGGTACTTTGTCGATGAGGATGGCATCGAAAAGGTCCAAGTGCTGCTCGTTGCCACCCGTAAGGAGGTTACGGATACATATATAAGTACCTTTGAGTTAGCTGGATTACAAGTCGATGTTTTAGAGATTAACAGTTTTGCTTTGATTCGGACGATTCGCGAGCAACTCCGGCAATATGGACCGCAAGAAGCAGGTGTGCTAGTGGATATCGAATTCGACAGCACGGAAATTGCCATTATCCTTAACGGAGTGCCGCAATTTTCGCGCACAGTTCCGATCGGGACGTATCAAATGCAAACGGCATTAGCACGGGCAATGAACTTACCCGCATCACGAGACACGCAATTATTGCAAGGCATGACCATTCCTTTAGATCTCACAGAAGGTGATAAAACTGGCATAACTGAGGCTAATCCTGGGATGGCATCAATGATGAGAGTTTTGGGAGAACTGACAGATGAACTACGTCGTTCTATCGATTTTTATCTCAATCAGGCTCTCGATTTGGAGATAGCACAGATTTTATTAGCAGGACCTGGAGGCGGTTTGGCTCAAATCAATGAGTTTTTTACACAACGATTGAATTTGCCAGCTATCCAAATAGATCCTGTTACTGCGCTGTCGTTACAAGTTGATGAAGAAAAATACCCTTTAGTGGAACGCCCTGGATTGGGGATAGTACTTGGTTTAGCAATGCGAGAGGCGTGAGGAAGAGGAGTCAACAAATGTACAGCCTAGATGTCAACTTTCTCAAAGACCGCAGACCTGATCAGCTAAATTCTCAAACTAAGCCTAAGCTATCTTTTTCCACCGGAGATCTAACACCTGCGTATTTGGGAGTAGGCTTAGGAG
Source organism: Rhizonema sp. PD37 (assembly GCA_029379215.1). Lineage (GTDB taxonomy): Bacteria > Cyanobacteriota > Cyanobacteriia > Cyanobacteriales > Nostocaceae > Rhizonema. The sequence goes on from JAQYWO010000197.1 coordinate 6,391, forward strand.
TTTTTTTTCCAGTTGTAGCAGGATTGAGTTTGTGGCTTCTACAAGCGAAAAATGCTGAGTTGGCGCAGAACATCGCCCAACTCGATCAGCAGAAACAGCAGTTAGATCAGCAAATAGGAGATATTAACAAAATTAGAGAACAGACGAGCAAAGTTAAGGGAGAAACACAAGCTTTAGTCACCGTATTTGACCAAATTCGACCTTGGTCAGCAATGTTACAAGATTTGCGCGATCGCATACCAACGACAGTGCAAATTGAGAATGTCAAACAAATAGCACCAGTCGCTCCTGCTCAGGGACAACCTCCTCCCAATCCAGCTGGGGGAGTTGAAATTAGTGGATTAGCTCGCACTTTTAATGATGTCAATGATTTCTTGCTCACTCTGCAACAGTCTCGCTTCTTGAAAGCCACAGAGACAAAAATTGCTACAGCCGAGTTAACAGACGCACCTATACCTCCTGGTGCTGCTCAATCAAATACGCGTGTAATAATTAAAGCACCTAAAATAGTTAAATATACTATACAATCTAGTTTGAGTGATGTTCCGGCTTCTGAATTAATCCGGGAATTAGAGCAGAAAGGCACAGTGGGACTAGTCACTCGAATTCGTAGTCTGCAACAAACAGGAGTCATTCAAAAATGACGCTCAGTGAAGATGTAAATTTTGCCGAGATAGAGGGAGAACAGGAGTCCTTTTCCTATCCTGTTATTTTTGGTACAACAATAACACCGAGAATCGGTGGGATTGTGATTGGCGTCTTAGGCTTACTGGGAGCCGCTTATATGGTTCTCAACCTCATCATGCCTGCTTGGGATAACTATCAGCAGCAGCAAATAAAACAAACCGATTTACAAAGTCAAATTGATCAAAAGAAAGCCAGCATCAAACAGATTAATCAGGTCAAGCAAGAACTAGAGCTTTCCAAAAAGCAACAAACTCAAGTGTTAAGTTTGTTTGCCAATGAGAACACTTTAGATACATTGCTGCTAGATATGAACCGCTTGGTTGACTCGAGCAACGCAAAACTACAGAAGAATGCTGTAAGAGCACAACTTCAGAAATTTGACCCCGTTTCAAATAAAGCTGAACCAATTACGGATGGAAGTTTAGGAACACAGGTTAACGGCAAGCTAAAAAGCCGTAAATTTAATGTCGAGATTGTTGGAACCTACGAACAAACCCAATCGATTCTTCGTAATATAGAACGTTTACAGCCTTTGTTAATTATTAGAGACTATCAATCTACTTTGGTCCCAGATGCTGTCAGCCAACCAGGCAAACCAGTAATCAGAGTGGGACCAGAAGCGATAACCTCATCTTTCCAGTTACAAGCAATAATACCACTTTCTCCACAAGAAATAGCAGCAGCCAAAGCGCCTCCTCCGAAGAAATAATAGGGAGTGTGTGGCAGGTTTGATGTCTATAACATCTGGGTAAATGTGAGATTATATTAAACCCGGCTGTACAGGAGCAGTTGAAACTTTTGCTAACCAAACATTCGTGCTAGAACTTATCTTTTCTAGAATCTCTAAGCCTCATTGCTAATTTTTTTTATTTTGAACCTAAAACTGTTATTTAGGCGTAATTTCTGGGAATTATATAAAAGCAACTTCTAAAATTTATGGCTAATTAGGTCATTAATCTAGATAAAATCCGCATTTAATAACCTCTTGTCTCACTAGCTATTAATGCTAATTTTCAAAAAAAGGGGAGGTTAAAAACTGGAATTTGTCTTAGAATTCTTTGTCTGAAATAGCCTGATTTTAGGAGGACACTCAAGTAAGTAGGCAGAATTAAATATAACGATGTTGACCATCATTCGTCATTTGTCTTTCGTACAGTAAGGGCAAGTTTAACTCGCTCATCACGTCTATCCACGAATGAACGAATAAAACCTGTCTCTACTAATGATCGATGACAAAAAACGATCCTCACCAATCACATTTATTTGTACCGACCTACTTACTTAAAAGTTATCCAAATAGTTTTCTAATGTGAGGAATGAACTGTGAAACAGCTTCACGGTAGTAATTTAGTATTAGGTGTTGCCACTTTTGCATTTTTAGCAGTTGAACCAGTATGGGCAGATTCCACCAAGATTACTGGAGTACAGCTACAACAAGTTGAGAGTGGAATTAATCTTGTTTTAAGAACTTCCTCCGGCTCACGTCCTCAAATCTTTACAACAACTCGGGGCAAAGCTTTAGTCGCAGATATTATTAATACTCAACTACGTTTACCGAAAGGCAATAGTTTCCGCCAAGACAATCCGGCTCCGGGTATTGCCTCAGTCGTCGTCAATCAACTTGATGCCAACAGCATCCGGGTGGTGGTGACTGGAAAAAATAATCCCCCGAACACTCAACCGTTAGTAAGAAAGGAAGACGGAATCACCCTCGGTTTTACCCCAAATGACAGAGGCAGGGTGTCCACAGCACAACCATCACAAGTAGCACCAACACAGCAAGTGGCTGATAATGTTTCTACAGCGCAAGCTCCTAACCCAACTCAGTTAGGTCAAAAACCAGACGTTCTCATTCCCAACCCGCAAGTTACTATTGATGGGAAAACAGCACCTGTCGCTGAACCAGGACAACCTGCAACTCCGGCACCACCTTTCCTACCTAGAGCCGTCGCTCCACCAGTAGGAGATATTGCCATCTCCAATTTAGATGCCTCTCCTAGTGTTATTGACTTGGGAACTCAAGAACGTGTTCCTCGTTTGGTATTGCGAGATGCTCCAGTAAGAGAGGTTTTGTCACTGCTGGCTCGTGCGGCAAGTCTCAACCTAGCTTATATGGGTGGAACATCAGCACAACCAGGGGGGCAGCCAGGAGCTGCCACAACTGGAGGTGATGGACCGACAATCTCATTAGATATTGAAAATGAGCCAGTACAAGATGTTTTTAACTACGTCTTGCGCTTAAGTGGTTTAGAAGCTAACCGTAGCGGACGCACGCTTTTCGTTGGAGCTAATTTACCCAATGCCACTCGCGATGTGGCAATGCGTAACTTACGACTCAATCAAGTCACTGTGGGAGTTGCACTCAACTTTTTAGTTGGTTTGGGAGCAGAAAGTGCTGTCAGCCGCGAGCGACAAGTTACGAGTGTCAGTGCTGTACCTGTCGGCAACGTTGCCAACGCTCTTACTCAAACTCAAACGACAACGGAAACTAGAATCGAACGTCTCAGTCTGGATGATTCTAAATATAGTAAGCCTTTACTGAGGGGATTACAGGCATTAGGTGACGAACGGACTAATTCTATAACTTTAATTGGGTCATCAAGGCTAATTGAGATGGCGATCGCTCAACTATCTCAACTAGATATCCGTCGCCGACAAGTGGCAGTTAATGTCAAAATTATTGATGTTAATCTCTCAAACACCCATGACACCAACGGCAGTTTCTCTTTTGGAATCGGTAACAACTACTTTACAAATGATGGCGGTGCCGCATCTTTGAATTTTGGTGGCTCTCGACCTGCGACTAGCTCTGAAGCGTCAGGTAGTATAACTAGTACACCAACGATAACCAACCCGTTTAGTTCGGCTGCTCCCTTATTCAACCCAAATAGCTCAGTCACGATTCCAGGAACTCAACCCGGTACAACAGTAATCAACCGCGACGGTACTAGCAGGACCATAGGCGGTCAATCAGGCACATTTTATACACCTATTTCACCTACTGGAAACCCTTTAACACCAGGTTATTCTAATATCACTCCAGCCACAAACAATATTGTTACGTTTGATGCAAATGGCGTCCCGACAGTATCACAAGGTGCTGTAGGTACAGCTACAGCCGCTCTCCCCTCCTTATACCAATTCCCCAGACGTTTACTGGCTAGCTTGCAAGCTCAGGTGCAAACTGGTAATGCTAAAATTCTGACTGACCCAACTTTGATTGTGCAAGAGGGTCAGCAGGCTCTTGTCAACTTAACCCAGGAAGTGGTGGGAAACATTAGAAACGAAATAACTCGTGGTACTGGTGATACCACGCAAGTAGTTACAGCTGAGAAAACGAATGTCGGTTTAACCTTAACTGTCAAAGTTGATCGGATTGATGACAATGGTTTTGTCGGTTTATCCGTTGCTCCTAATGTCAGAGCACCCCAAGCTTCACAAAGTATTAATCTGGGATCAAGTGGTAGCCAAACAATATTTTTGATCTCTGAACGTTCGCTTCAATCTGGTACAATTCGCCTAAGAGACGGTCAAACGCTCATTCTCAGCGGTATTATTCAAGACTCAGACCGGACAACAGTATCCAAAATTCCCATCTTAGGTGATATTCCGCTAATTGGGGCATTGTTTAGAAGAACAAACAAACAGAATACACGGCAAGAGGTAATTGTGTTATTAACGCCTCAAATTATGGATGACTCGGAGCGCTCCTCATTTGGTTATAACTACAATCCCAGTCCTGAAGTGCGGCAAATATTAGAGCGTCGCGGCTTGCAGATTCCTAAAAAATAAGTACTACTTTGTCAATAAACAGGATTTACGCTATTGCCGAGATCAATGGCTTCAAGGAACGCGGTTTTCACCATTTTAAAAGAGGTAGGACTTACGCATTGACAGAAATTGTACAGTATGCTGGCTACACTTTTAGCGCCTCAATTTTTGATTTTTCCAATAAGAGTTTTCTCGCCTCGACAAGTCGGAAACGACCATTATCCGTTAAACTCGTCGGGGGAAGTTTCCCCCGACAGATTTAACGTTAAAACATAAGATTTTCAATTTGTATAGTGCGTAAGTCATATATTGGTTCAAAGCTAGCCCTAACCATTGACTTCCACCAAGCAAGACCGAATCATAGGAAAAAATGGAACCGACCATAGACCAACTCAAAGCCTTTTTCCGATTGTGCGTTCGTACTAGCAATCTGCTACGAAATATTGAGCTAGTCCGGTACGATGAAAGAACAAACAGAATTGTAGTGCTGATAGGTGAAACCATCCAAGTAGAGATTCTTAGCAATGGAGAGGAGATTATCGGATGAGCGACTATTTAAATTTGTCAGAAAAAGAATTGCGGGAATACGTCAAAGCCAACCCTCAGAATGAAGAAGCATTTCAGCATTTCCTCAGCATCATGAGAGCTAAGCCAGGGCGAGTCGTAGTCAGTACTGATGAACAGCTAGAGGCAGAGCTTAAAAAAAGACTGGCATCCTGAAACTTTGACAATAAATCAGTGGTGGTTTCTGCCATTAATGTGTTTTTTTTTACCCAGATTTATTCGACCTGATAAATGCCCTCTCCTTCGTTTTGACTTCTGGCTTCTAACTTCTAACTTCTAAATTAAGTAATTAAACTTATAAAAGACTAACCACTCCTTTTTTGGTAAAAGCTATTTTTTGAGTATTTTTGCCTATAAAAAGGGGGGTTTTTTGTGAAACAATGACCCTTTAGCAAAAAAAAATGCCGAAATCTATATAAATTAATGGTTTCATCTATCCACATCAGGCTTGGACACCTTAGAATGATTCATTGAAAAGTCGAGCCTATGAGAGTTACAGGCGTTTTAAGCAAAAGTACTCAAAAAGCATGGCTTTTGTAAATCTCCTTTCTGTGGGATTTACGTAAAGATGCTCCGGTAGCGGCTCTTTACACAATCTCAAGTAAACCTCAAGGAATTGACATGAATAAAGGTGAATTAGTTGATGCCGTAGCTGACAAAGCTAGTGTTACTAAAAAACAAGCTGATGCAGTCTTGACTGCCGCTTTGGAAATCATTGTCGAAGCTGTCTCCTCTGGAGATAAAGTAACGCTCGTAGGATTCGGCTCCTTTGAATCACGCGAACGTAAAGCTCGTGAAGGCCGTAACCCAAAAACAAATGAAAAAATGGAAATCCCAGCGACGAAGGTTCCCGCCTTCTCTGCAGGAAAGCTGTTTAGAGAAAAGGTTGCACCCCCAAAAGCGTAGGTTCTGTCTTCAGGAATTATTTTAGTCATGCGGCAACCAGCACACGGGGGAAATTTAGCTTGGGCAGCAGAACTAGCTGGCTGTCCCCTGAGTGCTATTCTGGATTTTTCTGCCAGTATCAGCCCATTGGGACCACCAAACAGCGTTATATCGGCAATTGAGTCCCAGTTGAATAATCTCCAGCACTATCCAGATCCTGATTACCGTGAACTAAGACTTGCTCTGAGTCACTTCCATCAGCTGCCACAAGAGTGGATTCTGCCGGGTAACGGCTCGGCAGAGTTGCTAACTTTGGCAGGTAGGGAATTATCACAGTTAGCTGCGACAGCTTTAATAACTCCAGCCTTTGGCGACTACTACCGGGCGTTGGCGGCATACAATGCCAAAGTACTGAGTTTTCCGCTCATTAGTCCAGAGCAACGAGTCCCGAACCCAAACTTAACAAGTCTACTCAGAACTTCATTCTCAGGACTAATGACTGAGTGCGGACTACTGCTGAACAACCCTCACAACCCGACGGGAATGTTATTTTCAAGGGAAGCGATTCTGCCATGCTTGGAGGACTTTGCTTTAGTGGTGGTAGATGAGGCGTTTATGGATTTTCTGCATCCAGATCAGGAACAAAGCCTGATTCATCTGGTGCAGCAATATCCAAACTTAGTGATTTTGCGATCGCTGACCAAATTTTACAGTCTCCCCGGACTGCGACTCGGATATGCGATCGCTCATCCCGAGCGTCTACGATTATGGCAATCGTGGCGCGATCCCTGGCCCGTAAACACCCTAGCAGCAGCTGCAGCAGTTGCCGCACTCCTGGATCATACGTTTCAGCATTTAACCTGGACATGGTTACCAGCAGCACGCAACGAACTCTTTCAGGGTTTAACTTCTCTAGCAGGATTACAACCTTTAGACAGTGCTGCTAACTTTTTACTAGTTGAATCGCAGCAGTCTATTTTGCAGTTACAACAAAAATTACTCCAGCATCACCAGATTTTCATTCGCGATTGTCTCAGTTTTGCTGAGTTAGGCGATCGCTATTTTCGGGTAGCTGTTCGCACCTCATCTGATAACCAACGCTTGTTAGCAGCCTTAGTTAAGAGTGAGGGAGAAGAGGAGTAGGGGAGAGATCCCTTGGAACCGGAGAGGGAAGAATAATAACTCCCGTCTCCTGTCTCCCTTCTCCCGTTTCCTGTCTACTGTCCCCGACTCTTTATTCCTGTGATTCCTGATTACGATATTGTGATTATTGGTGGCAGTGTTGCTGGACGCTATGCAGCCTTAAGTGCCACTCAACTAAAAGCTAAAGTCGCTTTGATAGAACCCATAGTTAGTGATGGGTTGATTCACCACCATGCTCTTAGGGAAATTGGTGAACTCTCTAAGTCGCTGAGTAATGCTGCTCAATTTGGTATTCATGCTAATAGTGCTGATACCTCAATAGACAGCACAAGAGTTGTGCAGAAGGACAGTTCTGATGAGAGTACACCTCCGACAGAAAAATGCCAAGTATCTATTGAATGGCAACAGGCGAAGTTATGGGCAACTGGTGTAGTCTCTAATCTCCAAGAGCAGTATTCACCAGTAGTTTTAGCAGCTAAAGGAGTCGATATTATTTTTAGTAGCGGTAAATTTCAATCGTCACCTTTGGCATTTGCTGTTAATGACCGCATACTAAACGCACGAGCTTATCTGCTTGCGACTTCCGTTCAAGCAAACCCAGAGATTGAAGGATTACAAAAAACTGGTTTTATTACCTTATCTAATATTTGGCAGTCTTTGTGCAGTCCTCAACCACCTAAAAGCTGGGTCATTATTGGTGGAGTGCCTCATAGCATTGAACTGGCACAAACATTAGTACGGTTGGGTTATAACGTGACACTAATAGTAGATCGCCCACTAATTTTGTCTCATGTTGATCCAGAAATGGCTCAGCTGCTTTGCAGTCAATTGGAAGCAGAAGGTGTGCGCGTACTTACCCAAACACGAGTCACCCAAGTAAGACGGATTCATGATAAGAAGTGGCTTCAGGTGGGAGACAAGGCAATTGAAACTGATGAAATTGTAGTGGCGATCGCACAGCAGCCAAATATTGAATCTCTCAACTTGGCGGCAGTCGGCGTTAAATGGAATCAACATCGTTTACTTGTGAACGATAAACTACAGACAAGCAACCACCGTATTTATGCTTGTGGTGATATCATTGGTGGCTATGACTGTCCTAACATTGCTTATTATGAGGCAAAAATCGCCTTACAAAATGCTTTGCTTTCTCCCAAGTTCAAAGTTAATTATCAATACGTTCCTTGGGCAGTATTGACTCAACCTACACTAGCTCACGTGGGTTTGACAGAAGTGCAAGCAAAACGCCGATACAATCATAACGAAGTTATTGTTTTGCGGCAGTTTTTTAAAACGTTGGCAGCTGCCCAGCTTAGAGATGAAACCACAGGTATCTGTAAATTAATTGTCCTCCGCAATGGGGAAATTTTAGGAGCAACGATTCTGGGTGCAGAAGCAAGGGAGTTAATTAATACTATTGCATTGGCGATCGCTCACAAAATTAAAGTTCATCAGCTTGCAACTCTATCATTTGTCTCTCCCAGTTTTTCAGAAATTCTCGAGCAAACTGCGCGAGAATTTAAATTACCAACTTCTTAAAGAAGTCGGTAATCTGAGTAGGCATCATTTTCACAAAGAAGCTGGAAAATTGCTATAAGTTATAACTTTTTATTTTTACTATCAGATAACGAAAAACTACCAATACCTTGAATAATCCCACGACCAATTAAACCTAGACTTCGCCCAATTACTTGTGTAAGAATAAAGACAAGACCATTGCCAAATAAAGATAATAGAGACTGTATACGGGGAGCGATCGCATCACGGAATTCTAGTGCTAGAGTAATAATTAGCGGGATACCAGATAGTTGTGCTAATTCTTGATTACGTGGAGCATAAATTGAAACTGTGGCAATACCGCGAGGTGCAAATACAAAGAGTTGATAGCAACTTTCAAAAATATCTTTCGGTTCAAGTATTAAATTTTTTATTCTATATCTCCAAGATAAGTTATTCCGGAACCGTTCAATTTCTCGTGTGGAAATTAACTTTTGGTCATAAAAATTTTGCTTAATTGTTTCTACATCCGCTAACCTATTCAATAATGGCTGTATCACAGCATTTGCGACTTGAATTAATATATTTTCTAAAATAATTAATGCTTGCTCTTGCGCTTCAATGCTACCTACTTGATATAACTTGTTATCAACCAGTAAATCTGTTTTAAAGAGTAGATAAGAAAGTAACTCATTAACTAAAGGGATTTGATTTAAAATATCTCTTTGCACTACTTCTGTATCTTGTAGTAACAAAGTAACAACCTCTAATTGACGTTCACCCACTTGTACCCTATAAAACTTACCAAAAAAATCTATATTAACGGCTTGAAGTACATCCAAGAGTAAACTATTTTTTAACTCGTATAATCTCTTAGAATCAACTTGAGCAGTACGGATTTCATCTAAGATATTAAC
>JAQYWO010000198.1 GCA_029379215.1 Rhizonema sp. PD37
CTTAAAATATGATCTAACCGTTATAAACCTATTTATGGAATTAGATGAATTGCGTCATGTCGAATATTTTGACAATTTCCAGTAAAGACATAATCCAACTCAGCAAACTTTCCTGCCAGATTCCTAGCTTGGTTCAAGCGATCGCAACGCAAAAAATTATTACGGACGCTGCCAGTGGATTGGGCATTAAAGTTGAGGAAGAAGAATTGCAGCAAGAAGGCGATAAGCTTCGCTTAGAGAATAATCTGGTTAAAGCGAAAGATACTTGGATGTGGTTGAGAACCCATCATATATCTATAGATGAATTTGAAGAATTAATCCGCACCAAAATTCTGACTCGCAAATTAGCAAATTACTTATTTGCAGAACAAGTTGAAAAATTCTTTTATGAACACCAGCTTTACTATATAGCAGCAGTAACATACGAAGTCCTTTTGGATGACCGAGATTTGGCTTTAGAACTGTTTTATGCCCTGCAAGAAGGCGAGGTTACTTTCCAAGAAGTTGCCCGTCGATATATCCAAGATCCAGAACTCCGTCGCGCTGGCGGATATCAAGGAACTCGACGCCGTGCAGATTTTCGACCGGAAGTTGCTGCAGCTATCTTTGCTAGCACTCCACCACAGATGCTAAAACCAATTATGACTCCTAAAGGAGTCCATCTCGTTTGGGTTGAGGAAATCATTCAACCAGAATTAAATGACCAATTACGCCAAAAAATTACGACAGATTTATTCTCCGCTTGGCTAGACCAACAAATGGAGCAAGTAGAATTTGTGATTCAATTAGACTCAGATTCTAATACTCAAGAATCCAATGAACAGCGACAACCTGCTTATAACGCTGCCAGCAGCAGTGAACATTAAAATATACGGTGCTTAACCGACTGTGAGGCACCCTGATCCTTAAAAACGCTGTTTTACTCTTGTTTATCTGCTCTACATGCTAATAATTGATAACTTTTAAATCATAAGTTATATATTAATCTCTCTAAATAAGTTTAACAATTCTATTAGAAGGAAATTTATATCTTTCTAATAGAATTGATTCATACATTTTGGTGATTACTTAGCTAAATCTTTAAGCTATTTTTTTATCTTAAAACTTAAGACATATTTAAAGGTTTTATGTCTAAAAATAAGAAGAAAAAATAAAAAATAATCTCAGAAAATACTTGTTTTTTTATTAATGTCTTGTATAGTAATAAATGTAAGCAAAAAAAACCATCCGCTTACAAGAATTTAGACAAAAAATCAAAATTCCCAGGAGAAAACCATGATTATTTCAGACTTAAACCAACTGGAAGTTGTTGAAGGCGCAAATATTGTTGGCGGTTTAATTGGCTTTCCCTCTTTTTCAAGTTCTGGTTCATATAACGTCATAGTATCACTATCAGGCGATGCAGCTAGCAGTAGTGGTAGCGCTGTTGGATATGGTCCTAATGCAATTGCTGAAGAAGAACATTATTCTAGTGCTGGAAATGGTAAAGCTTCTGCTTCTGGTAGTTCTATATCCGCTTCTAGTTCTCCTAAGAAGTGGTAAGCTTAGTCAAAAAAAGCAAAGAAGAGCATTTTACGTCTGTTGGAAATGGTACCGCCACTGCTAGTGGTAGTTCTATTTCCCTTGCTTCTGGCAAGTAAAAGTAACTGCTGAGTGAGAAAGTGGTTTGACTTCCTCAAACTCTTCAACTCATTCTTTGAAATCAATTTTAAATATCGCTGAAGGCTGTTCAACAGCTTTCAGCGATATAGATATTTTAAATTGGTGTTTTCTCATGAGTAAGCTAAAAATTTCCGACCTGAGTTTTTGTGAAACTGAATTTTCCAGTACTAATGAGGTACGGGGCGGACTTGGACTTTCCTTGTCCTCCATCAATGGTCACTTAACATTTACGATTTCCAATCCTGAAGCTGTGGACTACTATACAAATTCCTATGTTAATAAAAACACTGGTGGGACTGTGTATGTAGTGTCAGATAAAGATCACAAAGTTGTTTCTGGCGTAGAATCTGGTAAATTTGTCGGAGGAGCATACTCCATAGCCTTTTCAAGAGCTAGTGTTTAGACAAAGTTTCCTTTAGTCCTGAGTCCTAAATTTTAAGTGAAACTGCTGCATAATTTATTCAGGCGATTCAAAAAAGAGAAATTTTTCTCAGTAAGAATAAATTTATGGCAGTTGTCATACAAGTAGACAAAAGTTACGTTTGCAAGTTTCTCACACTTTGAGAACGTGAGTTCGGTTTCCTAAGTGTCAAATGCTTGCATTTTAAGAAAGAGTAAAAAAGAACATATTTAGCACTCAGCATATAAAGCTTTTTTGGTCAGTTGTTGCAATTTTAAAAGCTATTGATTAGAGGTAATTGTTCAACAGTTAGCTATCAGTCTTAACTCTATTGTGCCATTTACTACTTGTACGAGTAGTTGTTATTCAGTCACACTTGTATAACTGCACTCATAGCTGACTGCTTACAATTAAGGTATTGACACAAATCAATATGATAAGCGATCACTATAGCGATCTGCACTTCGCTATCGCAAGCTACCAGAATCTACCAAGAATTAGCTCAAGCCATCATAAATGCCCTAGATTCAGTGACTAAAAAAGACATTATTGGAAGGTTCACTAACTGTTGTTACTATATTGCACCCAGCTGAGAACCACTATATTTTCTAATTGCTAATATCTCAAAACTACAAGTTAAATGCTTATAAAAAGCTACCTATACACGTTATACCAACTATTTATAAATTTTGATTCAATAGATAAGAGTACAAAAATTACTCTTGCAATCCTATGCTAAAAAGAGAAAGAAAAAACCGTTAATTTTAACCCTGACCTTTTTTAAAACTAATTTATTCGTCCTGAAAGCTCAGTATTTACTTTTTTCCAAAGTAAATACTGAGGTTTTTTCTTTGCGTTTACCTTTCAACATTAAGCCGATTCAGTCAGTTGGTAATAAAATTTATACATTTATATAAACGTCATATAATTTCGCAGTAAACTCTCTTCTGTTCTGCCTTGCCTTGACGAAAATTTTTAATGCCCACCGACTTACCATAAGACAGAAGAATGAGTTACGCACGTTGAAGGCTCAGATACAACGATTAAAGATCACTAAACCTCTGATTTGATTAGGGTATGCATCTGCGCGTGCTGATTTAAGCGCATCATTTGTTTTTCTCTCTCCAGTGTAAATAAATACATAATTATTTGTAAGAAAATACAAATAATTACGTATTGACAAAACAAAAAGCATTTTATTGATAACCTTAGGTGCATACTTTGGTCGCTTTTTGCTTTCTAGTCTAGAAAATAATGTTATGAGCTTGAAGTTAACCCTCTTTGACTAAATAAGACTGAAAATACTGATTAGCACTCAATTTGGAGAGTTTTTTAAGTTAGAGAATGATCAGCATTTTTACCCTTTTAGATGGTTGCTTTAATCTATTTTTTATGCATATGAGAGATAGTCCTTTTATTTGATAAAGTATTTGTATTGAGTTTGATAAATTTATTTAATAAAATAATCATAAACTTTGAATATTCTTTGACACAAGGTAGGAATAAACAAAGTTATGTAAATAAGCGTTAAGCTTCCAAATAATTCACCTCTGAAATTTGTGAAATTTTGGGGAAGTATTAAATACCTTCTCTTTTTTTAAGCACCCGTCGCAATCGGTCAGGACTTAAGTAGACTTGACGTTCTTGAGCGAGTTTAGCGGCTAGTTGTTTGGATGTGTAAGTTGACTGCTCTTGTTCCAGACATCTTTCCAAATAAATCATGTCCGATTCGGTATATCGAGGTTTTCCACCTCTACCTTGAGCATCCCATAATCCAGCTAACCCCATTTTCTGCCAACGATGAATTGTGAGACGCACTGTAGAAATCGCCCAGTTCATACCTTGAGCGATTTGCTCGTTTTTTAAGCCACGCGCATTTAAAAGTAATACCTGAGCGCGATCTTTAGTACGTTGCGGAACTTGAGCAGATCGTCTTAACGTTTCAAGTGTCTGCTTTTCGGCTTCAGTTAAAAAAATTCTAAGTCTGCACCCCATAAATAATTGCCTGCACGTAAAACTTATTCTCTACACAGCTTTACATACTTCTTTTTATTTACGCTTACCCAGTTTGAATGAAGTTTTATCTATTCCTAAATATATATTGACAAAATACATGAAAATTTTTTAATACTTAACAGAATACTTTTTAATTACTGTTTACTCATAAACAATTCATTATGTTAGACTACTCTAGTAAGCATGAAGAGTTTGCAAGCTACGAACTGTCTATTAGATCATTTTGCTACACCATACTCCGCTTCACGAAAAAGCGTCAAAAATTAACCTTTTTCCAAACAGTATTGTTACTTCGTAGCTGAGTAATACTATTGTCTTTTTAGAATTCATTACTTAGCATTAGGCAAGAAACATTAAGTAAGTCATTAATTAGCTATCAAAAGTTAGTTAACAATGTAGCTGTCAAACCTTGGCCGGGATTTCAGCAACATCTACAGCAGACGCATACGCCCATTCCTTGCAGTTGATGACCACAAGTAACGATCATGACAAATCATTCAAGTCAAGATAAAAATCTTGATAATTATCTCCAGAAAGAAAGCAAGTTTCTTACTCCCTTTCAGAGAAAGTTACTGCTCAAAAATTTAGAAGCTAATTTGCAACCAGAACATCAGCGAAGGCTAGAAATTATGTTGCTGGCAGATCAGGGGAAATCGCAAACGCAGATCTGTCAGATATTAAAATGTTCACAGGAAATGGCGCGGTACTGGAGCGCGGTTGCACAAGCGGGTCTGGCACATAAATGGCAAGAGCGACCTATTGGCAGACCAAAGACTGTAAACGATGTGTATATAGAACGATTGAAAGAATTAGTCAGCCATAGTCCGCGTGAATATGGATATGCATTTGGGTGCTGGACAGCCCAATGGTTGGGTAAGCACTTAGCTCAAGAATTTGGTATTGAAATTAGCCCCCGCCACATTAACCGTTTATTAAAACAAATGGGGCTTTCCACGAAGCAAAAACATTCAGACAGTCAACAAGCAACCAAATATATTACAGATACTGGCATTACGATTTGTGACTTGCAATCAAACTGTGAGCCTAGTTTCCCTTGGTCATTCAATTTAATGGCAACCAGTAACTGGTAATAACCCATGTTGGTTAAGCAATAGTGCATGGTAATTGGGAAAAAGGGATAAAAGGGCACTAGACCGAAGCGAATAAATTCTTCCCATTATCTATATACCAGCCTTCACCATGTAACTAGCAACTTACGTTAAATAGTGACTTATAGATCTGTTCACGGTTGATAGTCAATTGTTAACCTACTACCTGTCAACAGATTGACAACTCAAAAAAACATCAGTGATCGCAACTTCTCTTTCTTAAAAACCATGCCTAATCCATCTTGGAATTCATCATCAGTATTATCTACACCTGATTCAGTAGAAAACTCTACCGTAAATGAGCAGCTAAGTGATTGGTTTTATGGAACTGAAGAACTGTTAGACGCCTTACCTCGGCTGTGGACGCGTTCTTTACTATATGTCTTAATCAGCTTTACAGCCTTCGCTTTACCGTGGGCAATGCTGTCTCATATGGATGAAACGGGAAGTGCTAGAGGTCGTGTAGAACCAAAAGGAGCTACACAAAAACTCGATAGTCAAGCAGGAGGTAGTGTCACTACTGTCAAAGTAAAGGAAGGCGATACCGTCAAAGCTGGACAAGTTTTGGTTGAACTCGAATCGAATATTTTGCAAACAGAACGACAGCAAGCGCAGGCAAAACTAGAAGGATTGCGTATAGAGCTAGCGCAACAAGAAGTCTTCAAGAATCAACTGTCACTAACAACTCGCATCCAAGAGCAGCAAAATCAAGCGCAACAATTGGAAAAACTGGCGCAAGTCGAGCAGGCGCGACAAAATTTGGATGCTCTCAAGACGGTATATAACATCCAAAACGAAGAAAAACTGGCGAAAGTTGACCAAATGAAGCGAGCATTTGAGTCCAGCAAAGCAGCTTATGAGTTAGCATCAGTTCGTTTGAAAAGTTCTCAAGAGAGAGTACCACGTTATAAAAAAGCTTTTATAGATGGTGCGATTTCACAAGACCGTTTCAATGAAGTGCAAGAGTTGACAAAAGAAAACGAACAACAGCTCATGCAAGCTCAATCTCAGATTTCTCAGGCTCAGTCCAGTATAAAAGAGCAACATAGCACTTATGAGCGAACGATTCATCAAGGTGAATCTGATATCGAACAAGCTTCCTTGCGCTGGCTTGAACAAAAACGTAGCTATCAAAGCCTAATTCATACAGGTGAACTAGCAGTACTTAAAGGTCAGGAACAAATCAAAGATTTGCAAACTCATATTACTGATGAAAAATCGGAAATTGCTCAAACAACAAGCCATCTAGCATCCTTGAACTTCCAGTTACAGCAAAAAGTAGTGCGAGCGCCAATAGATGGGGTCATTTTTGCCTTGCCTATCACTAAACCAGGAGCTGTGGTACAACCTGGTGAGATGATTGCCCAAATTGCACCTAAAAATACTCCTCTTGTACTTAAAGCTCAGATGCCTACAAAAGATAGCGGCTTTTTGAAGTTGGGAAGCCCTGTCAAAATTAAGTTTGATGCTTATCCTTTTCAAAACTATGGAATCGTACCAGGAAAAGTCAGTAGAATCTCTCCCGACTCGAAAGTGCAACAAACAAGTGCTGGTAATATAGAAACTTTTGATCTGGAAATTACCATGGAACAGTCATATATTGAATCTGGTAACAAACATGTCTCTTTAGCACCAGGTCAAACAGCAACTGCTGAAGTCATTGTCCGCCAGCAGCGTGTCATTGATTATATGTTAGACCCGTTTAAGAAATTACAGAAAGGAGGTCTTGGTTCTTAGAAATTAATAGTTGAAAGCTCATGAACCACGATATTTATTTGTTCTGAAAGAATAAAAATACTGAAAATATAGACCGCCCTCCGGTCAATTGACCGTTGACAAAAGGTACGCAATGATTCATACTATCGTGCTGTCAACGGTTCTTGTTTTAAAATCAAAGGATATTAAATGTCAAAAGTTTTAAAAGTCTCTACTAAAGATTTGATTGAGCAAATTAAAATATCTTGCCAAATGCCTAAACTCATAGAAGGCATTGCCACTCGAAAAATTATTACTGATGCGGCAAACAAAGCAGGCATTAAAGTTGAGATAGAAGAACTTCAGCAGACAGCAGATAATCTGCGTTTAGCCAATCAACTTATCAGAGCAAAAGATACTTGGTCATGGATGGAAAAACATCATCTTTCGCTTGATGACTTTGAACAAGTAGTATACACCAACTTACTCTCCAACAAATTAATAACTCATTTATTTGCTGATCGAGTCGAAACTTTATTATCTGAATACCAACTTGATTACGCTGAAGCAGTCACTTATGAAATCATTTTTGATGATGAGGATTTGGCGTTAGAACTATTTGAAGCACTCAAACAAGGAAAGATTAGTTTTCCAGAAGTCGCCCACAAACACATCCAAAATCCTGAACTTCGCCGTACAGGAGGATATCAGGGTATCCTACGATACAAAGACTTTAAAAGACAAGAGATTGCTATAGCAGTCTTTAACGCTACTCCACCACAGATTCTCAAGCCCATTGTAACTCTTGAAGGAGTCCATCTAATTTGGGTCGAAGAAGTCATTCAACCCAAATTAGACCGACGTTTACGTGTTAAGATTTTAGAAGACTTGTTTACAAGTTGGTTAAAACAACAAATCACAGAGTTAGAAATTATAACCCAATTTGAAGATGAAACTTTAAGCGAACTTGTCATTCCAAAATCAATGCTGACTGTTTGAAAAGGGAATGGGTAGTGGGTAATAGGTAATAGGTAAGAAATATTCCTAGTTACCCATTCTCTGTGACTAACACAAAATATCAATCTTATATTAAGTATTAAGCTTTCCTTTGTTTTTGCCTCGGACGTTAGACAATATTGCTACAAGCTTTATGACGGAGATACGACTATAACTGTTATGCGAGTTTTTAATTCTTCCCCGCCTACAGAAGCACAGGCACGCATCCGTATTTTACAAGCGGCGCAACGATTATTCGCCTCCCACGGATTTGATGGCACAACAACTCGCGACTTAGCACAAGCTGCTGGTGTAGCTGAAGGCACTTTGTTTCGTCATTTTTCTAATAAAAAAGCAATTTTGGTAGAGGTAGCTACTCTTGGGTGGGTAGAAATCCTGACAGATTTACTGACAGAATTAAGTGAAATGGGTAGTTATAAGGCTGTGGCTCAGGTTATGCGTCGCCGGATGTGGAATATGCACAAGAATGTGGATATGATGCGGGTTTGTTTTATGGAAGCACAGTTTCATCCAGACTTACGCGATCGCATTCAAGCAGAAGTGATTGTTAAAATGACTGATGTCGGCGAAGCTTTTTTTCAATCCGCAATGGACAAAGGTATCTATCGCCGGATGGATGCTAAACTTGTTGCTAAGGTGTTTTTGGGAATGTTCGCGGTGGCAGGCTTTTCTAACAATACTCTTATGGAACCCGACGCATCCCCACAAGAAATGCAACAAATGGCAGAAGGACTTGCTGATATCTTCCTCAATGGAGTGTTAGTCAAGGACTAAGCAGGTAATACTGGTTAGTAGTTAGTAGTTCTACTAGCCACTAACAACTGTAGGGGCGGGTTTGACAAGATTGTTCATTTTTACTGACAAGTTATTTGATTTAATCGTTTGTAAGGGCGGGTTTGACAAGATTGTTCATTTTTACTGACAAGTTATTTGATGAAACCCGCCCCTACTAAAATTTTTGCTTGTTGACTCCACTGTTGCACTTGCTCAACCTTTGGACACAAATCTTTATTTTGCATAGTTGCAACAACTAAGCGCAAAACTTGTTGGTGCAATTTGTGAGTTGGAATAGTTGCTAATTGCGCTACAGAAATAACACCTGCATGTAATAATAATCCGCAATATTGCGTTCCTACACTCTCGATCCGAGCCAAATCTGCTAAAGCTATCCATTTGTTAATATGCTGTAGATGAACCTGTAATTTATTTGCCAGTGCTAGTCTGGATGCTGGAGTCTTCCCTTGTTGAACTAGCGCTTTGGTAGTTGTAATGCCATTGGATTTTAGTTGAGATTTTTCCTCTAGGCTTAATCCTGGCAATTGCTCTATTGACCAATGACAAGATTTAACAGGACTTTTTTGAGCTTTCGGTTGAGGAGACATTTCTTAAACTTAGAAATAGAGTTTTTCTATATTTTGACAAACGGTATACATATTTTGTGAAGCTTAGCAATTACCAATTACTAATAAATACAGATGCAAAATACGTCTAATTCCCTGATTGATACTTTACGCCAACGACGACAACGACTAGCCACTCTAGTTGACTTTCCGGCAATTTTATGGTCAGGAAGTAGCAGTCCACGTAACTTTCCTTCCAATATGTTACCATACCGTGCAAGTAGCCATTTTCTCTACTTTGCTGGATTACCACTGGCAAACGCAGCAGTTCGCCTAGAAGCTGGTCAACTAGAACTATTCATGGACGATCCTAAACCAGGTAGCGCCCTTTGGCATGGAGAAATGCCAACGCGTGAGGAAATCGCTCAGATGATTGGTGCTGATGCAGCTATGCCAATGGCAGAATTAGACTTATGGGTGGAAGGTGCGGCCACAATTGCCGTGCAGGATGCTGCGACTTGGATGCAACAGTCGAAGTTATTGAAGGTAGAGATTATACCACAACATCAGCTAAAAGGAATTGACTTAGAGTTAGCCCTCGCTATTATTACCCTACGTCTCACTCACGATGACAGCGCATTAACTCAATTAAGAATAGCCGGGGAAGTCACTGTAGAAGCACATAAAGCTGGCATGGCAGCTACAATGAGCGCTCATGTAGAAGCAGAAGTTCGTGCAGCCATGGAAAGAGTCATTATTGCCCATAATATGACAACTTCCTACAACAGTATTGTCACGGTTCACGGCGAAATTTTACACAATGAAAACTATCACAATCCATTGCAGTCTGGCGACTTACTGCTAGTTGATGTCGGCGCTGAAACAGAAATGGGTTGGGCGGCTGACGTGACTCGTACTTATCCTGTTAATGGAACTTTCTCATCTACCCAAAGAGATATTTATAATGTAGTTTTAGCGGCTCATGATGCTTGTATTGCCAAAGTGCGTCCTGGTGTGGAGTATCAGGATTTACATTTACTCGCCTGTACCGTTATTGCGTCAGGCTTGGTAGATTTAGGCATTTTACAAGGAAACGCCGAAGATTTAGTAGAAATAGATGCACATGCGCTCTTTTTTCCTCACGGAATTGGTCATCTCCTGGGTTTAGATGTTCATGACATGGAAGATTTGGGCGATTTGGCAGGCTATGAACAGGGAAGAATAAGAAGCGATCGCTTTGGTTTAGCCTATCTACGTTTAAATCGTCCATTACAACCAGGCATGTTAGTCACGATTGAACCTGGATTTTATCAAGTTCCAGCAATTTTAAACGATACTCAATTGCGCTCAAAGTATCAAGATGTCGTCAATTGGGAACGTTTATCTCAATTTGCGGATGTCCGGGGGATTCGCATTGAAGATGATGTTTTAGTAACATCCGTGGGCAGTGAAATTTTAACAGTTGATTTGCCGACTCAAGCAAGCGCTGTAGAAGATTTAGTTAGACACACCGCATGAAAGAGTTTTTCTTACCAATTAACTGTTCGCGACACGTTTTACATTTTCGCGATCTGATCGCTCTTTATTTTTATACTGATGATCTTCGCTGACACCAGATTGAGTGCGATCGCTTGGCTCATCCTCAAAAATTGCCCCTCGCTGCTTGAGTTCAAGTTTTACATCTTCAGAAAGTCCTTGATTCCAACCCAAACGAGCATTTTCAACTTTCGTACCTTTTAAGTTGGTATTAGTTAAGTTTGTATTTATCAAATTAGCAAAATTGAGATTGGCACCACCGAGGTTAGCATTACTAAGATTGGTACCCTTGAGTTTCGCACCACTAAGATTAGCATCTTCAAGAATGGCATTGCTAAGGTTCGCATTTCTCAACTGAGTGCTGCTCATGTAAGCACTACTAAGATCTGTCTCTAAAAGTTTGGCACCACTGAGGTTAGCATTCCACAAATATACACCACCAAGGTTAACACGGCTGAGATCGGCATCTACCAACCAAGCATGACTGAGGTTGGCATTGCTGAAATTGGCATTTGTCAAGTCAGCATGACTGAGGTTGGCATTGCTAAGATTGGCATTCGTCAAATCAGCATAACTGAGATTGGCATTTTCTAACCGCGTGCTATTGAGATTGGCATTTTTCAAATTAGCATTGCTGAGGTTAGCATTGCTGAGATTTGCGTCACAGAGATTCCCATTCTGTAGGTTAACACTCTTGAGGTCAGCACCACTAAGGTTAGTTCCGCCAAGGTATGCATCAATAAGATCTGCACCTGCTAGCTCTAGATTGTTAGAGTTAGCCACGAGCAATCCTGTACTGTTATTATCTTGTCGTCTCAATTGCTGAAGCAACGTAAATTTACTGTCCGCGAATTGTACTGCACCAATTTCTACATCATTCAAATTTGCACTACCCTGAGTGGTTCCAGTTAAACTTTTAACTTGAGAAGTTTTGATGAGTTGTTGTGACTCTTTTGAGAGACGCATTTTTTCATTCCACACAATAAAAAAAGTCCCCAAGCAAAAAATGAAACCAATCAAAAGACTAGACTGTTGACCTTTTGTCAATAGCAGCATGACTGTAAAACCCAATACAACCATTGTTTGCTTCACCAGCAAAACAAGTCCTGCTTTGGTGGCAACAGTCGATAAACTTATCTTTTCACGGTTAGCTACGGTCATGCCCAATAAAAATCCTTTCCTGATACTAAAATGCTCGCAATAGCTCACATTTTGTCTGGCGATCTTAGTGCGACTAATCCACTACATGAGTTGGGAGAAACACAGTTGCAAAAACTGACAACTTTATACAAAATCCTCATGCTGATTCGATGATATCGGAGCATCTTGAGGCAAAGCTCGCGCCCGGTGTAAGTTTCCCCCAGCTGACGAGCGCGAAATTCTCAACAACACAACAGATCAACCGCCTCAAGTCGATACAATTGTGCTAAAAAATACGTAGTACTGCACGCCCAATATTTTTAACAGGCAAAACTGAAAACAAGAGAATTCATTATCTATCACTTCTTTGCCTGATAAAGTCTGGCTCGTTACAATCTAAAAGTTTTGCTTTTTTAGATCGTGTACCTTGAGGTTGCACTTTTTTGACGTTTAGACAGTTATAAGTCATTTGTTGCAAAAACAAACGAGCCATGAATAGCCTTTCCAGTTCAGGTATGAAAATACATAGTTAATATAGTAACATTCATTACCATTTTTACGGAAACTTTATCGGATTTTTACTTAATCAATGCCAGGGTAATCCTTCACCAATCTCCACTAAATTGGAGTAAAAACTACTAAGCTGATAGATAGGGCGTTAAAACAAGGCAGTCTGATTAACAGTGAGTCAGCACTCTTAGTAGGGTTTGCCCAATCCAGGCGACTGAAACCCCAGAGGGATTCCGTTGCTCAGAACTGCCCGCTTCATTTTTCTGTTCGCAAAAACAGACAACCGATTTGCGAAGTCCGGACAAATGCTTCTGTTCGGACTTGGAACGCCTCCACAAGGCGCTCGATCTGTTCTGTTGTTGAAAGCGACGTAAGTAAAAGCATCTTGAGGCGCTCAAGTCGTCGTTTCTCATCAGGAACTTTGTCAATGGTTGTCCATTTTTGTCCAGATCTCTCCCAACCCAACTGCTGGCTAACTACACTGTAACCAAATTATGTTTGATGCACTTGCTGACCGTTTAGAAGCTACCTGGAAGAAACTACGGGGCCAGGACAAAATTTCTCAATCCAACATTCAAGAAGCTTTGCGGGAAGTGCGCCGCGCCCTGTTGGAAGCAGATGTAAATCTCCAGGTGGTTAAAGATTTTATTGCCGAAGTTGAAACCAAAGCACAGGGGTCTCTTGTAATCACTGGTGTAAAACCTGACCAACAGTTTATCAAAATTGTTTACGATGAACTCGTACAGGTGATGGGAACTGTGAATGTTCCTCTCGCTGAAGCTGAACAGCCCCCCACTATAGTGCTGATGGCTGGATTGCAGGGTACTGGAAAAACGACTGCTACTGCCAAATTAGCTTTACATCTACGAAAATTAAATCTTAGCTGCTTGATGGTCGCAACAGACGTGTATCGCCCAGCTGCGATTGATCAACTTATCATGTTAGGTAAACAAACTAACGTGCCAGTATTTTCTTTAGGAACAGATGCAGATCCAGTAGAAATTGCCAGACAAGGTGTTGAACGCGGTAGAACTGAAGGTGTCAATGTTGTGATTATTGATACTGCGGGACGCCTGCAAATTGACGAAGACATGATGGGGGAATTAGCCCGGATAAAAGAAACCGTCCAACCACATGAAACACTCTTAGTCGTGGATGCGATGACTGGTCAAGAAGCAGCAAATCTTACCCGTACTTTTCATGACCAGATCGGCATTACTGGAGCTATTCTCACCAAAATGGATGGTGACAGTCGTGGTGGTGCTGCTTTGTCGGTGAGGCGAATTTCAGGAGCACCGATTAAGTTTGTTGGTGTGGGCGAAAAAGTTGAAGCTTTACAACCGTTTTATCCCGAACGGATGGCCTCGCGGATTTTGGGTATGGGTGATGTTCTTACTTTAGTAGAAAAAGCCCAAGAAGAATTTGACCTTGCTGATGCGGAGAGAATGCAGGAGAAAATCCTGCAAGCAAAGTTTGATTTTACTGACTTTCTCAAGCAGTTGCGCCTGCTAAAGAACATGGGATCGCTGGGAGGTATTATGAAAATGATCCCAGGAATGAATAAGATTACAGATGACCAACTCAAGCAAGGAGAAACTCAGCTCAAGCGCTGCGAAGCAATGATTAATTCCATGACTCCTTCAGAGCGCAAGAATCCAGATTTACTCGCAAGTTCTCCCAATCGACGGCGGCGAATTGCTTCTGGATCTGGCTATCGGGAAACGGATGTTAGTAAGCTAGTAGGTGACTTCCAAAAAATGCGCGGTCTCATGCAGCAAATGGGTCAAGGTGGCTTTCCAGGTATGCCAGGAATGTTTGGTGGTTTGGGTAATTCGCCTGCCCTTGGAAATAGTCAAGCCGCTCCAGGATGGCGTGGTTATCCTGGCGGTGCCAGCACAAACAAGAAGCCAAAAAAAGACAAAAAAAAGAAAGGCTTCGGTACACTGTAATAAGCAGTTAGTGATTGATAATTAATGGTTAGTAGAAAAATAATCAGTAGGGGCGGGTTTGACCAGATTGTTCGTTTTTACTGGCAAGTTATTTGATTAAACCAGCCCCTATGAAGGGCGGGTTTGACCAGATTGTTCGTTTTTACTGACAAGTTATTTGATTAAACCAGCCCCTATGAAGGGCGGGTTTGATAAGATTGTTCGTTTTTGCTGACAAGTTATTTGATTAAACCAGCCCCTATGAAGGGCGGGTTTGATAAGATTGTTCGTTTTTACTGGCAAGTTATTTGATTAAACCCGCCCCTACTAACAAATCCCAAGCAAAATTATTTGCTGTTTGTGCTACAATAGACATTTTAACGTCAAGTAACTGCAAATCCAATACCTGAAAATAGGAGCAATGATTTCTCAACCATGATTAAACTGCGCTTGAAGCGATACGGAAAAAAGCGGGAAGCCAGCTACCGTATCATCGCTATTAACAGCCTGACTCGGCGAGATGGTCGTCCCCTAGAAGAATTGGGATTCTACAACCCCAGAACCGATGAAGTGCGACTGGATATTCCCAGCATCGTCAAGCGACTACAACAAGGTGCTCAACCAACTGATACCGTGCGTCGCATCTTGGTAAAAGCTAATGTTTTTGAACAGGTCAGTGCAAAAGCCGCATCATAAAGTAGAAATAAAATCCCCAACAACCAGTCCAGATTACGTTGGGCTGGTAAAGTTTCTGACTCAGCCGTTTTTAGATTCTCCTGAGTCACTAAAAGTTGATTGTGAAATTACTCACACTCAAAAACGGGCTTGGATTCGGGTAGCCTTTGATGACACAGATAAAGGTAAAGTGTTTGGCAGAGGTGGACGCAATATTCAGGCAATTCGCACTGTGCTTTCGGCAGCTGCTGATGCTGCTGGGCACTCTGTCTATCTAGACATATATGGCAATGCTTCTGGTAATCGAGAAGATCTCTCTTTTGATGAAGATCGAGAAGAACGAACACCACCAAGGGCGAGAGAAAAACGTGGAGATGGACCTAGCAAGCCTGTTGCTAAACCTCGGTTCCGCCAGGTTTAATTCATTGGCTGCGAGTCCTCCTCTGAAACTGAAGGTTGACTTCTATGATAGCAAGCAGCTACTGGCACTGTAGTGTAGTGTCAACTCATAGTATTAACCATGATTTTGCTTCGTCGTACTTTGGAGAAAAGGTTAGAGCTTGATTTTGACGAACTCTGTCAGGAGGTGAAACTAGTGACTGTCTGATTAATTGACTCGGCTATAAAACGGTTGAAAAATAAAATTCAAAAAGCCGGAATTTTATTTGAAGTTAAAAGCCGGGACAATCCAAAAAAAACTAGCCTCAGCTGGATGTATAAAGCAAAAAGCATAAGTAAGGATAACCGCTACTACATAGGAGTAATCTCTAAAGAAATATCGATCTAAGGTATCGGTGGATTAACTCAAAGCTATTATAG
>JAQYWO010000199.1 GCA_029379215.1 Rhizonema sp. PD37
ACAAAAATTCTGATATTCTTCATTAACCTCAGTTAGCTGATTAAACCTTCCCAAGGTTAATTCAGGAGAAATTTCCTCTGGTTTTATGATCGCGTAATCTATCAAAATCTTTGAGAGAAAGATTGGCTCAAGTAGATAATTTTCAAGAGAATATCGGTTTTGTCCGCCGTGAATAAAAATCGCATTTGTCAGGTCGTTTTGCTCCTTCAAGTCCCAATCTATAATACCAGTGATTTTACTAATGCCCTGCTTTCTAAGTAGTTCTGTATTTTCCTTAACTTTCAGACAACCTCCATTTTGTGAGTTTAATTCGGATTTATGGACTTTATGTACGCCCACAAAAGTAATAGTACCGTCCGTGTTTAAAATTTTATTGTCTTTTAAAGCCTTAAACGCTCTTTCGTAATAAAGTCTATCATTTTCCTCTTCACAAAAAGAAACCTTTTTATTTTCAATATCAACTTTATAATAGGGTATTCCTTCTGCTAATTTGCTCAAGGCTTCAGCTTTCGTTATCTCTTGATACCTTGAGTCATTTTTAACCTGAGATAACTTCTTAAACCAGTAAATAGAAGTGCCGTTTGGTAATAATGCAATGGTATTTGGCGAATGTGATGAAAGTATAACCTTTATACCTTCTGCAACAAAATAATTACCCAGCATGATTATATACTGCTTAATCAGAAGTGGATTAAACGGGGCATCATACTCGTCCAGCAACAGTAACTTAATTTTGTACCCATCATATTTAGTTCTCAAAAAAGCAACAAATAATGAAAATAATGAAATTTCACCGTCAGATAGCTCAGTAACCTGCACCGAGATTTGGTTATCATTTACGTGTTTTAAACATATATTATTTATAGCATCACGGTCATTTAGCTCATAATTTTCATCAAATCTATATTCAAAACCAATTTTCTCAAAAAGCTCATTAAAAAATGTCCAGGGTGCTTTTCCTAGGTTTTCTTCAAAGAAATCCTTTTCGTTAACATTTTCAGGAGGTAAGTTTCTTGAAGAATATTGTCTTGCCTTAAAATTTCTAACCTCTCTGGCGTATTGATAAAATCTGGCATTCAAATCTGTAATAAATATATTCTTAGTATCATTGAAATAGTTAGAAGGTAAATACTTAAAAAAAGTATCTTGGTTTGTAACTATTGTTTTATAATTATCTCCCAACCTATCTCTCAAGTTTTGATGTATTTTATTATAAATAAGCCTATTTTCCTCGTTTAGATTGTTATTGTTAAACAAATGAAATAAGCTGGTTTTATTATTTTCAAAAATGGAATAATTAGTTCCTGAAAGGCTGGGTTGACCAATTGTTTTAAAATTACAGTAAAGTATATCATCCTTTGAAATACTTTGAATACCTATATTTATTTTGGTGATATCAGTGCTCAGTCCATATGAATTTGGTGTAACATACTGTCTTGCCATAGAGCTTAAAAGCTGAGATTTTCCAGAGCCATTTTCTCCTGTAAAAGCAATCAAATTGCCTTTGAATTGAAATGCATCATCCAGTCTAAAAGATTTAAAATCAGATACAAATTTAACTGCAATGTCGGTCATATCTTTAAAGGTATTTAATCAATAAATGTCCGTGACCAAATTCTTAACTATCGGTTAGTGGATTAGCTAGTAGTCTGTTAAATACATTTTGACGGATTGATTTTTTTCCGCGTCCCCGCGTCTCGGTGTCTCCGCATCAATCTATATCCGTCATTTTTTGGTTGACAGACTACTAGGTTCATTCTCTAATTTAGCCTTAGGAATCAATTGCTACTTAAATACTTAGGCACATATACTGCGACATGGAATCGGTTACTATCTTGCAAACCAAGATACTGATACCCGGACAATCCAGAGTTACCTGGGACATAACAATATCCAACACACAGTGCATTACACCGAACTTGCATCTAGGGGCGATTTCAACGTTACCCTTAAGTTTGTAAGCTTGCATACTCTTTTTTCTCCCTTCTCTATTTCTATATAGCCATCCTATTTGCTTTTAAGGCTGAGATTCCCGACAACTTTTACGAAGTCGGGAATCTTATTTTGAGGGTGCGATCGCATTCCTTAGCTGAAGAAGTGAAAGTCTCCCCTCTTTTTTCCCTTAAGGTTTTCTTGTGGTTAATCAATTTTTTAAACCGCAGAGAACGCTGAGGTAAAATTACGCGCTAAAGTACTTAGCTACTGGGTGATAGGCAATAATCGCCGTTGTTGATTGTTCTGGATAAAGTTGTTCGCTTTCATCCATATGTAAGTTAATGCGATCGCTTCCCAACAAATCCAATTGCTTGTACTGATCCTGAATATTCGGACAAGCCGGATAGCCAAAACTATACCGCGAACCATGGTAGCGCTGTGCCAAAATATCCCGAATATTATTTGGTTCATCAGCCACAAAGCCCAACTCCCGACGAATTCGGGCATGAGTCCACTCAGCCAGTGCCTCTGCTACCTGTACTGCCATACCGTGGAAATACAGATAGTCTTTGTATTGATTATTTGCAAACAGCTTTTGAGCAAACTCCGTAGCAACTTCACCCATCGTCACCGCCTGCATTGGGAACACATCAATTATCCCCGACTCTTTTGGTGCAAAGAAATCAGAAATACACAACTTCCTCAACGACTTCTGCCTCGGAAACTCAAACCTCTTAATTTCCTTAGCTTCTGGGCTGTTCTTATCATATATATACAATGTATTCCCCTCAGCCTGACAAGGAAAATACCCATAAATTACCTGAGGATGCAGCAAATTCTCCTCAACAATCCGTTGCTTCCACTCCGCCAAAATAGGATACACCTTCTCATCCAAGAAAGCCTGATACTCTTCCTTAGATTGTTCCTTAGGCTTGCGGAACTGCCACTGCCCTGCAATCAAAGCCTGCAAGTCAAGATACCAGAATACCTCCTCCAAAGGAATATCCGCAGGCTGCAATAACTTCGTTCCCCAGAAAGGTGGAGTTGGACGTTCAATATCCACAGCCACAGCTTCCGAACGACGGGTATTAATTTCTACGGGGAGTTGTGTTGAAGTGCCATCAAACGGCTCTACAGGTGTTGGAAGTGGGGATTGTGTTTGTTCTACAGATAATTCATCTCTTCCATCTCCCAGAAAACCCTGAAGATCGTTCCATTGATCAGCAACCTTCGCTGGCATCAATTTATCCATGAAATGCAAGTCAGAAAACGCATCTTTACCATAAACCACCTTACCTTTATAGGTTTTTTGGCAATCTTCATGGACAAACTTGGGAGTTAACGCCGCACCGCCCAAAATTACGGGGACAGTGATGCCCTTTTCGTTAAATGTCTCCAAGTTCTCTTTCATGAAAGCGGTGGACTTCACCAGCAAACCACTCATAGCTATACAATCAGCTTTGTGCTGTTCGTATGCGTTAATGATGTTTTCCACTGGCTGCTTAATTCCCAAGTTAATCACCTTATAACCGTTATTCGACAAGATGATATCCACCAGATTTTTGCCAATGTCGTGAACGTCGCCTTTGACTGTGGCAATAATAAAGGTTCCTTTGGCATTGTTACCTGATTCTGACGTTTCCATGAACGGTTCTAGATAGGCAACCGCTGCTTTCATGGTTTCGGCTGATTGCAATACAAAGGGTAACTGCATTTGCCCAGCACCAAACAACTCACCAACGACTTTCATCCCATCCAGCAAGAAAGTGTTAATAATATGCAGGGGTGGATATGTTTGTAACGCGGCTGTCAGTTGTTCTTCCAAACCAATGCGTTCGCCATCAATGATATGACGCTTCAGGCGTTCTTCTATGGGTAAGTTTTGATCGACACCTTTGTCGCGTTTTGTCGTTACCCCTTCAAACAGTGTTGTCAGTTCTGTCAGGGGATCGTAAGTAGAGATATTGCCCTCAAACTTGCGTTCATCGTAAATTAACTGGCGACAGACTTCTTGATGTCGTTCTTCAATCCGCGACAGTGGTAAAATCTTGCTAGCACTGACAATTGCCGCATCCATACCTACAGCCATCGCTTCATGTAAAAACATGGAGTTCAACACAACTCGCGCTGCGGGGTTCAAACCAAAGGAAATGTTGGAGACACCTAAAATAACGTGAGCACCCGGCAATTCTTGGCGGATGCGACGGATGGCTTCAATTGTTGCTTTGCCGTTTTCTCTATCTTCTTCAATTCCCGTCGAAATAGGGAGAGCTAAAGTATCAAAAAATATTTCTTGAGGTGAGATGCCGTACTCGACAGCTTGACGATAAGCACGTTGGGCGATCGCAAACTTCTGATCAGCAGTCCGCGCCATCCCATCTTCATCAATTGTACCAATCACAACACCTGCTCCGTACTTCTTCGCTAATTCCAAAACTTTTAAGAAACGTGGTTCGCCATCTTCATAGTTCGTGGAATTCAGTAAACACTTACCTCCTGCCACTTTTAACCCCGCCTCCATCTTCTCCCATTCGGTGGAGTCCAGCATCAAAGGTAGTGTCACATTGTTTACCAAGCGGGATACGACTTCGTGCATATCCCGCTCGCCGTCGCGTCCTACATAGTCCACATTCACATCAAGGATGTGTGCGCCTTCCTTTACCTGGCTTCTCGCCATTGACACCAATCCATCCCAGTCTTCCGCGTTCAGCAGTTCGCGACACTTCTTAGAACCACTGGCGTTCAACCGTTCGCCGACAATTAAGAATGAGTTGTCTTGATCGTAAAGTTGAGTACTGTAAATCGATGCTGCTGCTGGTTCTATTTCCGGATGTCGGACTTTTGGCTTCAACTCTTTGGCAATTTCTGCTAATTGTTGAATGTGTTCCGGAGATGTCCCACAGCAACCCCCAATCACTTGGACACCCAAATCTTCAACAAAATGCATTAAAGACATCCGTAATTCTACTGGTGTCAGCTTATAAAAAGCTTGACCACCAACGTTTTCTGGTAACCCCGCATTGGGAATACAGGAAACGACAAAAGGTGAATGTTCTGAAAGATACTTAATATGTGGTTTCATCAAGTCTGGACCGGTGGCACAGTTCAAACCGAGAATGTCTATGGGGAAATGTTCTAAAATGGTCAGAACTGCGCTGATTTCTGTCCCTACCAACATTGTCCCCATAGTTTCCATTGTCACCGAAACCATGAGAGGACGCCGTTCGCCTTTTTTGGCAAACACCTCTTCAATCCCATTCAACGCCGCTTTGATTTGCAGCACATCCTGGCAAGTCTCGACAATAAATAAATCCACTCCACCATCAAACAACGCTTCTGCTTGCTCGGCAAAAGTCGCTTTCATGGTGTCAAAGTCAATATGTCCCAAAGTTGGTAACTTGGTAGTGGGACCGATCGAACCTGCCACAAACCGAGGTTTTTCGGGAGTCGAAAATTCCGCAGCCACCCGTTTTGCCAGTTCTGCTGCTGTTTTATTCAAGTCGTATGCTTTGTCTGCTAAGTCATATTCTGCTAGGACTATCGACATACCACCAAAAGTGTCAGTCTCAATCACATCCGCACCCGCAGCCAAAAAGTCCCGGTGAACTTTCGCCACTGCTTCTGGCTTGGTGTAAACGAGGTACTCATTACAACCTTCGTATTGAGGGCCACCAAAGTCTTCTGCCGTCAGGTTTTGCTTTTGCAAGTTGGTTCCCATCGCACCGTCAAAGACGATTACAGGGCGATCTGGACTGTGCAGGCGTTCTAGAAATGAATGTTTCATCTTTAGCCTATGTTCAGGATTGGATCGGTCGTAAAATGTACGACTTACATTTATTTTCCAAAATTTTTTGGATTTCGGAAGGATTGAATTCAATCAAAGATGTAAAAAGATAGTGTAAATCGGCTCGTGGTATAGCAACCGCTTAATTGCTGAGAAGGTAATCATAAAAATGAAGCATGGGGAGCGAAGCTCACCTGTTTCGGGACAAACAGTACGTTCATACATCCTTGAACGTCAGAAAAGCGCTACTCAAAGAGCGGTGACGTTTCGTGCACCAATAAGCGAAAACTTGAGAGTCCCAACAGGAGTTGTGATAACTTCACAAATAATTTACCGTCGCTGTATGAGGCTGATACTCAAGCGCTAAAAGCCCCTGAGTATCAGCAATACGGTTGAATAAGAGCCTGACTATTGTCTACCCTTAGGTGCTAGACTATATTTTAAGGTTAAGCTAATTATTTTTCCTTTTGACTTAAGTCGATGTACAGAGGTCAAGAATCAGCTATTTTGACACAATAGAAGATGTAGTAAGATATTTTTTTCGGAAAGTTTCGTAAGAAATGTGGTTTTACTTAAATCAAGTAAGATAACTTTGTAGAACAGAGAGTTAACTTTTTATGATGTTTACATTGAACTTGCAGCTTAATAACACTCGACGCTGTAGTGGAGTTATAAAATGAGCAAAAGGAAATTCCTCTTTGTCGGACTACCTTCAACTCTTACTGGGGTAACCAGCGTAGAGCTTGTCAAACCCGCACAAGCCCATCAGGTTGTACAAAACTATACAACCAAAAGTGTAGACACACTTCAATATGTTTCCAGCAGTGGTGAACAAGGTTTTGCGAGCGTAATGATTGCCATTGGCTGTATATTAGCCTTGGTTTCAAGTGTAAATGTCCTCTCTAAAGCTTTAAACCTCCACCATCCTTCCTCAAAAGCCTCAGACTCCCAGCACACAAGAACAAATGAGCAGTCTCTGGCTGCTGAAAAGTATACCACCTCTGATGTCAAACAGAATATTCCAGCAACATTTATTGAACAAGCTTATACTTCGTACAAGCTAGGAGACACTCAAAGAGCGATCGCTGAATTTGACCATGCAATTTTGGTTAATCCCCAAGATGCCTACGTCTATACTGAACGTGCTAGCTTTCGCCGCAATAAGTTAGAAGATAGGTTGGGTGCACTCGAAGACTATACCCAAGCTATTAGCATTCATCCGGAAAACCCTCTTTTATATGTTTGGCGCAGTCAACTTTACTATGAAATAGGGGATAAATTAAAAGCAATGACAGATCACAACACAGCTATTCGTCTTGCTCCTGAAGATACAATCTATCACCTTTTTCCAACCAAAGCCAATGCAGGAAGACGCTAAGCTAAAATCTGGTAATCAAAACTCAGTAAGATTTAGCAAATTGTCTCCCTCTAATATAAATAGTTTTGCTTAAATACTACGCTTACGTATATTAAGGTGAGTTACATTCTGTTAACGCACCCTTTTTTGTGGTATAATAACTGTTTGCTAAAAAATATATAATTATAGTGGAAACAGTGTTTCAAGAACTCATGGAGTTTAGGAGTGCGCCTGTAACCCCAAGCACGAAACGTTCCTGATTGAAGTAAAACTCAAAGCAAAGCTACAGCCCAAGGGGAGTATCCCACCGGCAGACAATGGAAGCGAGTACTCTCAAAGCAAAGCTCGCCGATTTTACGTAAAGCTACAGCTCAAGGGATGCGCTTCCCAAGGGCAGACTTTACATAAGGACGTATCACTTCTTGTGCTACGTTATAGCAAAATAAATCTTTTTTTCTATACCTAATGGTTCGGCGTAAGGCAGGAGTGTGCGCTCGTGAAAATTTTACTTTTTACGAGCGCACTGTTTTGGTAACACTCTTGCACAAGTTGAAAAAAATAAACCTTATGTTACCCGACAACATGGACTAGTCTTGAGAGAAAATTGTACGGGTATGAAAGAAATATATATTAAATATTTGAGGGCAACTCATCCTTCTAAAGGCAGATTATAAAAACTTTTCTATCAAATTCCTCTAAAAAGGACAAATAACAGGAAAAATACTGTAAGTGTTATTTCTAGACTGTTTTCATAAAAAATTCGCCCAGCATTTCAGTAATAAGTGCAATTACTGAAGTTCTGCGGGAGGACATAACTGTATGGCTTTAGGCAGGAAAGAGGGATGTAATTATTTAGGTTGGTTGGTAGTTTTGGGGTTGCTTGGAGCGATCGCATCCATGAGAAATTGCGTCTTTGCCCAAGTTGCATTAGATGTCACTTTACAGCTGAACTCTGTGGTGAGGAGCAATGGGAATAACTTCACGATTACTGGTGGAACGCTCTTAGGAGGAAATCTCTTCCACAGTTTCCGTCACTTTTGTGTCTCTACAAATGGCGAGGCTTTTTTCAATACAGTTACTGTCATTGGGCGAGGCTGCTTACCTCCCAGCCCGTATGAAGCCCTCAGTAATGATGTTATATGGTCAAATACTCGACTACTAAGTATGGGAAGTAGGGAGAATCCTGAAGGGGTGACAGAACATCGCCTTAGCAAAACATCAGTCCCAATGCACTCTCAGTCAAAGGCTTGGGAAATTTTATCTGAACAGGGCTGGTTACTCAACAATAAAGGTGAAGTTATCTCGAGCACCCAGTCTGCTCACACTGTTTATCCATCTTCCTCTCGTGGATCTATTTGCTATGCTCAATAACAGGTTACTGAATATCTATGACTGCTGGCGATCGCCAAGCTTACTTACACTCGCCCTAATGTTCATCATCCAGCAACCGTTGTCAGCACAAACAGTGACGGCTGATACTGGGTTGCAAAAAGAAGTGGTATTCGGTGGGAGGGAAAAGTCTCCTTTGTTACACACAACTCCAGCTTCTCTACAGACATCTTTGGACACAACTCCTCATCAATTGCAGCCAATTGAAATCGGACAAACCCAACGAGCATCAGATATTTTCCGGATATCCGAACAAAATCCTCCCCAACTAGCAGCACCAAGAGAAACTAAAACGGCACAAACCCAACCACAAACACCACCAGATATTTTCCGCCCACCTGTACAAAGCCCTCCCATTGCACCGGAAAAACCTCAAGAGCTTCCACCACCAGAAAAGTTACTTCCCATACCCCCATCTTCTCCCACTCCTGAGGCAGTTCCAAATGGGTTTTCCGGAACAATTTTTGTTTCTGGCTTTGATGTGGTTGGCAGTTCTGTTTTTAGTCGCAAAGATTTCGAGAAAGTCACCAATAAATTTGCTCGTAGACAGATTACCTTTGCTGAACTTCTACAAGCTTCGGAAGCAGTGACTCAACTCTACCGTGTTCGCGGTTACATTACCTCCGGGGCTTTCATTCCAGCTAACCAAATCCTGAAATCGGCAGGCAGCACTGTCAAAATCCAAGTCGTAGAAGGTGGCTTGGAAGGTATTCAAGTGAGAGGTTTGAAAAGGCTGAATACAGGCTATATCCGCAGCCGTTTAGCGATCGCCA
The DNA here is from genome assembly GCA_029379215.1 of Rhizonema sp. PD37. Classification (GTDB taxonomy): domain Bacteria; phylum Cyanobacteriota; class Cyanobacteriia; order Cyanobacteriales; family Nostocaceae; genus Rhizonema. The sequence continues at coordinate 9,239 of JAQYWO010000199.1, forward strand.
CTCACAAACCCCTGAACGTGAACAAGTTGCTCAAAGCACTGCAACTACTCCAGTTGAACCCGTTGATTAAGAATATCTCTGCGGAACTTGCTGCAGGAACCTCTCCCGGTACCAGTGTGCTTGATGTCAGGGTGGCAGAGGCAAAGACATTTAATTTTCAACTCAGCTTAGACAACAATCGCATCCCAAGTATCGGTAGCTTTGATCGCCAAATTCAAATTAACCAAGCTAACCTCACGGGATTGGGAGATGCTTTAAGTATTGCCTACGCCAATACCGATGGTAGCAACAACGTTGATTTCAACTATACCTTGCCAATCAACGCGCACAATGGAACTATCGCATTTGGCTATAACTATACAGACAGCGTAGTCATTGAAAAACCGTTCGACATTTTAGACATCAGAGGCATTTTACAAGACTTCTCCATAACCCTACGTCAACCAATCGTGCAAACCCCTACAGAGGAATTTGCAGTCGGGCTCACCGCAAATCGCCGGGAAAGTGACGTTGGCTTTTTGGAATCACTGCTCGGCACACGATTCCCCTTCACTGACGAACCTGGCTCTGATAGAAATGGAGATACTCGCCTATCAATACTGCGATTTTTTCAAGAATGGACTAAACGCAATAGCAAAGAAGTCCTTGCCGCACGCTCGCAATTTAGCTTTGGTATAGACGCCTTTAATGCTACCAATAACCCAAGACCTCCAGATGGTAACTTCTATTCCTGGCAAGGACAAGCTCAGTGGGTGCGCTTACTGGCTCCAGATACTTTACTATTAATTCGTGCAGATGCTCAATTAGCTGACAGGGCGTTGGTGCCTTTGGAACAGTTTGGAGTCGGAGGTGTACGTACAGTCAGAGGCTATCGTCAAGACTTTTTGTTAACAGATAATGCCTTTTTAACTTCTCTAGAATTGAGGTATCCGATTTTACGTATACCTGATGTCAATGGAGTTCTCCAAATTACGCCATTTGTGGACTATGGGATTGGCTGGAGTAGTTCTGGCAGGCGAAATCTACCAAACAATAGTCTAACGTCGGTAGGATTAGGATTACAGTGGCAAAGCGATAGACTGAGTGCCAGATTTGACTGGGGTATTCCTTTAGTTGATGTCAGGAGAGGGAACACTCAACAAGAACAAGGTTTGTATTTTTCTCTGGTTTACACTCAACCACTGTAGTTTTGAGAATTGGTAATGCCGAAAGATTATATGTTTTCCACCTTCTCTTTGTCTCCCTATCCCTATATCGTCAATATCAGCTATGTATAAACTCGCCTTTCTCGTTGCACTGACACAATTTGCCACAGCTACAAGTCCAATGGCGTTCGCTGATACAGTCAGCCATCCTCAGAGTCTCTTGAAGCAATATATCGCGGCTCTACAGGTGGTGGCACAACCAAGTGATGCTAAACAACTCTTACAGCAAGGCTTGACACTCTATCAAACAGAACAGTTCTCTCAAGCTGAGTCTGTTTTTCAACAAGCGGTGGCGGCATTTAAAACTCAAGGCGATATGCTGAATCAAGCTTTAGCATTGAACTATGTTGCCTTAACTTCCCAGCAAGTGGAACATTTACCTTTAGCAAGTAAAGCGATTTTAGAGGGTGTAGCAATATTACAAAACAATCATTCTAATTCTAAAGAATTCCGATCAGTTCTCGCTCAAGCATTGAATACTCAAGGTCAGATACAATTAGCGCAAGGGCAACCTGATAAAGCTGTTGCCAGTTGGATGGAGGCGACAACTCTCTACACCAAAAACCAGGATAATGCTGGCGTTATCGGGAGCAAAATCAATCAGGCTCAAGCACTGCAAGCATTAGGGCTTTATCGTCGCGCTCTATTGACTTTAAATCAAGTCAATCAACAGTTGCAACAGCAACCTGATTCTGAGATGAAAGCGACGGGATTGTTGAGTTTGGGAAATGCTCTACGAGTCGTGGGCAATTTGGACAATACAGAAGCAATGCCAAGCATACCGTTTAATTCTCAACAAGCTTCACAACAAAGGTTGCGAGAAGTTGTCAAGAGGAAATCAAATCTGGGATTTGAGAGTATTGGTTCCTTGCAAGCTTTGGAGCAAAGTTTAAAAGTCGCTTCTAAACTAAACTCTCCCGAATTGATGGCCCAAATTCAGTTGAGTTTGGGAAACACGGCTCAAGCGTTACGAAGCACCAGTGATCGCAAAGAAGAATCCACTAATCAAGCATTACAGCATTACGAACAAGCAGCAGCAACTGGATTACCAATAACCCGACTACAAGCACAACTGAATCAACTGCGCTTACTTGTACAGATAAATAGATGGACTGATACTCAAATTTTATTGCCGCAAATTCAATCTCAGCTGGCAACCTTGCCTCCCAATCACAAGACTATTTATGCTCTGATTAACGTCACTCAAACTTTAGCTTGTCTCAAACAAAGAACTGAGGCGAATCTAGTGGCAACAAATCCGAATTGCCCCCAGCTTGAAACAGACGATAAAGACACAAAAAGTACAAAAAGCTTGCAACCTATACTCACTGCTCAAACAGCCGCAACTCCAGAATGGACTGATATCGCGAATATCGGAGCAAGAGCTGTTGAACAAGCGAAAACTTTGGGAGACAAGCGTGCCGAAGCATACGCCTTAGGCACTCTGGGAGGATTGTATGAACAGAAGCAGGATTTACCTTCAGCACAAACACTGACTCAAAAGGCTTTAGTACTTGCTGAAAGTATCCCAGCACCAGACATTGGCTATCGGTGGCAATGGCAATTGGGTCGTATACTGAAGAAACAAGGAAATCAGCCCGGAGCGATCGCCGCATATACCAAAGCTGTTGATAATCTCAAAACTTTGCGTAACGATTTAGTCAACATCAATCCTGATGTGCAATATTCTTTTCGAGAAGGAGTAGAGCCAGTCTATCGTGAACTGGTGAGTTTGCTCTTAGAGCATCAAACCACTAAAAACTCTCTCGCTACAGCGAGAAATGTTATCGAATCACTACGTTTGGCTGAACTAGACAACTTCTTCCGCAGAGCTTGTATTAATGCTAAACCCGTCAATATTGACAAAGTTGATCCCACTGCAGCAGTGATTTATCCGGTAGTTTTGTCTGATCGCCTAGAAGTCATCGTTTCATTACCTTCTTCATCATCAGATCGAAAATCAGAGCAGATTTTACTTCATCACTCCATCCCTATCAGCCAAAAAGACGTTAAAGAAACAATCACGGAGATGCGGCAAACGTTGGAAACTCGATCTACTTATGATTTTTTGCCATCATCTCAAAAAGTATATAACTGGATTATCCGACCAATTGAATCTGAATTGGCAAAGCATAAAGTTAAAAACCTGGTATTTGTCTTAGACAATCCACTGGGAAATATTCCTATGGAAGCATTGCATGACGGAAAGCAGTATTTGATTCAGAAGTATAACGTTTCTCTAACACCCGGTTTACAGCTATTAAACCCTCAACCCCTAGCCCGCACTCAACTGCGAATTATCGCTGGTGGATTAAGCGAAGGTAGTAATAATTTTCCGGCATTACCCAATGTTAAAAACGAACTGGAGGCAATTAAGTTAAAACTTTCAAATACTCGTGTGCTACTTAATCAGCAATTTACTAAAGAAGCAATTGAAAACACTGTGAAGTCATTGAGTGCGCCTGTGGTTCACCTAGCAACTCACGGTACATTTAGCTCCAAGGCAGAAGGAACATACATTGTGACTTATGATGGCAACGTTAATGTCAACGAGTTAAACGGCTTACTTAAAACCAGAGAAACTAATCAACGAGGTGTGATCGAGCTACTTGTTCTGAGTGCTTGCTCAACTGCTGCAGGAGATCAACGAGCCGCATTAGGAATTGCAGGAGTGGCTGTGAGATCTGGCGCACGCAGTACTTTGGCGTCACTTTGGACAGTAGACGACGAAGCAACTTCTTTAATCATGGCTGAGTTCTATAAACAGTTAAACGAACCTAATATCTCGAAAACAGAAGCCTTCAAGCGTGCCCAAGTTAACATGTTAAAAAATCCTCTCTACCAACATCCGTACTATTGGTCCCCCTATGTTCTCTTGGGTAATTGGTTATGAAGAGTTGAAAATTAAAAATCTTTTTAATTAAATTCCCCACTCTCTACTCACAATTTCTCCAAACTTTGCAAAACTTCTTCTACCGATTGGTATCGGTGGTGAAAGTCATAAGAAACCATTTTATCTAAGATTACAGCAAATGGTTCGCTAGTTGTTGGACCTCGCCAAACGAGTGCCATTGTTTCATTTCGTTCAAAGTGTCGAGGAGATGCTCCAGTTAAGGCTTGAATGGCAACCATTCCTAGAGCATAAATATCGCTGTTTGATCTTGGCAGTCCCATAAATTGCTCAGGAGGTGCATAACCTGCAGTACCTACTGCTACTGTAGGATTTTCGTGTAACTGTTGAGGCTCTATTTGTTTGACAGCACCAAAGTCAATGAGGACAATGCTGTTATCTTTTTGCCGTCGGATCAAGTTGCTGGGTTTTATATCTCGATGGATCACACCATGACTGTGAACAAACATCAGTACAGACAAAACATCTTTGAGAAAATCTATGACTTTTGCCTCTGAAAATTGCTGTCCGGGAGTCAATTCTTCATTGAGTGGATGTCCTTTAATATACTCTTGAACTAAATAAAATTGCCTATCTTCTTCAAAATAAGCCATTAGCTGTGGAATCTGATTGTGATGACCTAAAAGCTCTAAAATTTCTGCCTCAGTTTTAAACAGACGCCTAGCAATCTCTAAAAACCCTTCATCAGTACGAGCCGGCTGTAAGTGCTTAACTACACACATATGTTTACCAGGACGATGAGTATCTTCAGCTAGATAAGTATAACTAAATCCCCCACAACCTAGTACATCGCTCGTTTTGTAGCGGTTGTTGAATACTCTTACGTCAGGGGAACATTCGGAAATTGCTGTATGTGTCTGTGTTGGATAATTCCCACCTTCCCTTAATAGCGCTTGTAAGAGCAGAATGTTTTCATCTTGCTCTTTAATCTGAAGGGAGATTTTTTCCTTATATTGCTTCTCTTGAAATGCTGTGTAGCTCACAACACCTATTACTGCTCCTAATAACCCTAATGCCGGAGATACTAGTGGTACCCATCCTGCTTGAAGAAAGATGGCATAACCGATGAAGAACAACAATATTACGGTGAAGCAGCTTGCGACTCCTAAACGAAGCGGGTGCTGAATGCGCCATGCTAAAACTCCACCTACTACAGTCCAACCCAAGATCCAAAGAATTTTTCCCCAAGCAGGCAAAAACCAGAAAAGTGGTCGTTTATCGGATACTGCATCCAGAATTTGGCTCACCATGTGGGCATGAATTATCACTCCAGGCATTTTGCCAGAATCATCTGCCTTACCATCGCTATAGGGTGTATTCCGAATATCTTGGGAACTTGGTGCGGTTGAACCAATCAAGACAATGCGATTTTTCACCCAACTTGACTTGAAGCGATCATTAAGCATGTCTGTGAAACTCACCTGTTGAGCAATGTTTTTTGCCCCACGGTAGTTCAGCAGTATTTGGAAGCCACCAACATCCATATGCTGATAACCACCTGAGTCTGCTTTCAAGCGTTTGAATATCTTTTTACCTAATTGTAGATTCTCCTCTTTTGTAAAATCTGGTTGAACTTTTAGGTACTCAACCGCTAGTTGCAATCCTAAAGAAGCTGCGGTTGTGCAACTTGACTTGAGGTTGGGGGTGATGACGAGCAAATTTCGCCTAATTATCCCATCTTTGCCTTCCGGAATGTCAGCGAACCCTACAATGTCTGATTTTATACCAAGAGGTTGTGGTACGGCAGGTGTATTACCCCCGCCTACTCTACAGATAGGGACAATCAGCGAACTCTGTTTTAGGTGTGCTAATAATTGCTGGTGTCCTGGTTGCACTGGCACATCGCGAAAAAAGTCTAAACCGATAACTTTTGGTTGATGGCGCTCTAATTTACTCAATATTTTGTCTAAGACTATACCATTTGGTGTGCCTTGTTGTAATTTTTGAATGTCTGCTTCGGTAAATCCAACAATCAATAGGCGTGGATCTGGACTCAAGTCGGCACGCCTTTGCATCATCTGGTCGTAAGCCTTCAATTCGATTGACTCTAGCACTCCCAACTGTTGAACCCCAACTATTAACATACCTGCAATTGCGCTCGCAACAACTACAGGCTTTGTCAATAAATTTTTCAAGTTAGCAAACATAAGCAATTAGAATAAAAATTAGCTAAGCAATTTAGAATTTACAGATCCAGCAGTATAGGCTCAAGAGTTACCCGACAGACTTCAGCGTTTCCCATCACCTGCTAACAGGCTTCTAAAATTCAGAAGATTTTTCCAAATATTTTTTAAATTGTATTCAAAATCAATATAGCAGCTCTGCGCTCGCTGTTAACAATCAACACTTCAACAAAACGTAAATAGTAATATACTAAGCTGTTCCACATTTAATTTGCAATAGCAGCATTACCCTTGTTTTTAATTCTT
>JAQYWO010000200.1 GCA_029379215.1 Rhizonema sp. PD37
TTATTTATAACTTATTTACCGAACATGATATTATCTTATACTAAAACTACTGAGGGACTATTGACAGGAACGTTAATTTGTGGATTTAAGGTATAAAGTGCTTTCCACTGTGGAACACACCCTCCAAAAGTTTTAAATCCAGATCCTAAAGACTACAAGTCAGCAGACGATTGAAGAAAAAGTTCGTCATTTTGGAACCGAAAGGAGAGTTCCACCACCTTGAAGGATGACAGCCTACTGGTGCATTCAGGGTATAATCCAAGTCATCACACTTGAGCCATTTGTTCTCCACACGCCAGCCAACACGCTCGCCAAAGCGCTCAATGACTGTAGTATCTTGAGAGATTGTGGTAGCGAGGGAACCACCAACACTTTGATAAATTTGCATTTGGACGCTAAAACCAAAGCGGCCCTTGCTATAGGTTTTCCAGAGATTATCAATTACGCGAAGTTCATCACAGGGAAATCGCCTCATATCGTCAGGGGTAATGGATTCTACATCTGGTTCTCCTGTGACTGCTTGGATTGCCCGAATGGTTTCCCAATCGGCTTCTCGAAGATCGCCGGACGATAACAAATCTTGTAGCTTTCTATATTTGTGAAGATCTGCAACCAGAATGAAGTTTTCCTCTAATCGAGAAACTCGTTCGTTCAGGCTTGACAAAAGCTGATTGAGTTGCTTTAGCTGCGCTTCGACTCCAGTTGAACCAGTAGTTACAAGTGATTCCGGCGCTTCATTAGACATAATTTTCCTCATTTAATAGTTTAATTTTAAAGAGTTTTGTAGTTAAACACTCTCAGTTCTGAGAAACAGGTCTGCAACGCTGATTACAACCAATCAAAGTTGATGAAAGCACTACAAGCGATGGCGTCTCATCCCTTTTGATAAGTAAGCCAACACAAATGTCGTAATTCCCGCCATACCCAAGTGCCAGTAAGTTGTAGTCAGTGTCGCAGTACCCACAATCAGCAAGCAAAGTAAAGCATATTTAAGCTTATTCGGCATTTTCCAATAATGAAATTAATCCAAACATGTTTTTGAAAAAGCTAAAAGTTCATTGCTAATTATTCTTCATTTCTTTGGGTCTTCAAATCTCGTACACATTCTTGTCCGACCCCAACCACAAATCCTATGCCTGCACCAATTAAAGTATAATTTCTCTGCAATCCTTCGTAATACTGACCTTCAAATGCGAGTTGATCAAAGTTACGTTGACCAATTTTCGTGGCAGCTAAACCGATCATCGCACCAGCAAGAGCAGTGATAATCCCTGAGAAAATAATTCGCCGCGCTCTCATTGCTACCTCCTAATAAAAGGATTTAATGATGTAAGAAGAAGGAGTAAAACAGATACAAAACAGTCACAATAAACACGATATGATTAATATAATCGTTGCGATTCCAGTTCCGAAACATTTTTGTCACTCCTGTTGAAAGAATAGCTTAAGTGTGGTACCTAAGCTATGTAGCAATTACTAAACTTAATGCTCATTCATTTTGAGTAGAAGATTTAAAAGAGACAGCTTGCTCTTTCTCCTCAGTAACTTTAGGTTGTTCTGGCACGCTTGGAGCCGATACCTTACCAGGTTTCAAGAAACGCTCTTCTCCCCCCTTAATTACCACGTATAGAACTGGCACTAAAAAGAGACTTAAGATCGTTGAAATCAGGTAGCCACCAAAAAGTGCTGTCCCTAAAGACCAACGGCTCATTGCCCCAGCACCTTTAGCAATCACCAAAGGCCAGAAACCGACTAAGCCGGCAAAAGCCGTCATCAAAATTGGTCGCAAGCGCTCTTCTGCGGCGCGAACTGCGGCTTGGGGAATGCTCATGCCGATCGCTAATGATTGGTTGGCAAATTCGACAATCAAAATTGCGTTCTTACTTGCCAAACCAATCAGCATCACCAAAGCCACCTGAGCATAAATGTTATTATTCACCACTGGCCAAACCCCACCTGCTTGGAAAAGATTTGCCCGCAGTGCCACCGCACCAAGAGCGCCTAAAATCGCTAAGGGTACAGTGATCAGGATGATGGTCGGGTCAACGTAACTTTCGTACTGAGCCGCCAGCACGAGAAAGACCATCACAAAGGCTAAGCCAAAAATGATTGGTGCCGCACCGCCGGAGGATTTTTCCTGGAAAGCAGTTCCCGTCCAAGCATAACCAAATCCGGGTTGCAAGGTTGTTTTCGCAACTTCTTCCATCACTTTAATCGCTTGGGAAGTACTGTATCCTGGTGCTGGTGCTCCTTGAATTTTGATTGCGGGGTAGACATTGTAGTGAGTGAGAATCGGTGGATAAGTCGTTTTTTCTAGATGTACCACAGTGTTCATCTGGACTAAATTGCCATTTGTGGAGCGTACGTACAGACGACTGATATCATCTGGATTAGAGCGCCTTGCTCCTTCTGCTTGAGCATAAACCCGATAAAGTCGCCCACCGAGAACGTATTGATTGACATATCTTGCACCTAAGTAGGTCTGCAAAGTATTGAAAATATCGTCTGTCTGAATGTTCTGCGCTTTAGCTTGGTTGCGATCAACAGAAATCTGGAGCAGTGGGGAATCAAAGGTGAATTGGGTAAAGATCCCCGCCAATTCCGGTCGCTTCTGGGCGGCCGCTATGACTTTTTGCGTATTCTCTATCAATGATTTTACGGGTAGTGCTTGTTTGTTTTGAACAAAAAACTCAAAACCCCCCGTACTTCCTAATCCATCGACAGGCGGTGCATTCACCGCAATCACCCTGGCTTCTGGGACTGTTGCTCGCAACCCTTGGTTGACCTTTTGCAGAACTCCAAAGATTGACTTATCGGCACCAGGACGTTCCGCCCAGTCTTTAAGCTTAATGAACAACAGCCCTTTGTTGCTATTACTCCCCTCAAACCCAAAGCCAGCGACACCATTCACATGCTCGACTTCAGGAATCGGTAGCACGACTTTCTCCTCGATGCGCTTGACCAATTCTGTGGTGTAATTTAGAGAAACTCCCGGTGGACTTTCCAGAACTGCAAACATGTAGCCCTGATCCTCTTCAGGGATAAATCCTTGGGGAGTCACTTGGTAAAGCCAGCCCGTTGCAACCAAACCTGCAATAAAAACTATCACCACAACCAGCCTCACCCGAATTAGGAATTCCACTGTCTTGACGTACAGAGAAGTAAACCAGCTAAACCCACGATTGAACTGCCGAAATAACCAGCCCAACGGACCGTGTACTTCCTCAGAACGTCGCATAATAATAGCTGCCATCGAAGGAGAGAAAGTGAGCGCGTTGAAGACAGAAACGGCGATGGAGAAGACAATGATTAAGGCAAATTGCTTATAAACGATTCCTGTTGTACCCGGAAAGAAGGTCACCGGAATAAACACTGCCATGAGTACAACTGATGTGGCAATGACGGCTGAGGTCAATTCGTCCATTGCATCCAAGGCAGCTTGCATTGGTCTCATTCCCTGAGAAAGCTTGGCAGCGATCGCCTCTACCACCACAATCCCATCATCTACCACCAGACCCGTTGCTAAAATAATCCCAAACAAAGTTAACTGATTGAGGGTAAATCCTAGCGCGTAGGTACATGCCAACGCCCCAATCAATGAAACCGGAATTGCAATCGCCGGAATGATCGTGGTGCGCCAGTCTTGTAAGAAGATGAAGATCACCAAGATCACCAGTGCGATCGCCTCCGTCAGAGTTTTAAAAGCTTCGTCAAGGGAAGCGGCGACAAACAACGTGTTGTCTAAAGCAACCGTCGCCTTCAATCCAGGGGGAAAACTTGGTGTGAGTTCAGCCATTTTTGCTTTCATCAAATTAGCTGTATTCCAAGCATTGCTGCCTGGAAGTTGGTAAGCTAAGAGAATGACTGAGGCTGAGTTATCAAACAGATTCGTGGCACTGTAGTCTTGCGCTCCCACTTCTGCCCGACCGACATCTTTGAGCCTGGTCAGGGTACCATCATCACCAACTTTCACTACAATGTCCTCAGCTTCCGCCGGCGTCGTGAACCGACCGACTGCTCGCAAAGCAATTTCATACTGCTGCGAGGCTGGGGTTGGCTGCTGACCGATTCTCCCGGCTCCTACCTGGATATTTTGTTCCGAGATAGCATTGATCACATCCTGTGCCGTCAAATTTCTGGCGGCAAGAGCGTCGGGATCTAGCCAGAGGCGCATGGCATATTTTCGTTCCCCAACAATTCTGGCGTTACCGACTCCCTCAATCCTTTTGATTTCATCAAGGACTTGCCTGTCAACGTAATTGCTAATAAATACGTTATCGTATATGAATTTTCCGTTTTTATCTTTTTCAGAATAAAATGCGTAAGCTAAAGTAATCGTTGGAGATTGTTTTTGGGTGATCACACCAGTTTGGATAACTGACTGCGGGAGATCGGATTGAGCAACCGCGACGTTATTTTGCACCAGAACTTGGGCAGTATTTCTATCCATGTTCGTCGGGAAGGAGACGTTAATTGTGGCGTCACCATTATTTGTCGTCTGGGAGGACATGTACACCACACGCTCCGTACCGTTAATTTGCCTCTCCAGCACGGTGGTCACATTTTCTTCGGCGGTTTTCGCGTCGGTGCCAAGATAGTTAGCCGTGACTGTTACCTGCTTGAGTGCCAATTCTGGTAGCTTATCTAAAGGAAGGAGCGGAGTTGTAATCCCTCCTACCACGAGAATCAGTACCGTGCAAACTGTCGTTAAGACTGGTCGTTTAATAAAAATGTCAGCAATACTTAGCAGCATACTCTGTGGAAATCCTGTTGATTTTTAAGGTCATTGCTAATCGCTAATTGGTAATCGGCTTAATGGCAGTATTATCTTTCAGGTTCAGGATTTGTGTGACAGCAATCTCTTCTCCTGGTTTAACCCCATTGATGACCTTGTAACTTTGACCCTGAATGTCTCCTAGTTCCACAGGTCTTTGCCGCACGACTGGTTTTTCTCCTCTTTGGGCGACAAAGACAAAGTTTTGTGCGCCGATGGTAGACACGGCTGTAGTCGGAATCAAAATTCCCTCACCTTTGCTCCAAATCACTCTGGCTTTGACAAAAGCGCGATCGCGCAAGCTACCGTCTTGGTTAGGAAAGCGTGCTTTGGTTAAGATAGCTTGGTTGCCAGAGTTTACCTGAGGAGAGATAAAATAAATTTCTCCTGTCGTTAGGGACTTGCGTGTATTTGGGTCAACAAGCTCGACTGGTAACCCCACTTTCAGTTGCGCTGAGTGGTTTGTGGGCACCGATATTCGCAAGTCGAGAAAGTCGTTGCGGATAATGGTGGTTATGGTTTGACTGGTAGTGGCGTAGTCGCCGATCTTAACATTGAAGTCGCCAACCATACCAGTGATTGGTGAACGCACTTGTTTGTAGCGGAGAGGTACATCTGCCGCTGCCGCATCAGCTTTCGCTTGATTGAGGTCAGAGTTCATCTGTTGTAAAGTCGCTTTGGCGGCTCCCACCTGTTCCTCGGCTGCCCTCAGGGCTGCAATTGCCGTATCTTTGCTGTTCCGGGAAATATCTAACTGCTGTCTAGCTTGTACCCCTTCCTTAACGAGTTGTTCGGCTCGTTTGTACTGTACCTCTTGAAGTTTCACGTCTGCTGCTGCCCTCACCCGATCTGCCTCGGCGGCTCGAAGCTTTGCTGCTGCTGTTGCGCGGGCACTTCGAGCAGAATTGGCTTTGGCTATAGCACTAGCGTATTGAGCTTGAGGTTGATCCTGACGCAGTTGAGCGATCATTGTCCCCTTTTTGACTATAGCTCCATTCGCTACGGACATATTCATAATCCGACCCTCGATCTCCGGTTTGAGATCAACTCTCTCTAGGGCTTCTAACGAACCTACAAATTCCGAACTGTCTTCTACTGCACTTGACTGTAGCGAAAGCAACTTCACAGGGATAGCCGATGGTCCACTTGCTTTCGCTTCCGTTTCTCGTCCTTTGCAGCCAGTGGTGATCACCGAAACTAGAACGGCTATGCTTAGAAGCTGTATTGTGCGTAAGAAGTTGTCTTTTAACATTTAAGATGCCCTACAGACATAGTTTAAGTTTACTAAGACTTGTGCATTGAAATAAAGACACTCACTTGTTTACTTAGCACACTCTGCCTGAATAAATTAGTTTATAATTGTAAACAAAATTAATAAATTTCGTATAAGCATACAACTTGCAAAAAGCGCAATCCGTTACAAGTAGTAAAACAAAATTAATTACACATAACTCACGGATGAAACCCTTACCTGGACTAGAACCTCTTGTGTAAAAAATTTTGTGCGATCGCTTAAAATCTCACTTACTTTAAGGACGCGACTTGCGGAAATTCCTGTACGAGTGAGTTTTATATAAAATTGCATCTACTCAGATGTTTCGTTTATTAAACCTGCCTCTGCTTACTATCACGTTCGTCAAACGGAGTATCAAAAGGTGTTTAACCTCTGCCAACTTTAGGAGAGGGAGAAAGTGTATGAACTACAACTAGAAAAGCTATAAATGTTGTTTTCATGAAACTTCAGGAGTTCACAAGCCTCAATCAATGTCAAATTAAATTTAAAAACTGGCGTTGCTGAATGAAAGTATGAACTAGGCTCACGCGTAGGACGCTCTCTCTCATTATGGTACTTGACAATATCCGCCCGAGTCGCTCACAGAGAATAGACAAATTCCTTCTTTGCGCTTATAATCGAGCGCAGCCTTTTACTGTACGGTGTAGCCCCCATCAACCATCAGCATTTGACCGATTGTAAATGAAGCTTGGTCAGAACACAGAAAAAGAACAGCTTTTGCCACCTCCTCTGCATGACCCAAGCGACCCATCACGCGGGTTGCTTCGTAAGCTTGTTTGCCTCCTGGCATAGAAGCAAGACCGCGTTCTACCATCTCGGTTTGGATATCACCTGGACCGACTGCGTTGATGCGGATGTTAGATTTGGCGTATTCTAGTGCTGCCGATCTGGTTAATCCCATCACTGCATGTTTGCTAGCTGCATAAATCGAGCCTGTGGGAAAACCGACATTAGCAAAAATTGAGGCGGTATTGACGATCGCACCACGACCACTTGAAAGCATATGCTCGATCTCGTACTTCATGCACAACCACACACCCTTAACATTAATATCAAGTATGCGATCGCAACTCTCCTCGGTCTGTTCAACGAGTGGGGCATATTTACCGTCGAAACCTGCGTTGTTGAAAGCGCAGTCAATGCGACCATAAGTCGCAACTGTTTTCTCAACCATTGCCTTAACTTGTTCAGCTTGTGAAACGTCAGTCTTGACGAAAATACCCTCACTGCCAGCTTCCTCAATCAGACGCACGGTCTGTTGACCTTCGTCCTCACGCCGACTGGCAACAACGACTTTAGCACCCTCTTGGGCAAACACGACCGCTGTGGCTCGTCCGATCCCAGAACTTCCTCCAGTAATCAGCACAACTTTTCCCTCGAACATCTTCATCTACTAAGTACTCCGTAAAGGTTAGTCAATTTTCGACAGCGCTTATTTCTCACTTGCAATTGGGAAGACAAGATCTTCCAGTCCACAAGCTTTTTAAGTCTTGATTAAGCTTTCTTCCCGATCAAAAAAGGTATTTAAGACGAGAACTAATATAACTACACGTTGGGGCAGACTTGTCTCTTCGCAATTCTCTATTAAGAAACACCTTTGATATATGTACCTTAAGAAATAGATATATCCTTGTTTAATATCAGTTTTGAACTTTATTAATACCTTTTAGGTATTGTGCAATTTTTATTAAATATGGAGTTTCGACAGCTACAATATTTTCTGATGGTGGCAGAAGAATTAAACTTTAGTCGAGCAGCCAAACGGTTGAACATGGCCCAACCGCCACTAACTCGGCAAATCCGCCAACTTGAGCAGGAGTTAGGCGTAGAACTCTTTTACCGAACTAAGCGCCAAGTTGAATTAACAAACGCTGGGAAATTATTTTTTGAAGAGTCTCGCCAGATCATAGAACAAGTTGGACAAAGTATACGGGTGGCACAGCGAGCAAGTCGAGGCGAAATTGGTCGGCTTGTTGTCGGCTTTGAGGGATCTTCTGCTTATGATATTGTCCCTACCTCTCTCAAAACTTACCGCGATCGCTATCCTGGGGTAGAACTAGTGGTTCTAGTTATGACTTCAGGTGAACAAGTACAGGCGTTACACGCAGGTCAGCTAGAAGCCGGATTCATTGTCCCACCACTTAAGGGAAAGGACAAAGAACTGGTTGTTGAAGCTGTTTTACAGGAACCTCTGGTTCTAGCTTTGCCTGAAACCCATCCACTGACAAGTCAAACCAAAGTACCGCTCAAAGCACTCTCTAACGAACCTTTCGTAATGGCACAACGCGACAGTGGCTGTGGACTTTACGATCAAGTCTTAGCTTTATGTCTACAGGCTGGCTTCAGTCCAAAGGTGACTCAAGAAGTGAATGAGATGCAAGTTATGCTGGGTTTTGTGGCGGCGGGGTTGGGGGTTGCCATACTTTCTGCTTCCGTCAAACATTTCCAGCGACCTGGAGTCGTGTATCGTGAGTTGCACCCGTCATCACCAGAAGTTGCCTTGGCGATCGTTTGGCAACGAGATAACCTGTCTCCAGTACTACACGCATTTCTGGCAGTAGTTAGGGAATTAGCAAGCTCTTAAACATCTAACTTGCTCGAAAGGGAGGGCAAGGATTTTGAACAAATCTATCCGGAAAGTCGCTTTTAACATGAGCGTTTTTATTTCTAACTCCAGGTTTACCAAATTTCTTCCGCAGAGAACACTCGTAAAAATTCTCAAATTGAGGCCGATCATATATATTGTTACTTAAGGAGTTAAGAACTCAAAATATTGCTGTTCCTGGCTGTTGTACAGACAGGTTTAACACTGATACCGTGTTTGCTGATATTTTATGTAGTTTAAACCTACATATACTTCTGAGTCCTCTAAATCTGTAATTTATTCATTTGAGAATCTTTGTAAATATTTATGCCTCCTCGTTGGCCTCGTAAACCCGATCGCAATGACCCAGCTTACCGCAAGTTGGACGACAGAATGAATTTTGCTGTACATGTGGCGATCGCCGCCTTAATTAATTCTGGGTTGTGGTTTTTCCACACATTAAAAGCAGCAACCTGGTCATGGCTACCTCCTCTGACAGCTGGTTGGATAATAATCCTCTTAGTACATCTGACTTATATTTCAGCGATCGCCAACTACTCAGAAACGCCATCCAAATCTACCTGAAGATGGATTGATGATGTTGATGTGATTGTAACTTGTGGTGGTATCAGTCTTGGCTGGCAAATAATAATCTTAAGTTGAGTGAGAGTTCGTGTTCGTTAATTAGGGGTAATTTTATGGCGAAGACTAACACTACAGAGCTACTAGAGGCTTTTGCTGCTGAAATTGGTGAGAACGTTTACATAGATATCGCCAAATGGCATCTTTACTTATCTGACGCTAAGCTGCATACTTTAGTAGCTGAACAATTGTATCCCTTAATTACCTCTGACAAGACTGTGGACGAAGACGCAGTAACAAAAGTCTTAGAATCCATTAAAGTCAAAATTGGTGGTGGCAGAAGAGAACTTTCTCTGATTGATTTACTGCCATTACAATGTCAAGTTAGTCTCGTAGATATAGTGGAAAAATATCAGCGCGGAATGTAATTTTTTTCAGCATTCAGCCATCAGCAGTTAGTTATCAGCATTTATGACCTTAGAGGTTAAGCTAAGGTTTTTTAAATGCTTAAATAACTGACTTTACAGCTGCTCTTAATGCTTTCGGTCCACCCTTTTTATAGTAGGTTAATTGTATGCTTCTACAACTCAAAGATACGAAGGCATTGGTAGAACTTCTTGATGTTATAGATTTGATAAATCCCAATAAAGACACCGTCCAAGCAAAAAAACAAGCAGGTGAAGAAGAAGAGCAACCAGAATCTCACAAAAAGGATAATCTAATTTTTCCTTCAGGCGAAAGTTTACCGCGTTGTTGGGTAGATGCTGACTATAAAGACGCTAAAGGTTCTTAATTGTAAGCATCCAATAAGCTTGTGCTGGGCAGTTAAACAATAAACATGTACACGTTCCTGCCTTAAGTGCAAACTTAAGGCAGGGATGTTTATTGGATGCAGACTATTGTTTGAAATAGTCTTACTCAACGAAACGTACAGAAATTAGAAACCCAATTACGGAAGGCGAAATCGAGTTTCTAGTTTCAATATATCAATCTCGTCTGTCCCATCATTAACCAATAAATCTACGATGGCTTTTATTCTGCGATCGCCGCCACATCATTAGTAGAACGCGGAAAAAATGTCTGAGTTATCCAGCAAGTTAAGATGTGAGAAAGTAAACCTAAAGGACCAGCGAACAAAGAAAGTGCTAGGGAGTGAATTGTCCAAATTCCAGTTTTCTGTCCTTGCAAATAAATGTAGCGTCCCACAAATAAATCCATCACTAAAAAATGAATCCAGCCAGTTACAGCAGCTTTTTCATCAGAAAAAAACTTAGCAATATCGGCTAATTGAGGATTTGATAAAGCTTGAGCATTTTCAGGTGTAATGCTGATTACGAACAAATAAGAATATACTACTGCTAAGAGAACAAAGGGAATATACGATTCCATCACTCGTTGCGTGACTTTCCACTTGGGTAGAAAAATCATTAATAACCAAAAAGGTAAAACAAAAAGATTGGCAATGTTGAAGATAAGAGAGATTGTCATGAGAGGAAGTGGGGAGTGAGGAAGAAATAAGTTATCAGTTGACTAAACTGAGATGTTAAGGAATTTCAAATCGCGGCCGATAAAAACTACGCTGGTGTGCTGTGCTTCTTCTGCTTACCAAGGACGATCATAAAAATGAAGACTGTAGGGGCAACCTCCCCAAGATTGCCCTACTCTGCTAAGGTAATCCCAAGGGTGCTGCCCCTACAATGAACGACAAGATTGATTTGTCGTAATATTATTCAGCAGTTACTAATTCAGTACTGCCGCGTGTCCGACGCCGCGTGAGGGTGTTGAACAACATTTGACCGATCGCTTTAATCAAATTGCCTTCCAATTCTTGGAACATTTTCATGTTCATTCCAAAGGCAGCGTTCGCTTCATCGACAATGCGTTCTTGCATTGCTTCTTCGAGCGGTAATTCATCCAACGTCTGACGGTATTTAGCTTTGAATGCTTTCTCGTCATGAATGTCAGCGAATTCATAGAACGCGACTCCTCGCCCATCAGTCATGTTCATTGCCGTTTGAGCAATGCCTTTAAGAATCTGTCCACCGGATAGATCGCCAAGATAACGGGTGTAGGAGTGAGCTATTAACAATTCTGGTTGTTGTTCAGATATTTCCCGGATGCGCTGTACATAAGCTTCTCCTGCCGTTGATAGCTGGATTTGTTCCCGCCAGTTGGCACCAAAGTAAAAGCTCAGATCTTGCTCTAGACTATGCTTGCGGTGAAGTTGGGGAAAGTTTATTTTAGAAATAATCGGGTGGTTGCGGTGCTTTTCCATCTCCTCTTCCATGACTGAGTAGATGAAGTAGAAATTAGCGACTAGTTTGCGGTAGGAGTTTTTCTCTACCACTCCTTTTAAAAAGCACTTGACAAAACCAACATTTTCTGCCATCGTGTGGGCTTTTTTTGTCCCTACACGCAATTTGGTTGCTAAATTACTGCTCATACTAAATTTCTCAACTTTAAAGGGTCAACTGCCGGAATGTTGATTTATCAACAGGCTACAAACGCCACTAAATGGTTACATTAAAACCATTTAATAAGAATTCGCATTACACTTTATTAAGTTGTGATTATTTGTAACCTTCTTTACAATTAGGCAGTTAAAAAGCGTAAAAATGTGGCTCGACTACTTTAAGTTTTGTTATTTTTACAAAAAAAAGTGCTGAAAGCTCACGTTGGAGTTTACAGCTCCAGGCAAGTAGCACAATAGCTAAATGCTTGTGTTCACACATTAAACCGGAACAGCATCACATCACCTTCGTGAACGATGTAATCTTTTCCTTCACTACGAACTAATCCTTTTTCCTTAGCAGCATTCATCGATCCGGAAGTTACTAGATCGTTGTAAGCAACAGTTTCAGCACGAATAAATCCCCGTTCAAAATCACTGTGAATCACACCTGCTGCTTGCGGTGCTGACATTCCAGCATGAATCGTCCAGGCACGGGTTTCTTTGGGGCCTGATGTAAAATAAGTACGTAAACCTAACAGAGTGTAAGTCGCGCCAATCAAAGATTTTAATCCACCTTCTTGGACACCTAAAGATGCTAGAAAATCGGCTCTATCTTCTTCTGGTAACTCAACCAATTCTGATTCTACCTGTGCGGATACTATGACGACTTGTGCATTTTCAGTACCAGCAACTTGCCGGACTTTTTCTACGTATTCATTCCCCGTTGCTAAGTCATCTTCAGATACATTAGCCGCATAAATAATTGGTTTAGCTGTCAGCAGTTCAAATCCTTTAATCAATTCGGCTTCTTCTTCTGTCAAGCTCACCTGTCGAACTAATTTACCCGCATTTAATGCAGCAGCTAGTTTTTCTAAAAGTGCTAGTTCAAATTGTCCTTCTTTGCTAGTACGAGCTTGTTTACGCGTACGTTCTATACGTCGCTCAATTTGGGCTAAATCAGATAAACCAAGCTCTAGATTTATAATGTCAATATCCCTAAGAGGATCTACTGAACCGGCAACATGGATGATGTCGTCATTCTCAAAACAACGCACCACATGAACGATTGCATCAACTTCCCGAATGTGGGATAAAAATTGATTACCCAGTCCCTCTCCCTGACTGGCACCTTTAACTAAACCGGCAATATCGACAAACTCAACACGCGCGGAGATAATCTGTACCGAAGTGTGAATTTTTGCAAGAACGCTCAACCTCTCATCTGGTACTGAGACTACACCGACATTTGGTTCAATCGTACAAAAGGGAAAGTTAGCAGCCTCTGCCTTGGCATTCGCAACCAAGGCGTTGAACAAAGTAGATTTTCCAACGTTGGGAAGTCCGACAATTCCAGCTCGTAACATTTTGGGGTTTAGAGTTTTGGTTTGAGATCAATTTTTATAGTACCCCACCAATAGATTCGCTGTGAGGGGAGAGGGGGAAAGAGAATGGTTAAATAGGAGTGGGAATTGTTTGCGGAATTGTTCCCGGAACCGTCTGGGGAATCGGACTGGGTACTGGTTCGGGTACAGGACTTGGTATTGTTTCGGGTGTGGGGCTTGGCAACGGATTTGGTGTGGGGCTTGGCAACGGATTTGGTTCTGTATTGGGAATTGAAGGCTCAGTATTGGGATTAATCATGGTAAATTTTCTCAAATTATTCAACTTTACTAACCTAGATGACGAGCAACACTGCTAACATCCCCCAAAGTAGTTATTCTATGTAACGATTCTTGACATATCCCCTCTTCTGCGTCCTCAGCGCTTCATTTAGCTAGAAATGCTCAATCAAAACCAAACACCTTTATTAGATACTTTAAAAGCCTGTGCAGCACATCCTCATGCCCCGTTTTA
This sequence comes from Rhizonema sp. PD37, assembly GCA_029379215.1. Lineage (GTDB taxonomy): Bacteria > Cyanobacteriota > Cyanobacteriia > Cyanobacteriales > Nostocaceae > Rhizonema. Next base: position 13,541 of record JAQYWO010000200.1, read on the forward strand.
CACTCCAGGACACAAGCAGGGACAAGGCATTTCTCAACCTTTAGCCGATTTGTTCGGTAAGGCAGTGTTTCGCGCTGACTTACCAGAATTAGATGAACTAGATAACCTCTTTTCTCCCCAAGGCGTTATTCAACAAGCCCAACAACTGGCAGCAGAAGCATTCGGTGCAGCACGTACTTGGTTTCTTGTCAATGGTTCTACCTGTGGAGTTGAAGCAGCAATTCTGGCAACTTGTGGCACGGGAGATAAAATTATTTTGCCGCGCAATGTACACTCTTCAGCGATCGCTGGTTTAATTCTCTCTGGAGCTTTGCCAATTTTTATTAATCCAGAATACAACCCAGTTTTGGATATTGCCCACAGTCTCATCCCTAAAAGCGTAGAAACGGCATTAGAACAGCATCCTGACGCTAAAGCAGTGATGATGGTTTATCCAACTTACTACGGAGCCTGTGGTGATGTGAGTGCGATCGCATCTCTTACTCATCAATACAATATCCCACTGCTTGTAGACGAAGCACACGGCGCACACTTTGCCTTTCACCCCCAACTGCCTACTTCAGCTTTAGCTGCAGGTGCTGATTTAACAGTACAATCCATTCATAAAGTCCTTGGTGCTTTGACACAAGCATCAATGCTGCACGTACAAGGAAATAGGATCAAGAGCGATCGCATCAGTAAAGCGTTGCAGTTAGTACAGTCTACCAGTCCCAGTTATTTACTTCTCGCTTCTTTAGATGCTGCCCGCCAACAAATGGCACTGTACGGGAAAGAGTTAATGTCTCGCACATTGCAACTCGCAGACGCAGCGAGAACACGTATTAGCCAAATTCCCGGATTATCAGTTTTGGACATCGAAACCACTCCTGCTCCTTACCTCAAAGCTCTTGAGATGCGCACGACGGCACTGGCTCCCCGATTAGGGAGCAATCAGGGATCGGGTTTTGTTGCTTTAGATATCACCCGGTTAACCGTGACTGTTTCTGGCTTGGGTTTGACTGGCTTTGAAGCCGATGAAATTCTCAATGCTCAGCTAGGTATTACAGCCGAATTACCATCACTGCAACATCTCACGTTTATTATTAGCTTGGGCAATACTCAAGAAGACATTGACCGATTAGTAGAAGGTTTCACCATCCTTGCACAAGAGTATTGTCAAATTCTACCCCCACACTTTTTAGCAGAGAACAGAATTGCGACCTTTAAAAGTCTTGTAGGCGATGATTTTTCCAATATAGTGGACAATACGCAGCGTATTTCTCCAAGAGTTGCTTTTTTTGCCGATACAGAAACAGTGGCTGTAACCAAGGCTGATGATCGCATTTGTGCGGAAATTATCTGTCCCTACCCTCCAGGAATTCCAGTTTTAATGCCTGGAGAAGTGATCAGCAAAGCTACTGTAGATTATCTGCAACATATACAGGCAATGGGTGGATTTATTAGCGGTTGTGCCGATAATAGCTTGCACACTATTAAGGTGGTTAGGAGTTAGAAGTTGGTTGTTGAATTGTCTAGATCCCCGACTTCTTGAAGAAGTCGGGGATCTAGTGGTGCCTTGACATCTTCAAGAGTAAACAAGCATAAATATATAAGGATTGCTCAAAATCGCTCTGATAGATTTATATTTCATGAAACTCAAACTTTTTGTTTCATCCATACTCCTTTCGCTTTTTACTACAATGAACGGAGTCGCTTTGGCTCAGACAGCGACTGATAGTAGTAATGTACCAATGACGACTCAAGAAACAGAAAAAATTAATAATATCAAACAATTGCTCAATATCACAGGTGCGTCAAGTTTATCCCAACAGATTGTCACCCAAATGTTAATTAGTATAAAATCTCAGTATCCACAAGTCCCACAAAAGTTTTGGGATGCTTTTCTGGGAGAATTTAATGCAGATGATATAGTCAAACAACTGATTCCTATTTATAGGAAGTATTATTCTGATGAAGACATTAAGGGATTGATTGCATTTTATCAAACACCATTGGGTAAAAAAACAATTATGCTTCTTCCTCAACTTAGTCAAGAATCCATAGTTGTCGGTCAAAAATATGGAATAGATGCTGGAAAAAGAGCTATACAAAAATTAGAAGCAGAAGGATATTTAGGTCGCTAATTAAACGGGATCAAAGAAAAGGAGGAAGAACTGAGAATTAAGACTTGCGTACTTGCACTGTCATTTATTTATGAAAATTAGAAAAAGATTTTTTCAGTAAATGTAAAG
>JAQYWO010000201.1 GCA_029379215.1 Rhizonema sp. PD37
CCCCAGTAAAGCACCCCTTTATCCCCTCCCCGCTAGCGGGGAGGGGATAAAGGGGTGGGGTTTTATGCAACATGAACGATCGCTAATTAACCGGACATGAGATCACTGCCGATTAATTTGAATCAAATCCGTCAAAATACTATCCAAACTCCCATTAACTTGAATCTTGTCAATCCTCTCCGCAATTCGTTCTAAAACTTCAAGTTCCTTCAAACGTAATGCGACGGGGTTATCCTCCATCACTTTCGCAGTGTTCAACATACTGCGGGTGGCGGCTGTTTCTTCTCTACGTCTGACTACGTTTGCTTGAGCGGCTTTTTCTGCCTCGACTACCTTGCTCAAGATAGTTTTAATCTCGCCAGGTAAAATAATATCTTTCACCCCGACAGAATCTACCTCAATTCCATAATCTGCGATTTTCTGACGAATGTATTCGGATATACTTCTATCAATTGCGCCCTTATCCTCTAACAAAGAATCTAAGGTTTGTTCGCCAACTGCTCCACGTAAAGCAAACTGTAGCTCTTTGTATAAGAAACCTGAAATGTCAGACAACCCGTTTTTTGCCCTCAATGGATCTTGAATGCGGAACCCAGCAGTCAAATTCAAACGCAGAGGTACTTTATCTTTGGAGAGAATATCTTGACCGGTTACTTCCATACTTTGTAGTCGGAGATCGATTGTTTCGGTTTGAAAAGAGCGTCCGAACAACCACCAAGCATGTACTCCTGGCTGAAGTTGTGCTTGAAACTCTTGGTTAACGTACAGTAGTCCAACATGCTGCGCAGGTACTTCTCGAATATGCAAACAGTTTCGACTGAGTAGTAAAACTTCTGGTGAACCCGAAACCAACTCAGCCACTAAGGGAGACTGTAACTTGGCATCGGTGCTGATGTCGATAACTTCCACCTCAACACCTAACCAAAACAGCTTGCGGCTTGTGGGTGGCAAAATAGAAATTACTTTGCCCCGATACCGGACAATTGCAACTTGGTTAGTCAGTAATTGCACTGGTTCACAGTAGGCAGCAACAAACTCGGGATGTTTTTCAATTAGTACATCTTCCAGAGGAAAGTCTGGGTTAGGCACAATACGGCTGAGAGTCCGTACTGTCACATCCCTATCTACAGACCAAAAAGCATACTCTCCTGGCTCTAAAGGTCGCACAAAGTTATTTTGCACGTACAGCAAACCAATTTCATACTCTGAGATTGTGAACTTTTTCAGTCCATGCAATGCAACTTGACGCACTTGCTGCACAAATTCAGTCGGCAATTCTAAGCCTTCATCTAAGTTGAACAGATAAGATTCCACCTCAATAAAACCACGCCAAAAAGCTCGCAATTGATTTGGTGCAACACTAATCCAATTTTGACCCTGGCGTACTAAAGCAGCTTGATTGAATGCGGTTCTGACAATCAATAGATATCGTTGTAATTCGTCAGAGTGATTTCGCAATAGCAGTTCTAGGTATTCAATTTGAGCTTCTGGTTGGTTTAAGTCATAGGTTTTTACTTGCCAATGCCAACCAAAATAAGTATATGTACCAGGCTGCAAAATTTTCTTAAAGTCGCTGCGATGATATAAGATTCCGATTTCGTTTGGTTTAATATAAAAGGTTTTCCACATAGATAATTTGAGCGATGTATGACGAAAAGTCCTTCGGATTCGCAGTCGCCTACGGAGGGAAACCCTCCTGCAGCGCTGCCTCACTGCTGCGCGTCTACGCAACCACCGGAGAATCTTTGATAAAAACATTTATAATTTTGGTAGCTAAAATCTAGTAATACATGTATTTTCTTTATGAATGTTAAGGTTAGATAATTTTCAATCGTTTCCTGTAACATACATAATACAACATATATTTTAAATCTGCCAGTGCAGGTGTTTACAGTTCCGTTGCGGGCAAAAGCTTCTCCAGAACTGGATTAAGAGTGCTGCAACTCTTCAATAGATAACCCGAGAGCAATCTAAAAAAAGAAAACAGCCCTCAAATATGCCGTTCGGCTTGCCAATCCAGAATCTCGGTAGAGAAACCGGATCTGGAAAACGAAGGACATACTCAAGTTAGGGAGAAATGCAGTTGCACTAGCTACTTTACTGTTACAAAACACCTGCATGACAGAGTTGGAAAGATGGGATTTTTCCCGTACCACAATTGGCTACCTTGGCAGGGTAGTGTCTTTTAACCCGGACAGGGTCTGGTGAAAGTACAGGAGTCGAACCTGTGACCGATCGATTATGAGTCGATTGCTCTATCCACTGAGCTAGCTTTCTGGGTGATTGATACAGGAGTCGAACCTGTGACTGATCGATTATGAGTCGATTGCTCTATCCACTGAGCTAATCAAACGATATAGCTTAAAGCACAAGAGCGACATACGCTCATACCAGAGGTTGGCGTACCAGTCAGGCATATAGAACCTGAACTATAGCTTTGTAACTTTTTTACTAACCCGTTCCAAATATAGCACAGGAGAAAAATTAGCAAACGTTCATATCTTGCCTGCTCAAGACGGTTAGTTGCGGCTACATCACCCCATTTCCGTATGCGAAAAGTTGCGCAAACCAGATAATAACTTAGAAGTGTTTAAAGACGGGGAATTTGGTGATTTTATCAAACCCATAGTTGACACTCTCGACCTTTATCATAACCAGGGCGTTGATCCAAGAGCGATACGGCGATACCGCCGTTGCCAAGGGCATCACAGCTGCATTCAAAGAATTAGCTGAAAATAATCAAGATGCAGAGCTTGAAATTGTAGCTATAGAGAGACGGGGTGAGGATAAAATACTGATTCTGTGCTAAAACCACAGTAACTGCTAGTAAATCTGAATTAAGCCGAGAATCTTTTCTGAATTACAATCAAATTAAAGCATTGGCATAACAAGAAATTAAAATATTAATTTCCGAGAAATAAAATCAGATTTATAGATTAGAAAATCTGGTATTAACGGCACTTGAACGTCCTAACTTCTACAAAGTTACAGCTTTTAGGGGAGCAAAGTTATTACTTTGCTCTTCTTTTGATTGGATGGCGATCCTGAAAAGGTTGAAATAAAATGAGACCTTTACACTGGACAAGCGCTCAATGTGTAAAGTTCTTTACTCGAGCAGGCTGTAGACTTCCTCAATTTCTAGATTGAGGTTACTTTTAATCCAAGTCCTAATCTCCTGCTCTAGAAGTTCAGAAAATAAAGCGATCGCATCATCGATCTGAGACTTCACATTTTCGTCTTCGTTCCAGATCCTGTTCGATTCAGGGATATTTAGATCCCATTCTTCCATGTCAATAAAAATCTCTCTCTCGCTTTTAAATCCAGAAACTTTACAACTGTCCTCCTTTCCCAGTACGAAGAAATCTATGCCACAACGATCAATGATATTTTTCAATTTAGCCGGAACCCGCTTTAAAAAACTATGGTATGAAGGATCGGGATAGTTTTTCCATGCGAGCGTTGTGAACATTCTTCCGCAACGAGAAAGATTCTTAAATTGAGCATTGCCCTCATACTCCCGAATTAAAGAGATAATCTCATTTCTTATCGATTCAGAGATATTAATAGAAGATAATGCCATCGCCTTATCGCCTGGTACAGCGGCGTCCTGTTTGTCTTTATTCATATATCACTACATTATAAAAAGAAAAAATAGAGTATAATGCTTTACTAGCATAGCTACAAAGTTGAAGTAACACCCAATGAAACAAACAACTCCCGCAGCCATGCCCCCATGTTTTGAAGAATGGTGTCATCATTGTTTGCTTAGTCTCAATGCCGGTATTCATAAGCATAATTACTGCAAACGCCATTTTGCCCTATTGTTTCTTTTAGCCCTTTAATTAAAAGACAAGGGTTAACCTTTGTCTCTACAGGAATTATCGGTATGTAAATTTATCTTATCCGAACCGTATTGGTAGCTATCCTACTTTTTATAAAAAAATCACATTCCAAACTTTGGCAATCATTTCACTTTTCTTGAGGACAAACGTCAAAAAACCTTGCAAGGCTTGCTGAATAACGCTCGTAGTCAGTTTATGGTAGTATGCGACGAATGGTGCTATAGGATGGCAGTTCAACGATAAAGATGGTCTGTACCACGAAGTAATGTAAGCATCAGCCCTTGCAAGTCGAGTTGTAAGCATAAAGTCGTTTTTGGCAACTTTTGGTGATCTTTAGTTGAGGCAAGGCAGCTATGAGTCACGGGCAGAAGGAAAATGTCCAAAATTATTATGGTCCAAGGGTTACAAACCTTCAGCATAGCTGCCTCCTACCCTCTGCCTTAAAACGAGTTTCCGTGTTGATCACCAAAATCTGACTTGAACCCATAAAGTGAACAAGTTGCTTAACTTACCCTTACATGTCGGTTCGCGGACGCTCTCGGAAAATTTGTCAACGGACTTACAGGGGTTTTGGCTCCTTATGTCGCGGACACTCTCGGAAAATTTGTCGCGGACGAGCGTGAAAAATTCCTGCCAAATTCGCTTCGCCACCGTAATCAATACTGGTGGCATATGACGCCATTGCTCCCTTGTTGTAAATCGAAGTGGGATAGTAGCTGATCGCAGTACCATTCACATAAACCCACCATTCCCTGCTCAATAAAGCTCAAGAACTGCTTATCCTGTTTATCCGAATCGTACTGCCCACACTACACCTAACGCACTCCCCGTGAGAGCGGGCGTGAGCCCCCTTCTCCCAAGGGGAGAAGACTCGCTAACGCTACGAAGATCGCCCCTACGACTGTGGTCTATTTACGTAAAGTCTGCGGGAGAGAAACTTCTCGAAAGCTCGTCGGGGGAAGCTTCCCCCGACAGACTTTCATCCCGCGAGCTTTACTTGAAAATTGCTGTAATTTCCATTCTTGGGAACAATGCTTAATTTACATGACTTTGAGCCTTAACTGAACTGTATTGGCTTATAAACTAACTCCATTCTCAACTTCTCGAGCTCCAGCTTCAACTTCTCATTCTCCATTCTCAGTAAGGCATTTTCTTCCTTAATAAATTCGATTTCGTTCCTTTTACTTAAAGCCTGATTAATCGCCAATTTCCGCATATCTAGCGAGAACCAACGCTGATAAGTTTGGGTATGAACTTGCACGCTATGTCCCAAGTTATCTGCTGCGGCTTTGATTGGTATTCCCAGAATATGCGCTCTAATTGCCCATGCATGACGTAAATCATAAGGCTTAAAATCTAATCCGATTTTCCGGAACCACCAACTGACTCGTTGTGTTAATGCTGTTATCTCTGCATGATTACTGTTATTTTTTTTACCGATTGCCGTTGCCAACATTTCTAAATATTTAGGATTTCTTAAATCAAATTCTTCAATCCATTGTTTATGTAAAGGTAATGCTTGTCTTTCACCAGTTTTGCAATCTTTATGGACTTTCCATGTTAAGTCCGCATTCTCTTTACTTAACCACCAATCGATATCAGGATTAATAAAAAGCTCCCGTGGTCTTAAACCAAAAACGGCTAACATTCCATAAGTCCATCTCCAAAGCTGCCAACTATCTTTAACATTTTGGTTTACTTGATGACCTCTATTATTTAGATAATCATCAAACTTGATAATTCCTGTAGATATTTTTACATCGCTCGGTATATTTCGGGAATTATTCTCAGGCATTTTTGAATATTTAGACAAATCAATATCTATTTTGAATGTTATGCAAAATGCCGATATAGCTCTCGTTGCATTATATCTAGCCCATTCTTTCTCAATTTTATCAATCGAATTTATCAGATTTTCAGGAGTTGCTAAATCTTGGAAATTAGTGAAACGTTTTGTTCTGGAGAAGTAATAGAAGAAAGTATGCTCGCTTTTTGTTGTGCGCTTATGGGTTTTAAAATATTCATTTTCAAATTGTTCGAGTAATTCTCCTATTGTTTTAAATTCTTTTTTTATTGCTTCATTACCTAAATATTTGTCATTCCATTCAAAGGTTTTCCGAGCAATTAACTTTCCTAATTCATAAGCTTCTTCCTCCGCTGTTTTGAGTCCATCCAAATTAGCGGGAATATTCAAACTGAGATTGTATTGTTTTCTTCCCGTTCCATTTGTATCGTTATCTCCCGGTTTAACTGGTAATGTAGCTCGTAACTGCAAACTTCCATTCGATTCCCTGAGTGTCACCTTTGCTTTTGCCGACTTTAAACGTTGATTAACTTTCTCTAATTCCAGTAGTACTTTAGTTTTCATGTGTTCTCGTTGTTGCTGCGCTTGCTGACTTGAGCCTAGAAAACTGCCATCGGTAGATGAAACTGGCTCCAAGTCTTCAAAAGCTTGCTGATACTTGTCTTTGTCCTGGTTATGCATTGCTGTGCTTTTAGCCTATATTTAGCCTAAAAATAAATGTGTTTTCAGCGAACAATGTTGACTAGTGACATTGATTACTGCAAACATTAGGCTGTTTAAAGCATTAAACCATTAAAAGAGTTACTCCGGTCCTTATCACGGTTATGACGGCTTCGCCATCTTTGCTAGAGATATGGATCTAGCTCTCAACAGTCCTACCTGGGGATTAATCGGTGCTCCCTGGAGTAAGAAGAAAGTTGAAGCTAAGACTCAAGCTAAAACTGAAGCCAAGACTGAAGCGACAGTAGCCGCATAGAAGAGGAAAAAGTAGGGAGCGAAGAAGGAGGAGGGCGTAATTGCCTACTCCCTACTCCCTTGTCTCCTGTACGGGCGGGTTTAACAAGATATTACCTTGACTCACGAATTATCTGAATTAAACCCGTCGCGCCAACTGTACGGGCGGGTTTAACAAGATCTGAGTCAACTCACAACTTATCTGAATTAAACCCGCCCCTACACACCGCAATCAACCACGAACACGCTTAGAGACACGGACATGCCACAAAATCCAGATAAAATTCAAGACCACGTTGAGCTATTCCACCAGCCGGAATACCAGCAGTTATTTCAAAATAAGAAAGAATTTGAAAACGGACACACTTCAGAAGAAGTACAAAGGGTTGCAGAATGGACGAAGGGTTGGGAGTATCGTGAAAAGAACTTCGCTCGTGAAGCGTTGACTATCAACCCCGCCAAAGGTTGCCAACCCTTAGGTGCAATTTTCGCGGCTGTGGGCTTTGCAGGCACTCTACCTTTTGTTCAAGGTTCTCAAGGTTGCGTTGCTTATTTCCGTACCCACCTCACCCGTCACTACAAAGAACCTTTCTCTGGGGTGTCTTCTTCGATGACAGAAGACGCAGCAGTGTTTGGTGGACTGCAAAACATGATTGATGGCTTGGCAAATTCTTACAAACTCTACAAGCCGAAAATGATTGCTGTCTGCACCACCTGTATGGCAGAGGTGATTGGTGATGACTTGGGTTCGTTCATCGGTAACGCTAAGGATGCAGGTTCAATTCCACAAGACTTCCCCGTACCTTTTGCTCACACCCCCAGCTTTGTTGGTTCCCACATCACCGGTTACGACAACATGATGAAGGGTATTCTTTTGAACCTGACTGCAGGTAAGAAGAAGGAAACCAGCAATGGCAAAATCAACTTTATTCCTGGCTTTGATACCTATGTTGGTAATAACCGGGAACTGAAGCGGATGTGTAATTTGATGGGCATCGATTACACAATTTTGGCAGACAACAGCGACTATTTAGATTCACCCAACACAGGTGAATTTAATATGTACCCAGGTGGAACTCCGCTAGAAGAAGCAGCAGATTCAATTAATGCCAAAGTTACTGTTGCTCTACAGGCACACTCTACCCCCAAGACTCGCGAGTACATTGAAAAAGAGTGGAAGCAACCAACCGCAGTTGCTCGTCCTTGGGGTATTAAGGGTACTGATGAGTTCTTGATGAAACTCAGTGAACTAACTGGCAAACCCATTCCCGAACAACTCGAAATTGAACGCGGTCGTGCTGTGGATGCGATGACTGACTCCCATTCATGGCTTCACGGCAAGCGCTTCGCTATCTACGGCGAGCCAGATCTCGTGTACTGTATGGTGAGCTTTATGCTGGAAATGGGTGCTGAACCTGTGCATATTCTTGTCCATAACTCCAACGATGTGTTTGAGAAGGAACTCAAAGAGTTGCTAAATTCTAGCCACAATGGTAAGAGTGCTACTCTCTGGCCCGGAAAAGATTTGTGGCACATGCGCTCACTTATGTTCACCGAACCTGTAGACTTGCTGATTGGTAACACCTACGGTAAGTACCTGTCGCGCGATTGTAAAGTTCCCCTCGTGAGAATTGGCTATCCAATCATGGATCGTCACCACATGCACCGTTACGCCACTATCGGATATGAAGGCGTGATCAACTTGCTCAACTGGATCGTAAATACGCTCTTCGAGGAAATCGATCGCAACACCAACATTCCTTCTAAGACCGATATTTCCTTCGACTTGATTCGATAGAGGATCAGGAGGCAGGTTTTACCGATTAATTTTGGATCTGGTTAGTTATCTGCTAAAGGAATGCTCTTACAGCAGTCACGATAGATTTTTGATTGCTCATCACTGATAACTTTCTAAACCTTATAGCGTGTCAACAAAGTAAAAAGTTAAAAGTAAAAATTCACCAGAAATTTATTTTAACTTTTTACTTTTTCCTTTTTCTTGAGGAGGATATTATGGAATCAGTAACTCACACTCATCATCACCATCCACCCTGCGCTCCAAAATCGAGAAAATTTGATATTCTCAAACCTTTACGTCGTTGGGTAGATGAATTTCCCATAAAAAATGAACGTCTTGCCCATTTAATTTGCCAAACAATTCCTTGTTGCTGCCCTTTTGAGAGAACTCTAAAATTACTTGGGCGCACCTTCCACATTCCACCACTTTGCAAACTCAATCCCTTATACGACAATTTTGTTGGATTGCGTTTCCGGGCTTTATCCCACCTTGCCGATGATTGTGGAGCGGATGTGACGAAATATATTTGCTAATGCTGGTGGAGAGAATGGGTAATGGGTAAAAGCTAATCGTTCTCATCACCAATTACCAGTTACCAACTACCAATTACTAATTACCAACTATAGAGAGATGAATATCAGCCAAGGCAAAATCAACGAGCTACTCACTGAGCCTGGATGCGAACATAATCAAGCTAAGCATGGGGAAAAGAAGAACAAATCTTGCGCACAACAACCCCAGCCTGGAGCCGCTCAAGGAGGCTGTGCCTTTGATGGTGCAATGATTGCCTTAGTGCCAATTACCGATGCAGCTCATTTAGTCCACGGACCGATCGCCTGCTCTGGTAATTCCTGGGGAAGTCGTGGCAGTCTCTCCTCTGGTCCAATGCTTTACAAAACTGGCTTTACGACTGATTTGAGCGAGAATGATGTCATTTTTGGTGGTGAGAAAAAGCTGTACAAAGCCATTCTGGACGTGGAAAAACGCTACAAACCCGCTGCAGTCTTTGTCTACTCCACCTGCGTGACTGCTCTCATCGGTGACGATCTCGATGCTGTCTGTAGATCTGCTGCTAAGAAAACAGGAACTCCTGTCATCCCCGTAAATGCACCAGGATTTATTGGTAGCAAAAACCTCGGTAACCGTCTCGGTGGGGAAGCTTTGCTAGATTACGTTGTTGGCACTGAAGAACCAGAATTTACCACGCCTTATGACATTAACCTGATTGGTGAGTATAACATCGCAGGTGAAATGTGGAACGTCACTTCGCTGTTGGAGAAACTAGGCATCCGAGTCTTAGCAAAAATTACAGGTGATGCTCGCTACAAAGACATCTGCACTGCTCACCGCGCTAAGCTCAACGTGATGATCTGCTCAAAAGCGCTGCTCAACATGGCAAGAAAGATGGAGGAGCGCTACGGTATTCCTTACATTGAAGAGTCTTTCTACGGCATAGAAGACATCAACCGCTGTCTGCGGAATATTGCCGCTAAATTGGGCGATCGCGATCTGCAAAAGCGTACAGAACAACTCATTGCTGAAGAAAACGCTGCCCTAGATATAGCATTGGCTCCTTACCGCGCCCGACTCAAAGGCAAGCGCGTTGTGCTTTATACTGGTGGTGTCAAGAGTTGGTCGATTATCTCAGCAGCAAAAGACTTAGGGATAGAAGTTGTTGCTACCAGTGCTAGAAAAAGTACTGAGGAGGACAAAGCTCGAATCAAGAGATTGCTGGGTAAAGAGGGCGTTATTCTCGAACAGGAGAGTCCCAAGGAAATCTTGAAGATAGTTGCTGAGACTCAAGCCGATTTGTTAATCGCAGGCGGTCGCAATCAATACACCGCTCTCAAAGCCCGGATTCCTTTCCTCGACATCAACCAAGAACGCCACCATCCCTATGCAGGCTATGCCGGAATGGTGGAGATGGCACGAGAACTTTATGAAGCTCTCTACAGCCCTGTGTGGGAACAAGTCCGCAAGCCTGCACCGTGGGAAGAAAACGCGGGAACACAGACACATGGAGACACCGAGAATGAATATGTCTCCGCATCTTCTTCCACTTCTCCATTGGAGGTGTACTGATGGCAATTGTCATGACTCCGGAAAAGCCTGTTGTCGTTAATCCCCTCAAGCAAAGCCAACCTTTGGGTGCGACTTTAGCCTTTTTGGGATTAAAAGGGATGATACCTGTGATGCACGGTGGACAAGGTTGTACTGCTTTTGCCAAAGTGGTACTAGTCAGGCATTTCCGTGAGGCGGTTCCTCTTTCCACGACAGCTATGACAGAAGTCTCTACAATCTTGGGTGGTGAGGAGAATGTCGAACAGGCAATTGTTACCTTAGCACAGAAGTCAAAGCCAGAAATCATTGGTTTGTTGACTACTGGATTGACAGAAACCAGAGGAGATGATATGGAAGGTTTTGTTAAAGAAATCCGCCAGCGTCATCCCGAACTGGATAATCTGCCAATTGTGTTAGTCTCCACGCCTGATTTTAAAGGTTCTTTACAAGATGGCTTTGCGGCTGCTGTTGAGAGTATAGTTAAAGAAATTCCCCAAAAAGCTGATAAGCAAAAAGTCGGTCCCACGCAAATCACGATTTTGCCGAGTTCTGCTTTTACGCCAGGTGATGTGCAGGAAATCAAAGAGATTGTTACTGCCTTTGGATTGAAGCCAATCGTTGTCCCCGATCTTTCGATTTCATTGGATGGTCACTTAGAAGATTCTTATAGTCCAGTCACAGTTAATGGTACCACCGTAACAGAACTGCGGCAAATCGGGGGGAGCGCCTTCACCTTGGTATTAGGCGAAAGTATGCGAGGTGCAGCGCTTATCCTGAAAAAGCGGTTTGACACTCCCTATAAGGTTTTTACTGAACTAACAGGATTAGAAGCCACAGATAAATTTCTGCAAGCCTTGTCAGACATCAGTGGCATGGCAGTCCCAGAAAAATACTGCCACCAACGCCGCCAGTTACAGGATGCAATGCTGGATACTCACTTTTACTTTGGTTGCAAGCGAGTTTCCTTGGCACTGGAACCAGATTTACTATGGTCTATAGTTTATTTCCTGCAATCTATGGGAGCGCAAATTCATGCGGCTGTGACGACGACACGTTCCCCCATGCTGGAAAAACTCCCCGTCAAAAGTGTCACTATCGGTGACTTGGAAGACTTTGAGCAACTTGCAGAGGGATCTGACTTGCTGATCGGGAACTCCTACACAGCAGCGATCGCTTCTCGGTTAAAAATCCCTCTCTATCGTCAAGGCATTCCTATTTTTGACAGAGTGGGTAATGGTCAATTCACCAAAGTTGCTTATCGAGGTACCATGCAGCTTTTGTTTGATATTGGCAACCTGTTTTTAGAGGCAGAAGAATCTCGAGTGAAGCATTAAAGAAAGTGATAAGTTAACGTACCCTTGGGTTTTATTTACAAACATCTTAGCAAATAAGAAATAAGATTGAAACTCAAGGGTATAGGAGGTGCGGAGTCAATGCCTATTTATGACTCACACTTCTAATTTATCATTTGTTTCTTCTTGCTCTGCACTCATAAATCCTCACTCCTAACCAAAGAAAAGGAATATCGGGATGAAAATTGCTTTTACAACAACGGACAGAGTTCATATTAATGAACATTTTGGAGCAGCAGAAAAAATTGATGTTTATGAAGTCTCTGAGGATGGCTCTGAGTTTCTAGATACTCTCTCCTTCGATGAAGAGCTTCAACAAGATGGAAATGAGAGTAAGCTTGCAGCCAAACTTGATGCTCTTGCTGACTGCACGATTGTCTATGTTGTGGCGATCGGTGGTAGTGCTGCTGCCCGGTTGATCAAGAAGGGTGTGACACCAATCAAAGCACGTTCCCAAGAAGAAAAAATTACTGACATTTTACAGAAGTTAGTGAAAACGCTCAAGGGAAATCCTCCACCTTGGCTGCGTAAAGCTTTACAGCAAAAATCTCACAGCTTTGAAGAAGAATTGGAAGAGGAAGCAACTGTATGATAGAAAATACTGTAAATGGAGCAACCGCAACTGATGTCTTAACCTCGCCATTTATCCAAACCTTAGTACAACAAATCCGGGGTTTAGATACTTATGGAGTGTATCGAAATTGGGCAAATGATTTGATTCTTAAACCTTTTGTTATTACTAAACAAAAGAAACGCGAAATCTCTATTGAGAATGAAGTCGATCCGGTTACTCTCGGACGAATTATGGGATTTTATCGCGCTGTTGCTGCGCGGCTTGAACAGGAAACAGGTTTACTTTCCCAGGTTGTGGTTGATTTGAACCATGAAGGATTCGGCTGGATACTTGTATTTTCTGGTCGTCTTTTGCTAGTTTGTAAAACTTTAAGGGATGCTCAACGCTTCGGTTTTGAATCCTTGGAAAAATTAGCATCTGAAGGAGAAACTCTAGTACAAAAAGGGATTGATTTATCGCAAAGCTTTCCAGAAGTCGGAAAGCTTTGAATCGTGAAGAGGGGCGGGTTTAATCTATAGACATCTGAGCAAAAACTCGTTTTTGTGAAACCCGCCCTTACAAAAGTTAGAAAGAATTTTTAACTTTTAAGTCTTCACTTCTAACTCCTAACTTTTAATGGAGGTGTCTATGGTGCAAGCTGGAGAAATAATTACTGCTGAAGAATTAAAAACTCAGATAAAACGACTTAATAGTAAAGCAGGGCAAATGAAAATGGATCTGCACGATCTAGCAGAGGGTTTGCCAACAGATTATCAACAACTTATGGATGTTGCTGCTCGGACTTATGAAGTCTATTGTCAATTAGAAGAACTTAAGCAACAACTAAAAAAAATGGAGCCTGAAAAATGACTAGCGATTTAGATAGATTCAAACAAATCGTAGATGCTGAAGATTATTTTGAGTTTTTTCAACTGCCTTACGACCAAAAGGTAGTTAATGTAAATCGCTTACATATTCTGCGGAAGTTTTCTCAACTCATGCAAGAAATTGATGAGAATGATACTGATCTTAGTAGCTCGGATAAGTTAAGTAAATATTGTGAGGCTTTGCAAAAAGCTTATCAGGTATTTCTCGATTCAACACCTCAAGAACAAAAGTTGTTTAAGGTGTTTAATGAGAAGCCTAAAAATGTAGTCACGCTGACAGAAATCACTTCTGATTAAGAGGTATAAAGTGGTAAACCTAACGCCTACCGAGTTAGAACGTTACCGTCGCCAAATAATGCTCCCTAATTTTGGCGAGGCAGCACAGAATCGCCTGAAGTCAGCAACAGTTCTGGTGACAGGTGTAGGAGGATTAGGCGGTACAGCAGCGCTTTACCTTGCTGTAGCAGGCGTTGGGCGGCTGATCCTAGTTCGAGGTGGTGACTTGCGGCTTGATGACATGAATCGTCAGATTTTGATGACTGATGATTGGGTAGGCAAGCCAAGGGTATTCAAAGCACAAGAAGCTTTGGCAGCCATCAATCCTGACATCGAGGTGGAAGCAGTTCACGATTATATTACCTCAGAGAATGTGGACTCTTTGGTGCAATCGGTTGATATGACTCTTGACTGTGCCCACAATTTCACCGAACGCGACTTGTTAAATGAAGCTTGTGTCCGTTGGCGCAAGCCGATGGTGGAAGCAGCAATGGATGGGATGGAGGCTTACCTAACTACAATTATTCCAGGTGTGACTCCATGTTTATCTTGTCTGTTTCCGGAAAAGCCTGACTGGGATCGACGTGGCTTTTCAGTTTTGGGTGCTGTTTCGGGGACATTAGCTTGTCTGACTGCTTTGGAGGCAATCAAGTTAATCACTGGGTTGAGTCAACCCCTGTTGTCGCAACTGCTGACAATTGACTTAACCAGAATGGAATTTGCCAAGCGTCGTTCTTACCGCGATCGCTCTTGCCCTGTCTGCGGTAACAGTGCGCCTTGGAGATACTTGCAATCATCATTAGAAACAACCAGTAATGGCAAGAAATAGTTGTCGCAATTCAGTTTACGGTTAATGGTTAGTTGTTAATAGTTAATGGTTGTTTAGCAGTATTTATTAGCATTTAACAACTAGCAACTATTAACTATCAATAAACGCCGAGGAGGTTTAATGACTGTTACTTTAACAGAAAAAGCAGAAATGCGCTTGCGGACATTTCTTACCGGTTCACCTACCAATACTAATAAGTCAATTAAAGGTATTCGCATCTTAGTTAAAGATGGTGGTTGTAGTGGCTATGAATATGCCATGGAGATCGCTAGTAAGGCGCAGCCAAATGATTTGGTGATCGAGCAAAATCAGGTACTGATTTATGTCGATGCTAAAAGTGCGCCGTTACTTGAAGGGATTGTCATCGATTTTGTAGACGGAGTGATGGAAAGCGGGTTTAAGTTTACAAACCCCAACGCCACCGATAACTGCAGTTGTGGAAAGTCATTCAAAGCAGGTGATTGTACACCTAAAGGCGTACCTTGCACATAAGCTGTACTCCTGAAAAGTTCCCAGTATCAAACCTATTTGTCTACATCTGTTGGAGAATGAGAAAATGGCTAGCTACCAAGTTAGATTGATCAGCAAAAAGGAAAATATCGATACCACAATTGAGGTAGACGAAGAGACAACTATTCTAGATGCAGCAGAAGAACACGGGATAGAGTTACCCTTCTCTTGTCACGCAGGTGCTTGTTCTAGTTGTGTTGGCAAGATTGTTGAAGGTGAAATAGATCAATCAGATCAAACGTTCTTAGATGACGAGCAAGTTGAGAAAGGATTTGCTCTACTTTGCGTGACATACCCGCGTTCTAATTGCACGATCCGTACTCATCAAGAACCGTATCTCGTTTAATACCAATTCTCAACTCAAGAGGCAACAGGTATAGTGCGTAAGAGCGCTCAGGAAAGCAGCGCTCTTACAGGATATTTGATGTGTAGCAAAGTTTTAGGAAATTGGTATAAAGTCTTCGTCGGCTCAAATCCAATTTTGGCGATCAGCAATGCTTTGCCCTGAAAGGCGATCAGCTACTCCAGAGGAAGAGTGCCTTCTTCCTTCTTCCATTTTCCTGTACAATCCCAGTCCTTATCTATCTATTCTGAGTCTTAAACCTAAGTTCTTTTCTACAATGTAACAAGCTTTAGGGCAAAAGCACTTGACACTTGATCGAGAAACGGCTTGCGTAATTTATATCCGCATTGACGATTAATATAGCATCAGCCCTATGAGCAGATTATTCTATTTACAAAAAGTACATAATATCATATTCGTTTTAACACTTATAATAATGTTTGTAGTTGCGCTTTAGAACTCTTAAAAGTTTGAGAGCGAAGACAGCGCACGGACAGATTCTTCCCTTGGGAAACACTTGGACGTACTGTCCTCAACTACGAACCTAT
>JAQYWO010000202.1 GCA_029379215.1 Rhizonema sp. PD37
CTTATTTATAAGTGAAAAATTTAGTTATGCAAGTAATATATTAAGATTAGCCTAATCATCGGCGTTAATGCCTGGGAAGAGTGAGTGTAAATATCAGCGGTTTGGAGTAGAAGAATTATATATATTTTATAGTTTATGGCGACAATAGGTGATATGTACGCTGGCAGATTTATTTCTTCTAGCTGCTACGTTTGAATGCGATCGCACACATATTCTTTTTTTTAAAGAAGATGTATGTAAACCTACTTAGGTGTAACATATAAACTTACAACTTAGCAACCTTTCCTACGGAATGTGGGTTGTAACAACAATTCGTCAGGGCGAGGAAAGCACCGAAAGTTTCAGCCAAAGATTTTCAAGAACGCATCATTGATTTTCGTACTGAGCTTGTAAGCAGGTTGTCGTATTGTCAAGGAGTACTCTGCCAAGTTTTTCAGTGTTTACTGCACTCTTCTTGGCAACCGAATCTTGATTAATTACGTCAGTTGTCAGAGCAAGTATTCTTCTACTAATCGCTGTAGACTGCTGAAGCAGTTTGTGTGGCGTTCCTAGAAGGACTTGTCACCAATAACAATCTGCTTCCCTTTAAAATTAAGGGTAAGCTCAACTTCGTGACTCATAACTCTGCTTACACCTGTGACAATAACAATTTTATGACTTATGTACTCTACAAATTAAATATCTTGTGTACTAACGTTAAATCTGTCGGGGGAAACTTCCCCCGACGAGTTTAACGAATAATAGTTGTTTCCGACTTGTAGGGACTCTCGGCAGAGAGCCTCTACGCTGGACGGGAAAACTCTCATTCGTCGAAAAATCAAAAGTTGAGGCGCTAAAAATGCAAAAGGCATATCAGACAATTTCTGTCAATGAGCAAGTCCTAAAATTTGAGAAAGGGAGTACAAAATAGGACAGAAAATAATTTTTCGTTCCTTTCAGGATTTTTGCTTCAACTTCTGTAATTATTTACTGAGGAGAAATTAATTTTTTTTACTTATGAGTACCCTATTCAGTCCAAAAATTCGCCTGATATTAGGTTTGACAACTTTATTGATTGTCATTTTACTACATAATCCCTTAAAAACTCAACAGAGTATCTCACAATATCCGGATGCAGAAAATTTATCGTTGAATTCTACTCAAACTCAACAGCAA
This sequence comes from Rhizonema sp. PD37, assembly GCA_029379215.1. Taxonomy (GTDB): domain Bacteria; phylum Cyanobacteriota; class Cyanobacteriia; order Cyanobacteriales; family Nostocaceae; genus Rhizonema. The sequence goes on from JAQYWO010000202.1 coordinate 1,156, forward strand.
ACCACACTTGTCTCAAATCATGAGAATGCTATTGTTGTGGAGGAAAAATCTAATAAAAATAATACTCAGCAAAAGACTTCTTCCTCAGAAAAAGATTCTGGCTCAGATTCAAAACTATATCAAGTCATTGATGAAGCCCAAAAATATAAGTTTAGCGTTCAACCTCATCAGGTTCTCTCTTCTGGAAAACTGCCAGCCGTTGACATTGATTTCAATCAAGCAGATTTGTTAACAGTTCTCTCCAATACTAGAAAATACTTCCAAGATTATGCTTCGGCAGATCCAGATATTTCGCGTACAGGGGTACTCGGTACTGAAGGAGTGACGGTACAAGATGTTACACGTACGTTGGATTTTATGATTGCTGTGTTGCAGGAAGATATTGCCAAAAATCAACCCACTCGTTTACAAGATCCATTATTCATTAACAGTCATTTCCGAGTGATAAAATGGTCTGGTCATTATCTCAAACATCCTGAGAAAAAACAATTAAGGATTACAAAGTACGCTGTATTCACCCACTCTGGCTCGCACACGAAAAGCTCTACTTTTGATACACCAATATATAGTTTAAAAGATAATTCCAATCAAGATAAATTTTACACAAAGTATACTAAGCAAGATGTTTTGTCAGGTATTTACGAACCAGGGGGAAAAGAACATGGGAAAGTAGATACTCTGGTTTATTTAAGCCGAAAAGGTTTAGAAGCCGCGCTCATGGAGGGCACAATATTAGTAAATATGACGGATGGAACGAAAGCATTTTTTAATGTGGATCGAAACAATGAAATGTCTTACGTTCGGGGAGTTGCCGCAGGCGCACAAAAGCGTTACTGGTATTTCCGGCAAGTTGATGCTATCAAAGGTTATGGATATAAAATAGATGCAAAAATTTCCATTGCTCCAGGTGTGACTTTTGCAGGAGATGTCCTCAATATTGGTTTAGGTAAAATCATTGTTCTCGAATATCTGAAAGATGGCAGCAAACACATGCACCTGGGAGTGATTGCAGATACAGGCGGAGCATTTTTACCCAATCTCCATCAACTCGATTTCTTAGCAGGTATTTTTCAAAGTGAACAAGATTTTGAGCAGCACAGCAAGCAACTCCCTGACTATGCCACAGCATATATCCTTGTGAAAAAATAAACTTTCGCTCTACTGATTGTGGTAGACGGTAAAAATTCCGTTCTACCATTTTTTTGACAAAAAACGCTATTTACAGCAACAATTACAAGCTAAGTAGGTAGGCACTATAATTTCAAGGTATGTAACGAAACGTAAATTTGGTTAAAACTCTCTTCCCTTCAGCATAGCTGCCCTCTGCCTTACCTCAACGACAATTTTTCATGCCCACCTACAAAGCACCCAGAACTGTCACCGGAATTGAAGGCGGAAGCCCCTGGCTGTCTTACATGGGGTGTTGGCATTCTGAAGCAAGTCAGCTGCTGAACGTTCCTGAAAACCTCATCATTCCAGATGCAACTACTACATATACTCCAAACGGCTCCTCGGCGTTCCTAAAGCCGGATGGCAGAACCCTCGTGTCATTCACCACCACCACCCGTTATCAGCAGGGTGGTCCGCTCTACGGTGATTGGTTTGGACAGGAGGATATCTAAGGTGATGGTATCAATGGTGGACATGGCGGCTCTGGGATGTCAAGCATTGGCGGTAGTATTCGCCCCGGTGAATTGATCAACGACGATCCCATTCATCACGCACTCAAGATTGATATCTCGGGCAAGTGGCTGTATTACAATCCTTCATCACCAACTCCCGGTCATCGCTGGCCAGCCCCTCTTGCTGATGCATCAGCATCAACTCAATACCAGGGATCTAATCCGGCACTCGTTATGGGTTCGTTGGTAGCAATTCCACCGAATGTCACAGATCAGAGTCTGGGACTGACATCCATTGCTGGTCAAAAGATATTTCAGGCAATGCAAGACTACGGTGCTTATATCGTTGATAATTCAGGTTGGGACTATAATTACCTCTGCGTTGAGCATAACGCCCAGGTAGAGTACTCGACAATCACAGGAGTTGATTTGTCCTATGATGCGGCACTCCAAGCCGACTTCACCAAGATCATTGCTGCCGTGAAGGTTGTGGACAACAACGGAGCAAACAGCATTGGTGGAGGTGGTACACCACGCCAACCTTTACCACCACCGATTGGAAACTAAAAGCGAAGGCAGGGGATATTAAGACTGAAAAGTATGCGCGAATCTCTGACCCTTTAGGGCAACAGGTACACTTATGTTGCCGAACTTCTCGCGCTTGATTAGCCCAACATGAGCGGGAAGGCACTTGGCAGTTTACAAAAGCAAGAAGGGCAGACATCGTTCATTCAGATGTCCGCCCCTTTTGTGTCTCTACCAATAATTAACTAGCTGTTGGGAGACTGAGTTGATGAATTTTGGTCAAGCAGACCCTCTTCGAGCATGCATTGAATAACCCACTGCCGAAGCTTCTCTGAGCGGTTAGGAAGTGTCCTTAAGACTGCATCAACTTCGGGTGGGAACTTACAACCAATAACTTTAACCTCGCCACCAATATCCTTACCTTGTGATACAAAGCCTCGGTGACCTTTTACTGCTTTACCATAAGTATGTGACATAAAAATATATTTTTTACTCTTGACTTATGAAATAGGTTAACCTATTCTAAAAGAGGTTGAATAAATATAAAGGTTAATAACCACCGCCACCACTCCTGGAAAAAGTCTGGCGATGGGTTTGAGCAATATCCATCAGGAAACTGTCATGTTTAATCATAGCATCAAAACCACCATTGGCGTCATCAAGAATAATGTGAAAGAGCTGCTAGGCTTAGCAGACACGGCATTGGTCAAAAAATGGGCAATCGAGCATGGGATGGGTCGGCTGGACATGCGGCGCAAATCCTGCTGGCAGATGGTACTTGATGCTGTGTTTGTCTGGATTCATAAAGGTGACCGGAGTCTATGTGGCGGTGGTATGGGTTATGAGCAACTTGAGTGGGCGGCAGCGGCATAACCACCACATTAGTGCAAACAAAAGTAATAAAAGGAAGACGCGCTAATATCTGGCAATGACTACCTGCTGCTCAGTAGGTGGAAGTGAATGGAGTTGGCAATCGGAAAAACCAGCATTGTTAAACATACGTTCGTATTCTGCAAAAGTATAGGCATCACCACTTGGTGTTGTCGCTAACATTGTCAAAGCGAAAGCAGCAACTAATGGTGGTGTAATGCGGTCAGAGTTAGGAATAAATTCAAACACTATGGTTCTTCCATCAACACTCAAGCAGTCATGAATTTTTCTTAAAAGCTTTTCACAAGTCTCCATGTCAAAGTGATGCAAGAAATTTGGGAGTAAAACTAGGTTGTAATCACTACCGTAATCTACTTCAAATGCACTGCCAGGAATTGTATGGTAGCGATCGCCAACACCTTGCGCCTGTGCGTTTTCTTTGGCTACTTCTAAAACAGGTGTCCAATCTACTGCATAAATTTCGGCATTAGAGTTATACTGAGCAAAAGCGATACCAAATAAACCGTGACTTGCGGAAATATCCAGCACTTTTATGCGCTCTTGAGAATCCCCATTCACCATTTGAGCGATTAATTGTGCTGGCATTACCGTCATCGGTGACATTGCTTTAGCAAATTTTACCCATACTGGATTTTCGGGCGATAGAGTTCCAAGGGAGGATACTACAGTTCCACCCTGGCGAACAACCGCAGCAAGATCATTGAACTCATTAGTTATGAAGGGAGACAATAAAAACTCAATTCCATCCCCTATGTAAGCTTTGCTATGTCGATCCAAGAACATGGCTGTATCAGGCGTGAGTCTGTAGCTTTGGGCTTCTTTAACTAAAAAGCCAATGATAACTAAGTAATCGCATAAAATCCGCATCCCTCGCTCGGAGGTTTGGCATTTTTGTGCCAGTGATTGAACGGACTCAATTCCTTCACTAATGGTAGTAAAAATCTGAAGTTCAATTGCAGCTTTAATTGCCGCTGTACGCTGATAAGCGTGCTCATAACAATGTATACAAATTGTCTAATCCACAATAAATGCATCCCACCATAAAAAATCTTTTTTTGAAAAAACTAAGGATTAATTACGTATGACTTTCGCCAAAGAACAGTTGCAGGCTGTTATGACTGGTACAGATTTAAATCGTCGGATTAAAACGCTACAGCATCTGTTGAGATATGCGGTGAAAGAGTGTGAAGAATTAAAGTTTTTGGTCCTGGCATTTGCGGCAGGGTAAAGAAGCCCAGTGCAATCATTAAAAGGAAGGTACCAATGATAAATGTTGCAACTGGACAAATTGTTCGCGTGCGATCGCGGCAGTATCTTGTAGAAGACGTTGTACCTAAACCTTCTTCTACGGAAGACTCTCTAGTGCGTCTTTCTTGTTTAGAAGATGATGCTATAGGAGAATCACTCTCAGTTCTGTGGGAACGAGAAGTAGATGCCCTAGTTATAGGGGCAACATCATGGGAGTCTATAGCCAATAGGGGTTTTGATAATCCTCGTCTCTTTTCTGCCTACCTGCACACACTTCGATGGAATTGCGTTACTTCTGTTGATGCAAAACTGTTCCAAGCTCCTTATCGGGCTGGAATAGAAGTGAAAGCTTATCAGTTAGAGCCACTACGCAAAGCTTTACTGATGCCTAGAGTCGCTCTTTTCATTGCCGACGACGTAGGATTGGGCAAAACAATCGAGGCAGGGCTAATCCTGCGCGAGATGTTAATGCGACAAAAAGTTAGGAGGGTGATCATCTCTTGTCCACCATCAGTGGTACGGCAGTGGCAGGAAGAAATGGAGAGCCGCTTCGGACTGACTTTCATAATTTTTGATCGCGAGTTCGTTGCCGCACGTCGCCAAGAACGCGGCTATGGGATTAACCCCTGGACGACACACACCCGTTTTATTATCTCCCATGCTTTGCTGCGAGATGAAACTTATGCTTCCCCATTGCGGGATTGGCTCAGTGATTTTGCCGCCAGTTCTATGTTCATCCTTGACGAAGCTCACAACGCTGCCCCAGCAAGTGGTACTAAATATGCCGTTGATTCGCAGCTAACACGCACTGTTAGAGACTTAGCACCTCGCTTTGAACATAAGTTATTTTTGTCTGCTACTCCCCACAATGGATACTCTAATAGTTTCGCAGCTTTACTGGAAATCCTTGATCCACAACGTTTCTGCCGAGGAGTACCTGTCCGCAATCATCAACTGCTCGACACAGTGATGGTGCGGCGCTTAAAGCAAGACTTGCGGGAGATAGGAGAAGAGTTTCCTGAACGTCACGTCATCCCCATCGTTATCGATAAGCTTCCAGAAGACGCGCCAGAACTAAAGCTGTCCCGACTGCTGCAAGAGTATCGGAATCTGCGCTCTGAGCAATTGAAAGACGTATCCAAGTCAACACAAGCCTCGGCAATGCTAGTGATGACTTCACTTCAAAAGCGTCTGCTTTCTTCAATTGAAGCATTTGCTCGTACTTTAAAGGTGCATCAAACTGCTGTTGAGAAAGCAACTAAGCGTTCTTCGGTAAGTCTCTTAAACCTGCCCCTGCTTTTAGAGTCCCCTGGCTCTGATGACGAGCGAGCTGAATTTTTGGAAGAAGAAGTACAAATAGAAGAAGATGCCCAAATGGAAGCCGCTACCAAGCAGGCTGCTGGTGATGGACAATCAGCCCGTGAGCTGGAAATCTTAGAGTCAATGGCAGACGTAGCAAATCAAGCTCGCCATCAACAAGATCCACGCATTAAAAAACTGGTGGAATGGATTTGTAGTCATCTCTGTCCTGATCTGGGTAAGCCTAATGCTGCTTGGTTAGAACGGCGAGTCATTATATTTACAGAGTATACTGACACAAAGCGCTATTTACAGCAGCAATTACAAGCTGCGATAGCAGGCTCCAACCGCGAACATGAACGCATTGATGTATTTCACGGAGGCATCGGGGAGGAGCGCCGCGAAGCAATCAAAAATGCCTTTAACGCTCACCCATCTCGCCATCCCCTCCGCATCCTCATTGCCACAGATGCCGCCCGCGAGGGAATCAATCTGCAAAACCACTGTGCTGACTTGTTCCACTTCGATGTGCCGTGGAATCCCAGTCGTATGGAACAGCGTAATGGACGGATTGATCGCAAATTACAGCGATCGCCTATTGTCCAGTGCTATTACTTTATCCTGCCACAGCGAACAGAAGACAAAGTGCTGGACGTGCTTGTAAAGAAGACGAATACTATTCAGCAAGAGCTAGGGAGCCTTGCACCAGTCATTGAAAAAAACGTGTCGCGGTTGCTCTTGAATGGTATCCGGCATGAACAGGTGAATCGCATCGCCGACTTTATTGATAAGGCAGATCCGAAGACAGGAAACGCCTTGGTGATTAGTGAGGAACTAGAAGAAGCAAGACTGCGCCAGCAGGATCTCACTAAACAAATACAGCAATTGCAAGAAATGCTCAAGACTTCACGGGATTGGCTGGGACTAGATGAGCGCCATTTTCGGGATGCCATATCAGCTTCCTTAGAAATTTTGGGAGCTACGCCGCTAGCGCCTGTAGATGTTAATGAGGTTTGCAACGACCCAGTGACTGCTCGGTGGACAATTCCCGCTCTCGACCAGCGCACCGGAGCAGATCCAACATGGTCAACCACTCTCGATACATTGAGAATACCCAAGAAAAGGGGACAAAAGCCTTGGGAATGGCGAAAAGAAGCACCAATTCGTCCGGTGGTCTTTCGCGATCCTGGTTCTCTAGATGGGGATGTAGTTCACCTGCATTTAGAACACAGGGTAGTACAGCGCTTATTGAGCAGGTTTTTAGCTCAGGGTTTTTTGCATGACGAATTGACCCGCGCTTGCGTTTGTCTAACTAATGACCCCATGCCAAAAGTCATTGCTTTGGGACGCGTTTGTCTCTACGGAGAGCGTGCTTCTCGATTGCACGATGAAGTGATTGCAGTAGCAGCAGAGTGGTTAGACCCAGCTAACCGGGGACGTAAGAAGCTGCAACCTTTAAGGGAAAGAGAGAAAGATAATGTCCTGGAGCTACTAGAAAATTCTCTGGCTTCTCCTCACTTGCTGCAAGTTGCGGAGGCAGTGAAAGAGCGTCTCAAAAACAGTGCCGCTCAGGATGTAGCTGAGCTAATTCCTCATTTAGAACAACGAGCCAATGTATTGGCGCAAAGGGCGGAAAGGAATTTGATCCAGACGAGTATCCATTTCTAGAAAGTCGTCCTCGGCAATCAAAATATCAAAAAGGCGAACTCACAGAACCACCTCGCATATCAGATGGAGTCATTTATCGGGTACTACAAGGGCTGCTGATACTTGATGGGGAACGCCTGTCTTACCGTTCTCTAGACGTAGAGCAAATTGGTTCCGTTTATACCGCAATTATGGGCTATGAAGTGGAAAGAGCAACTAGCCCTGCTATTGGAGTTTGGAGTAAACCTAAGAGTTCAAAATCCTTTGTGACAGTTGTTGTTAGTGTTGAGCAAGTACTCAAAACCAAAGCAAGTGATCGCGCCAAGTTTTTCAAGGATGTTGCTAATTGTGAGATATCTAGTAAATCCTTGCCAGAGTTGAAGGTAGCGAAGACACCAGAGGATGTAGTAGCAGCTTTAGGACGTAAAGTCTCACCAAAAACGCCAAGTTTAATGCCTGCTGGTTCTCTATATTTGCAACCAGGAGAAGAACGACGACGCAGTGGTTCTCATTATACGCCTCGTGCCTTGACAGCACCTATTGTCCGCGAAACCCTTAGACCAATTTTATCAGCTTTGGGTGAAAGTCCCACACCTGAGCAGATTTTAGACCTAAAAATTTGCGATTTAGCGATGGGTTCGGGTGCCTTTCTAGTAGAAACTTGCCGTCAACTGGCAGAAAATTTAGTAGAAGTATGGAACAAGCAAGGTGCAATACCAGAAATTCCACCAGATGAAGAACCATTACTTTATGCCCGTCGGTTAGTGGCGCAGCGTTGTTTGTATGGGGTGGATAAAAACCCCTTTGCAGTTAATTTGGCAAAGTTATCACTGTGGTTGGCGACGTTAGCAAAGGCTCATCCCTTTACCTTTTTGGATCATGCGCTCAAGTGTGGGGATGCGTTAGTAGGGTTGACTCGCGACCAAATTAAAACGTTTAATTGGGAAGAAGACAAGACCTATAAAGACCCAAATTTACCTTTGTTTAATCTGGCGATGGAGAAAGCGAAGTTTTACCGAGATAGAATTCATAATTTAGATGAGGACGATTACGAAGCAAAACGCAATTTTTACGAAAATATAGAAACAGAGTTGCGGAATATTCGTCTTAAAGGAGATTTAGTCATACTCTTGCTGTATTTTCTGCCCAAAGATTTGTTAGTTTTGCAATAATACAATCTCGCACACATGAAATCTGGGCGAGATTTTTTGGTTCATCGCTTGAAGATCGTCTCCGCTACACTCCTTCGGACTGCTTTGAAACCTTCCCCTTCCCTGAAAACTGGGAAACCAATCCTACATTAGAACCTATTGGCAAAGAATACTATGAATACCGCGCTGCCCTGATGGTTCGCAATAACCAAGGCCTAACGGACACCTACAACCGCTTCCACGACGCCGATGAACGTCACCCCGATATCCTAAAACTACGGGAACTACACACGCAAATGGATCGGGCTGTTCTCGACGCCTATGGCTGGCAAGATATTTCCACAGATTGCACCTTCGTGCTTGACTACGAAGACGAAGAAGAGGAAGAAAACAGCAGTGGAAGGCAGAAGAAAAAACCCTGGCGCTACCGATGGCCTGAAGAAGTTCACGACGAAGTTTTAGCTCGCTTACTCGAACTTAACCAGAAACGGGCAGAAGAAGAGCGACTGGCTGGAACTAACTCAGAGAATAAAACCAAGCAAAAAAAAGGCACAAAGAAAACAATAAAAGCACAAAAAATTGCTTCGACATCTCCAACCATTCCTGATTTTCCTTCTACTTCAGGAGACACCAGCTAAACCATGCTATGGCAATCCTAAATCATTCGTAATAATTCTCTCCTCCCTCTTTTCTTGGCGCTCTTGGCGTCTTGGCGGTTAATATTTCTTACAATTCAAATAAAACTGCTATTAAATGATAACTTCTGCCGAAGTGCGATCGCATCTCATCGACGCCCTACAACTTGACCTTGTCGGACCAACACCCGATAATGCTATCCATGCCGAAGAAATTTTAGATCAAGCCCCCTCGAAGTGGTATCTCACAGGCTTCCTTGTACCCTATGGCGCACCAGTAGAACAGCGTGTAGATGACGCAGGCGATGAGGATTTGGACGTAATTGACTGTGCCAAGTCAGGTGACGACGAAAACGTCCCAGAGAAATCTTTTGCTCGCAAAGCTTTTTTCCCCTCCTCAATGGGTTTAAGCATCCTCGTACCTCAGAAGACAACTCAACTTAATGTCACTGTTCAATGGGGTGACTACCAGCCAATAACCATAGAAGATGGCGAAGGCGAACAAAATTCTCTCTCCGGTTGTTGGCAGCGAATACCGCGACAGGCTGAGCTGATTGTTCCTCTTCGTGCAGACAGCATTCCCACTCAACTAAACCTCGAGTTGGAAGGCAGCACAACCACACAATTGCAGCTTCCACTCGGTGCAAGCTGTTCTCCTAGGTATCTAGACGTTCCCAGTAGCAATGGCTTACAACTAATCGTCTCAGTCCGCCCCGTACTTTCTCAGGAACTTGTGCCACCAGGAACACTGTCAGTATCAGTTTTCCTAGTTAACCATCGTCGCCCAAGTCCCGACAAAAAGCGGGATGTTGGCTACGTCTTCCAGACAAACCTAATAATTCACACCCCCTATTCTCTTGTACCGCGCCCCAACCTGCGCGGACAAGACGGCGATGACTGGGACGAGAAAGTTGCTGATGTACAATACCGAGACGACTACGAATATGCCGTCGGGCATAACGTTTCTGCTATAGCGATCGCTCATCCTGATGATGGCTGTCAGGAAGTACGAACGGCTTGGATACCCTTTTAGAGGCGATCGCCCCCTACCAGTAGTGGCAGTAGATGAACCAATATATCGCCGTCTACCGTGCTTTATTATCGCCACTGTAGATAAATTCGCCAGTTTGCCGTGGGTGGGAGAGACTGGTGCTTTGTTTGGGCGGGTAGAGCGTTATGACCAAGAAGGCTTTTACAGTCCAACCCATCCCGGTCGCGGTAAAGCGCTTGATGGCTACCTCCCGCCACCAGATTTAATTATCCAAGACGAGCTACACCTAATTTCCGGACCTTTAGGGACAATGGTGGGACTATACGAAACAGCAATTGATGCTTTGTGCAGTTTCCAAGTCAACGACAAGAAAATCCGCCCCAAGATTATCGCCTCCACCGCTACAGTACGACGGGCAACCAAGCAAATTCAAGCTTTGTTTGGTCGTAATGAAGTTGATGTATTTCCACCACCAGGCCCTGATCGCCGCGATTCATTTTTCGCTCTTACTGTGCCTGCTCACAAGAAGAATGCCCGTACTTACGTCGGTATTGCTGCCCAAGGGCGCAGTCCTAAGGTAGTTTTACTGCGTACTTATCTAGCATTACTGGGAGTAGCACAGAAGGAATGGCTCTTCTCTGGCGGGAACAAAAACCTTAATAACCCGGCAGATCCATACATGACATTACTAGGATACTTTAACTCACTGCGTGAACTTGGAGGTAGCCGACGCATAGTTGAAGATGAGGTAAAATCCCGCTTGATCGGTTACAGCCAACGCCAGCGGGTAGGTGAAAGTTCGGGTTTGTTTGCTGACCGTAAAATTGATGATGAACCAGAAGAACTGACTTCCCGCGTTAGCACTAGCGACGTATCAAAAACAAAGCGCCGTTTGGAATCAACTTTTGACCAAAAAGAACATGTTGATGTCGTGTTAGCTATTAACATGATTTCTGTAGGTTTGGATATCACGCGGCTAGGTTTGATGGTCGTTCTCGGTCAACCCAAGACAGCCGCAGAGTACATCCAAGCCACGAGCCGTGTCGGACGAGATGAAGAAAGACCGGGGTTGGTAGTCACGCTACTCAACGTTCACCGACCACGCGATCGCTCTCATTACGAACGCTTCAATGCGTGGCACGCGACTTTCTACCGAGCAGTTGAAGCGACCAGCGTTACTCCGTTTTCTCCCCGTGCCATTGACCGAGGTATTGCTGCTATTACCGTTGCTTTAACGCGTCTCGGACATTCCGGTATGACAGCACCACCCCGTGCTATCGATATTCTTCAGCACCGTCAGGATTTAGAGTTTGTTGTGGATGCGATCGTACGAAGGGCAGAGATGCATGACAAAGAACTTGATGCTGCTTCAGTGGAGGCACTCCGCCAAAAGGTCAAAAGTCGAGTTGAGGACTTATTAAACGTGTGGGAACACATCGCCAATCAAAAAATTAGCCTTCAGTATCAACGTGAAGTTGGGGAAGCACCACCCTTGTTATTTGATCCACTCGATCCAGAACTGGAAAGACAGCCATTGGAGGCAAGAAAATTTAAAGCTCAACGTAGCTTGCGCGATGTTGAACTAACAGTAAACTTGTGGGTTCGTAACCCTGATGGACTTGAGGTAGAGGAAGAAGAAAAGTGACGAAATCAAACAAAAAATGCCCACCATCCGGAGAAATCCGCCAGAGTCAAATTCTATCTACCTTCGGTCCAGGGTCGATGGTAGACTTGCCGGAGCATTCCATACTAATTGGTGGACTCAATCACTGGCGAGGTGACAAGAAGCGTATTTACGAAGACCGCTTAGCTGCGCGGATTACTGAGGTTTTAAATGTTAAGGATATTGCTTTATACGCGCCCCCTGTGGACGAGCAAGACCCGAAAGCATCCCGTACAGGGATTACAGCCTTCGCCTTCCCAACTTGGTTTGTTGCTCAGGTGGAACAAACTTGGTCCATTGGTGCCAAAGTTTACCGGACGCGCCCTTTATTACCTTGGGGCAATCTGGTAAGCGGTAAATATCTTAACCTGGATAGAAAGAAAGTACCAGTCGTACCAGTGCGCTTCGTACAAGCATGTATTAATGGGCACATTAGCGATATTAATTGGTATCGCTTCGTTCACGAAAACTCTCAAACTAACTGCCGAGGTCAACTTTGGCTTGATGAGGGCGGCTCGGGCAACGACTTCGCTGATATCTTTGTGCGCTGTGAGGCGTGCAAAGCTCGTCGTCAGCTCTCTGATGCGACAGTACCCAATGGAAGAGTATTGGGACAGTGTGATGGGCATCGCCCTTGGCTTGGTCCTAATGCACAAGAACTTTGTCTTTCTGCGGTCACAGGTAAGCCAGAATATAATCGATTGCTCGTTCGCTCTGCCAGCAATGCCTACTTTTCACAAGTTCTCAGCGTTATTTCGCTGCCAGACTCAGACGCAGCTGTGCGAAATGCGGTCAACTTAGTCTACGAGGACTTTCTTCAGTACTCAGAAAGTGTTAATGATGTCAGAAAAGAGCGCAAGAAGCAAAAAGTCTCTACCGCTTTAGAAGGATTTAATGACGATGCCATATGGGCAGAAATCCAACGCAGACAGAGTGGACAAGGCGATCAACCTAAAAGTATCAAGCAGGTGGAAATTGAAACCTTGCTATCCAGTCCTTTTGAGGTGGGAGAAGATGTGCCGGAGGGAGATTTCTACGCTCGTGGGCGTTCGTTGGATAACTTACAACCAATGCTGCTGTCGCGTATTGAGCGAATTATTTTAGTCCATCGGCTGCGAGAGGTTATTGCTCAAGTCGGATTTACTCGCTTTGAGGCGGCGATGCCTGATATAGACGGTGAACTTGACATTCAAGTGCGACGGGCTGCCCTCGATATCGAACCTACTTGGGTACCAGCTGTTGAAAACAAAGGTGAAGGGGTATTTATTGCCTTCCGCAAACAAGCAATTGAAGATTGGCTTCAACGGGATGCCGTTAAGCAACGGGGGCGGAAACTGGCAAGGGGCTTCGATATCTGGCGTGTTCAGAAAGGAATTGCCGAAGAAAAAGCTAAGTTCCCCGGATTGCCTTATATTATGCTGCATTCCTTATCGCATCTGTTAATTGCGGCTGTGTCGCTGGAATGTGGTTATGCTGCCAGTTCAATTCGCGAACGCATTTATGCGGGTGTTGGCGGATATGGCATTCTTTTATACACTGGCTCACCTGGATCTGAAGGAACTTTGGGGGGACTGGTACAAGTAGGAAATCGGATTGAATATCATTTGGATGTTGCTCTAGAGTTAGGGAGACTGTGTTCCAACGATCCTGTATGCGCCCAGCATCAACCAGACGCTGAACAAGAGGATCGGTTTTTGCACGGCTCCGCCTGTCACGGATGCTTGCTCATTGCTGAAACTTCTTGCGAACGGCGTAACGAATTCCTGGATCGGGCACTCGTTGTGAGTACAGTCGAAGGGCTTGAGGCAGAGTTTTTCCAAGATAAAGTATGAAGGCTTTTCTCAAACTTAGCCGTCCAGCCTTGATTAATTTGGCAATATAACTGGAAACAGGCAGGTTTTATCCGCCTTACTTCCCTATTTTAAGATAAACCCATGACTTTTGATCTTGGTCTGTTTAGTTCAAAACTCCAAAAGTATCGCAACCAATTTAATGCTTCTCCCAGTCAAGTAGCAACAGCGACAGGAATTCCGGAGGATACTCTATTTGCTCTTGAACATGGAAGCAAGCAGCCAACAGGTGATGAGGTTTTGATACTAGCAGATTATTATAAATGCGATTATCAATTTTTTATTTCTAATGAACAAGTCGCTCCTTTTGAGCAAACAGAAATGTTATTCCGAAAATATGGGAATGAATTTTCAAACGAAGATCGATGGGCTGTACAAGAGTTTTTATTTTTATGTGAATGTGAAGAATTTTTGCTCCAGTCTCTTTCAAAGTCTAATCATTCCACGTTTAATTTTGAGAAAAGAGGAACTTATCATAAGGAACATGGTGAAGAAGCTGCAAAGGAACTTAGAAGATATTTAGGATATACCTTTAATCAGGTCGGCTCAGATATATATGAAGATTTCCGTTCTTTAGGAATTCATGTATTTCGCCGCCAGTTGATTAATTCAAACGTCTCAGGTCTATTCATTAAACATCCTCAAGCTGGAAAATGTATACTTATTAATTACAATGAGGATATTTACAGGCAAAGATTTTCGGCTGCTCATGAAGCTGCTCATGCAATTCTCGATTATGACCAAGATTTTGTTGTTTCTTTAAAAACTGATAAACAGAACTGGATTGATGTGGAAATTCTCCAAAAAAGAATGAATCTTAGTAAGGGTGAACTAACATCTATAGTCTTTGCTAAAAAAACTCGTCAAGCTTTTTTAACAGATGATCAAAAAGCTAGGAAGTTAGCTTCAAAGGTTATGCAAAGTGATCAGGTACAAACTATGCCTCATTTATTGGGCTGGCTGTTCTTCGTAAGTTATTTAAATGATAATGATTTTCAT
>JAQYWO010000203.1 GCA_029379215.1 Rhizonema sp. PD37
CCCTAATCACTGTACGGGAGGGTTTGCCTGGATCGTTCGTTTTTACTTACAAGTTACTAAATTAAACCCGCCCCTACAATTCCAAACGACTCATGGCTTCGGCGACTTGCTGGGAAACGAAAGGCAAAATATCGCGGTTATAAGCGATCGCCTTGCCTTCAGTAAATACTACTAAAAGATATGGAGTTTTATCTGGCAATTCAATATACGCGGCATCGTGGCGGACTTGACTTGTCCAACCTGCTTTTGACCAAATTTGTGCCTCTTGAGGAATACCACCGCCCAAAAAGCCTGTAATTTGGTCTTCCTCAACATTTTTTGGTAGTTCTTCAACCTTCAGGCTACGTTTCATCAAAGCCATCATAGCTTGGGATCGCTCACTCGACACAGCTACTCCACCAACAATACTATGCAATAACCTGGCGATCGCGTTTGTGGTCACCATATTACGATTTTCCAGCAACTCTCCCACAAACGCCCGTTCGCGCCCGTAAGCACCATCACACCAAGTTTTTTGGCAAACGTTAATTTTCTCCATTTCCAGCCATCCCAAAGACTGGAAATAGCGGTTCACAATATTGCGCTGATATTTCCACGTCTCAAACGGTCCAGTTGGTAATGCAGGTCCTGATGTCGTTCCACTTAATATATCTACAACTAAACTCGTCGCATCATTGCTAGAATCAACAATCATATCACGGATAGCTCTTTCCAACTCTTTGTTCGAGGAGGTCATGCCTTTCTCCAGCCATTCGTTGATCGCTACCAAATAAAACAGCTTAACGACGCTTGCAGGGTAAATTCTTTCAACACCACGATAAGTAAAACCACGGACGGGATGGCTCCAAAAGGCATTCGGGGTTAAAGCGCCACCAGTATTTACGAGTACTGGTGGATCGTAGACAATCCAAGTCAGAGCAATTTGGTCACGGTTTAAAATCGGCAAAGCTGCCCAAGTTGCCTCTAAAATGCTGTTACCTAGTTGTTCGAGTTGTTCGTCCTGATTAAAAAAAATCATTGTTCTTGAAGAATATCCTTTAATCTAAAATCCAATGTCTGTTAATCCCTTATCCCAAATTTCTTATCCTAAATCAGATGAGTATCAGTGCAAAGCCCATCTGAACTTATACGATTCCCCCAATTGCGATCGCTTGGCAACTCAAGCTGCATCTGGACGGCATTTGCGGTTAATCTTTGTCGAAACGGGTAATGACAAGTCCTCACAAGTCTGTTTATGTGAGGATGATTATCCAGGGTGGGTGTCGCTTTCGGATTTAAGTTTGTTACAACCATGCACTTTACCTTACCAGGCTAGATCATTTTCGGAATCTGAAATAAAAAAACTGCTGTTAAAAGCGATCGCTTTTACCCATCAGGCGATGCAACAACCAAATTATTACCTTTGGGGTGGTACAGTCGGACCAAATTATGACTGTTCGGGGTTAATGCAAGCAGCTTTTGCCTCGGCTCAGATTTGGTTGCCAAGAGATGCTTATCAGCAGGAAGGGTTCACTCAGCCCATCGCCATTACCGAATTACAGCCTGGGGATTTGATCTTTTTTGGTACTTCCCAAAAAGCAACTCACGTGGGACTATATTTGGGAAATGATGCGTATATTCATAGTTCTGGAAAAAGTATAGGACGGAATGGCATTGGCATTGACTGTCTCGGGGAACAAGGAGATGAAGTCACTCGGTCATACTATCAGCAGTTACGCGGTGCGGGAAGAGTTGTGAGGAGTTACGAACCACAGGGGCGCAGAGAAATATGAGGAGTTTGGTAAACAGTGAGATGGCGGTCAAAAATGAGGCAATGTCTTCAGTTGTCCCAGATGTTTCTGTCGTTGTGCCAGTGCATAACGAAGAGGAAAGTTTGCCTTATTTGCTAGAAGCGATTTCTTCTAGCTTAACTGCTTGTCAAATGAGTTATGAAATTATCTGTGTGGATGATGGTTCAACCGATAGTTCAGCACGCTTTCTCAAAGAACAAGCACTAATACGCCATGATTTAAAAGCAGTCATCTTGCGTCGCAACTACGGTCAAACTGCGGCAATGGCTGCTGGTTTTAACTATGCATTAGGTAAAGCTATTGTCACATTGGATGCGGATCTGCAAAATGATCCGGCGGATATACCGCCACTATTGGGAAAGCTGGAAGAAGGCTACGATTTGGTGAGTGGGGTGCGGCAAAAACGGCAAGATGGGGCTGTTACACGGTTATTACCTTCCAAAATTGCTAATTGGCTGATTCGCAAGGTGACTGGGGTGAATATTCATGATTATGGCTGTTCGCTGAAAGCTTATCGTGCTGAACTGGTGGCAGATATGAACCTTTATGGAGAATTGCACCGATTTCTACCCGCTTTGGCGCATATTGAAGGAGCGAGAATTACAGAAGTCCCGGTGCGTCATCATGCGCGACGCTTCGGTCGTAGTAAGTATGGTATTTGGCGGACATTTAGGGTGTTGATGGATTTGTTAACAATTAAGTTTATGCAAAAGTTCCTCACACGCCCGATGCACGTTTTTGGGCTGTTAGGTTTGATTTCCATGCTTTGGGGTGGGGCGATCGGTATTTACTTAACTTTTGTAAAACTTGCTTTAGGAGAGGACATTGGTAATCGTCCTTTGCTGATTTTGGCAGTACTTTTGTTGGTTACCGGAGTACAGCTCTTTTGCTTCGGTCTGTTAGCAGAATTGCTCATGAGGACTTACCATGAATCCCAAGGACGCCCTATTTATCGTGTGCGCGAAGTTGTGGGGAAAAAGGAAATGGTTACTAGTGAGTGATAATGTTTCTAATGATTATTAACCGCCAAGAAGAAATAAGGCAAGTAAAATTGCCTTATCTTCTTTGCGCTTTTGCATGAGATATATAATATACGGGCGAGGAGGGATTTGAACCCCCGACACCGTGGTCCGTAGCCACGTGCTCTAGTCCACTGAGCTACACGCCCTAGTCAGTCAGTCGATATTTATAATAACACATCATAAGGAAATGACGCAAGATAATTTTCACATTACCCATCTGGATAACCAGGGACAAGCTCAAATGGTTGATGTGTCTGACAAATCTTCTACTGTTCGTCAAGCTGTAGCTACTGCCAGAGTAAGGATGAGTCAAGAAACCTTTGCTGCTATTCAAGCAGGTAATGCTCCTAAAGGAGATGTTTTGGGAACTTCCCGGCTGGCTGGAATTATGGCTGCTAAACAGACAGCCTCTTTAATCCCCCTTTGTCATCCCTTGCCACTACAAAAAGTTGAAGTGCAAGTAACACCCGATCCACAACTTCCTGGATATCAAATTTATGCTACAGTCAAAACTAAAGCCGAAACAGGCGTGGAAATGGAAGCTTTAACTGCGGTTTCCGTAGCCGCTCTTACCCTTTATGATATGGCGAAAGCTTTGGAAAAGTCGATTCAAATTGAATCGATACATTTAGTCAGTAAAACAGGTGGGAAATCAGGTGACTATAATAGTACCGCTACGCGCGATTAAAAATTAAAAAAGTCTGAGTTGCAAGCTTTTGTAGCAATGGCAGTTCAGCGAATTAATTTTAGCCCCTTTTACATACAAAAATAAGAGCTTTCTTCTACTGCCACATAGATTTACTTGTCACCTCTAACTAAAAGATTAGTCAGTAACAATTCTTCAGCTAGAAAAAGTCATCCATTAGGTTGATGAACTGATTGGTTTTTTATTATATATTATAGATATAAGCAAATACAAACGTTAAATTCTACCATTAGTATTAAGGAAAAAATCTGAGCTTCTTGCGTAACCTGTTTACCCCAAGAATGCTTGCGGGTGGTAATTCTATTAGCCAGTTTATGAGAATATATTCTCAAATACTTTTATAAGCGATGCTTGTTTTTATCAACTTATCGTTTTGGACGGGTTAGCTATAACTCGAGTGAGAAAATAGTCCCTACTAAGTATTATTTCGTGCTTTTTGTGTAGATTGATACGGATTTTTCTGTAATTTGCGAGAATGGTAAGATTTAGACCCCCGATTTCGACATCGAAATTGGGGGTTTTGTTTGGAGCGTATTGATTTATCAAAAATATTTTACTTCGGAGTAAAACCATTGACAGCTACTTCTTTTGCACCTGCTTAGCCATATCAAGAAAGTAGTTATCCATTTTGGCGTTGGGACGACGAGTCGTAGCTTTGACTTCAGGAATTTCGACTGGTTTAGTTACAGTTTTTGGAGTCGTATTGGCTGATTTTATCTCCTCTGCTTTGTTGGATTCCTCAAAGAAGTAATCAGACTGGGAAATACCCAGGATTTTGCCAATCGAACCGAAGCCTCGAGCTAGAGAACCAAAAAGCGTTCCAAAGACAACAGAAAGAAGGCCTACTAACCGAAGGTAAAAGTTCTGAATAATTTGCTTGATATTAGACATATGAGCGTCTTCCACATCTTTCTAATACTATTGTGATTTATTGAAGCACAATACAAATCAGTCGCGGAACAATCTCATGGTAGACTTAAGCGGAACTTGGCTGGGAACTTATTGGCAAGGAGAAAGTGCAACTCGCTTTGAAGCCATATTGATTCAAAGTGGCAACTCTTTAACTGGTAGGATTCAAGATGACAGTAGTTTGGGAGAAGCCCAGTTGAGTGGTGAGGTGATTGGGCGTCGTCTCAGTTTTATCAAACGCTACCTTATGATTAGAAATACCTCAGTTGACTATGTAGGCACCGTTTCTGAGGATGAGGATTTTATACAGGGACAGTGGACAATTAAAGGCTATGATGTTGGTCCTTGGGAAGCTCGCCGCAGTGGTGAAAGTTTAACTCTCAATCTAGAAATTCAGCGTTCTAAAGTAGCTTCCCCTTTAGGCGGCGTAGTTCAAGGTATCGTATCATTCCCTACAGCAACTCTCCTCGTAACACAGTAACGGCTTGTCCACTTAAATAAACACGAGACGTACCGTCGTAGCGAATCTTGATAACTCCACCTCGAAGGGAGGCTTGGTAAGCGTTGAAGTCATCTTTTCTGAGGCGATCGCGCCAGAAGGAAGCAAGACAGCAGTGGGCAGCGCCAGTAACGGGATCTTCGTTAATCCCTACACCAGGGGCAAAGAATCTGGAGATAAAATCGTATTCCGAACCATGATGAGTCAAACTAGTGACAATGGTGTTGAGGAGAGGGAGAGTTTTCAGTAACTCAAAATTGGGTTGCATTTGCCGTACCAAGTCTTCAGATTCCACCTCTACTAAATAACCGAGAGAATTTTTCATGACCGATTTTAGAGAAACACCCAAAGCTTGACTCAGTTCTTGTGGTGCGATCGCCTCAGTTGAATGATTCACTGGAAAATCAAGTTCAATCCACTCACCCTGGTTTTTAGCAATAAGTAATCCACTTTTTGTCTGGAAACGTGCCGCTTCATCGGCAGATAAATGCCCTTCTGACCAAAGGACGTGAGAACTTGCTAAAGTTGCATGACCACACAATGGCACTTCTGTTGTTGGCGTAAACCAACGTAAACTATAGCCATCCTCCTGCTTGAGCAAAAATGCAGTCTCGGATAAATTCATTTCTTGCGCTACCTTTTGCATCCAGTCATCTGACTTGGGCATTGGCAGAATGCAGACTGCGGCTGGGTTGCCTGTAAAAGGTGTATTGGTAAAAGCGTCTACTTGAGTAATAATCTGTCCCATTTGATTGAGGAGGGAAGAGGATAATTCTTTTTAGATGCCGCAAAATTATACTACAAAAATGTGGAAATGCTAACCAACTGTCAATGGCAACGGATGACTTGGGTTTCTCGTGTAAGTAGGTCGTGCCGTTGTGATTGTGTCAAACTCTAGTTACATTAGTAAAATATGGCAGTCGCTTTCTGCTAGCAGCAACATCCATAAAATCTGTCCACCACTCGCTCAATCAGTTTTTTCCAAGCCTATGAACCCTGCCCTGAGTAAAATTGGTAATCAAATGTCCAACCTGACAGGCGTCAGAGCTATTATGAAGGACATTGTCGAAACATTAGAAACTGGTGCGGGGCAGCAGTTTATGAATTTGAGTGCTGGCAACCCAGTTATTTTACCAGAGGTAGAGCAACTGTGGCGGGATTGTACCGCAGACCTGCTGGCTAGCCCAGAATATGGTGAAGTCGTTTGTCGTTATGGTTCAAGCCAGGGTTATGCACCTTTAATTGAAGCGATCGCTCGGGATTTCAATCAGCGATATGGATTAAATCTCAGCGAAAAAAATATCCTCATCACCCCTGGTAGTCAAACTCTTTACTTCTACGCTGCTAATGCTTTTGGTGGATATACTAACGACGGCGAACTTCAGCAAATTGTCCTACCCCTAAGTCCTGATTATACAGGTTATGGTGGTGTCCCCCTATTTCCAGAAGCGTTGATTGCCTACAAACCAACTTTGGACATTGACGCAACAGCACACAGATTCAAATACCGCCCTGACTTCAGTCAACTGTCGATCACAGAAAAGACAGGTTGCGTGATCTTTTCTCGCCCCTGCAATCCGACTGGGAACGTTCTCACAGATGATGAGGTGAAAAAAATTGCCGCCTTGGCTAGTGCTCATGATGTGCCATTGTTAATAGACTCAGCATATGCACCGCCTTTCCCGGCATTGAACTTTACAGATATGACACCAGTCTTTGGTGAAAATATCCTCCACTGCATGAGTTTGTCGAAAGCCGGATTACCGGGTGAACGCATTGGGATTGCCATCGGCGATCCTAAATTGATTCATGTTCTGGAGTGCTTTCAAACTAATGCCTGTCTTCATGCATCGCGGTATGGACAAGCGATCGCCGCTCGTGCTATTAACTCTGGAACCCTTGCCGAAATCTCTGAACGAGTCATCCGTCCTTTTTACAAAAATAAGTTCTCTGTTGTGGAAAGCACTTTAGACGAATCAATGCCTAAAGATTTGCCTTGGTTTCTCCATCGTGGTGAGGGAGCAATTTTTGCTTGGTTGTGGTTGCAGGATCTGCCAATAACTGACTGGGAATTCTACCAGCAACTCAAGAAAGTCGGTGTTATTGTTGTGCCTGGTAATTCTTTCTTCCCCGGCTTACAGGAAGATTGGGCTCACACGCACCAGTGCTGCCGTATTAGCCTCACAGCCAGTGATGAGGAAATTAACGTAGCAATGCAGCTTCTTGCCAAAGTCGTTGAACAGGTTTATCAACGTTCAGTTGTTAGCGCTTAAACAAACGACAAGAGAATGTACGGGTGAGGTTGACAATATTGTTCGTTTCTGCTTACAAGTTATAGCAGTTGCCAGGTAGATTAGGACATCAATTAATGATAAACACGGAAACCAAAGGACTTTCAAGCCTGCTCCCTGCTCCCTGCTCCCTGCTATATCTATTGAAACCAGCCCCTACCAACAAATGACTAATCCAAAATCTAAAATCCCAACCCCAAAATCTAACGAGTGGCTAGAAATTGGTACTATTGTCGCTCCTCAAGGATTGTCTGGAGAGATGCGGGTTAATCCTGACACGGATTTTCCCGAACGGTTTGAGGTGCCAGGGCAACGTTGGTTATTACATCCGGGAAATACGGAACCTCAATCCATAGAATTATTAGCAGGACGTTATATTCCTGGTAAAAACTTGTATGTGATTAAATTAGCTGGTGTCGAAGATCGCAACTCTGCAGAAGAGTTACGCGATTGTAAGTTGATGGTGCCAGCGAGCGATCGCCCCCAACTGGAAGAAGATGAATATCATGTTTTAGACTTGATTGGCTTGTCAGTCTTCATGCAGGAATCTGGCGAACTCGTTGGCACTGTCATAGACGTTATCTCTGCTGGGAATGATTTATTGGAAGTACAGCTACATCAGGGAGAAGAGGAAACGGGCATAAATCTCGATCTAAAATCCCAAATTCCTCCTGGAAAGTTTGCCACGCAGGAAAATCCAAAAGCTCCTCGCCGAGAGCGCAAGTCACCAAGCAACCTTCCACAAAAGCCAAAATCTGCAAAAACTATTTTGATTCCGTTTGTGAAGGCGATCGCACCAGTAGTAGACTTGGAAGGCGATCGGATTGAAATTACACCACCAGAGGGATTATTAGAACTTAATAATAGTTAATATTTGGACCTTGGACTGTTACATGTCAATTATGAGCAGTATGGAGCGTGTCTGGCCAAATTCTTTAGTGCAACAGCACAGGAGTTTGGTGAGCGCATCCGTGGATATTGGGGTGTTGAGAATAAAGTTCATTATGTTCGAGACGTAACCCAAGGAGAAGACAGTTCTAGAATCCGTACTAAACCTTTACCTCAGATTTTTGCTATTGCTCGTAATTTTACTCTTACTTTATATCGATCTCAAATGTTCAAAAACATGGCAAAAAGGCAACAGTAACAATTAAAAGAAACATTTAATCGGTTATGTCAAGCTAATATTCTTGACTTTGATGAAGTTGCATTTAATATCTATAAGGAATTATTAAAGCAAAAAATTCGCATTGATACACAAGATTTAAGAATCGCAGCCATTGCACTTTCCTTAAATAGTACAGTTGTGACACGCAACCTTAAAGATTTGGAAAAAGTCCCTAACTTGAAAGTTTTGGATTGGTCAATTTTTTAGGGTTATTGAATTAAGTAAATCTATAAGAAAGTCCGGGTAATGGACAGCAATTTAGTGGGAGGTTGGGGGAATTTTCACGCGATAACAGCAACCGTATTGTGCTATGGATTGGAAAAGAAGAGGAATTGATTATTTTGCTGTAAGAATTCAAAATTTTGACAAATGACTCCTGAATGCTAAATTGTTTTTTGATATAGCGATTCAATCTCTATATTTAAACTATTAGTTATAATTCCTTAATCTGTTCTTAAAAAAATAAATTCATTATTTTATTAATCCATAATTTTCCTCTCTCAAAAGACAGAAAAAATCCTCTAATCAACATTGATTGCTTTGTTGAAAAAATTTTCACCTTTATAGTTTTAGGTAAAATCATTGTTAAAGTTGAAACTTAATTGATAACCTTTGACAGAAGGTTATCAATCAAGTTTATCCAGATTTCTTGTAGAGTTGAAAAAATAACTGCTTAGTTTCAAAGTCCTTTAGTAACGGAGTTAGATATGACTTTAGCAAGTCCTCCACAAACAAAGCCTCTCACAGATGAAGAACTGCAAAAGATGAACGCCTACTGGCGTGCAGCTAACTATCTTTCAGTCGGGCAAATCTATCTACTTAACAATCCACTGCTGACTGAACCCCTGAAAATAGAACACGTCAAACCTAGACTCTTAGGTCATTGGGGAACAACGCCCGGTCTAAACTTCGTCTACGTGCATCTAAATCGGGTCATTAAAAAGTATGACCTGAGCACAATATACATTGCTGGTCCTGGTCACGGGGCACCTGGAGTGTTAGCTAACACTTACTTAGAAGGGACTTACAGCGATTACTACTCACACATCTCCCAAGATGCAGAGGGAATGAAGCACTTTTTCAAACAGTTCTCCTTTCCTGGTGGTATTCCCAGCCATGCTGCGCCAAACACACCCGGTTCCATAAATGAAGGTGGTGAACTCGGTTATTCTTTATCCCACGCTTACGGTGCAGTCTTTGACAATCCTGATCTCCTCGCTGCTTGTGTTGTCGGCGATGGTGAAGCGGAAACCGGTCCTTTAGCGACAAGCTGGCACTCCAATAAGTTTCTCAACCCAATACACGATGGTGCTGTCCTTCCTATCCTGCACTTGAACGGCTATAAAATTGCCAACCCAACAATATTGGCAAGGATACCTCACAAGGAGTTAGAGAGTTTATTTCTCGGCTATGGCTACAAGCCTTACTTTGTCGAAGGTTCCGATCCGGATACGATGCACCAGTTGATGGCGGCAACCCTAGACACCGTCGTTCACGAGATCAAAGAAATTCAGGAAGAAGCCCGTACCAATGGCTTCAGTCAGCGTCCACAGTGGCCGATGATTATCCTCAGAAGTCCTAAAGGTTGGACGGGACCTAAGGAAATAGATGGCAAGAAGTTAGAAGGTTTTTGGAGGGCACACCAAGTTCCATTTGGGGAGATAGCAAGTAACCCAGAACACCTCCTCCGCCTTGAAGAGTGGATGAAGAGCTACAAACCCGAAGAACTCTTCGACGAAAAAGGCACATTGATTCCAGAACTAGCAGAACTCGCTCCCAAAGGGCAGCGACGAATGGGTGACAACCCACATGCCAACGGGGGTCTCCTACTACAGGATCTGAAGATGCCAGAGTTTGAAGATTATGCTGTAGAGGTCGATAAACCAGGCGCAGTTATAGCTGAAGCTACTAAAGTGACGGCAACATTCTTGCGAGATATCTTAAAACTCAATCAGGAAAACCGGAATTTCCGCATACTCGGGCCTGATGAAACAGAATCAAATCGACTACAGGCTGTATTTGAGGTGACCGAGCGGGTTTGGGAGGCAGAAACACTTCCCGAAGATACCCACTTATCTCGTGAAGGTCGGGTGATGGAAATTCTCAGTGAACATACTTGCCAAGGATGGTTAGAAGGATACCTTCTCACTGGTCGTCACGGGTTTTTCTCCTGCTACGAGGCATTTATTCACATCGTAGATTCTATGTTTAACCAGCACGCGAAATGGCTGGAAAGTTCTCAACGAATTCCCTGGCGTAGACCGATCGCATCCCTCAACTACCTATTAACTTCTCACGTTTGGCGGCAAGATCACAACGGATTCTCTCACCAAGATCCAGGTTTTATCGATGTTGTACTGAATAAGAAGCCTGGGATTATTCGAGTATATTTACCGCCCGATGCCAATTCCTTACTGTCGGTGACAGATCATTGTTTGAGAAGCCGCGACTATATTAATGTGATTGTTGCCGGAAAGCAACCCGCACTCCAATACATGAGCATGGATGCAGCAATCAAGCACTGCACCTACGGCATTGGGATTTGGGAGTGGGCAAGCAATGATAAAGGAAGTGAACCAGATGTCGTGATGGCTTGTGCTGGAGACATCCCCACCCTGGAAACTTTAGCAGCTGTAGATATCCTACGGCAAAACTTTCCCGACCTCAAGGTGCGGGTCGTGAACGTGGTAGACTTGATGAAACTTCAGTCTGACACCGAACATCCCCACGGACTTAACGACAGAGACTTCGATAGTATTTTCACCACAAATCAGCCAGTTATCTTTGCATTTCACGGCTATCCTTGGCTAATTCACCGTTTAACATATCATCGGGAAAATCACGATAACCTCCATGTCCGGGGTTACATCGAAGAGGGAAGCACCACCACGCCCTTTGATATGGCCGTCCGCAACGAGTTGGATCGCTTCCACCTTGTCATAGAGGTCATTAATCGCGTACCACAACTTGGTTACAAAGCAGCTTATGTCAAGCAGATGTTACTTCACAAGCTGATTGAACACAAGCAATACGTGACTACGCATGGCGACGATCTGCCGGAAATTCACAATTGGAAGTGGCCTTATTAATAGACTGTAGAGGCGAACGGTGAGACAGCCCTGTTCGCCCGCCCTACATGCATTGCTCAAGAACCTTCCCGCCATCTTCTGGTTTGATATAGGGAATACTTACTCCTAGTTCTGCTTCCCCTTCAGCAATCAGCCCAATACGAATCGGACGATTCATACCGGATTGCCTCCGAACACATTTGTAAACCAAAGCTCACCTAACTCCCCATCGTAAGCCTCCAACGCTTTTTGGAAACGCACAGAATCTGTAGGTAAGGTATGGACCTGAGTTTTACCTTCGTTATCTAGCTCGACAGCACGTACTTGATAAGGTTCAACATAATTTAGCAGTATAGGAGAATGAGTTGTGATTAAAACCTGAACAGGCTTACCAGTAATTCCTTCTGTCGAAACAATTTTCAATAACTCAATCATTTTGTGTAGCAGCCAGGGATGAACTCCGTTCTCTATTTCTTCAAAACAAATGATGCTTGGGGTTTTTTCTTGATACAATGCAGTGAGGAAAGCCAAGATTCTAAGTTTTCCATCTGATATATCCGAAGCAGGAATATGATGTTCTGAATATCTATCCACTAATTCCAGTAAAAAAGTTTGATTTTCTCCACGAGGTAATATAATTCTTTTTATGTTAGGAATAAGCTGTGTCAAACGCGCCTCTAGTTCATCAAACTTTTCGCGATTAGCGTGCAGAATATCTACTAGAGTATAGGCAATTCCTTGTCCAGTTCTATTCATACTAACATTTACTGAACCTTCATTAGATATATCACCTGGTGCAAAATCATAAATAATAACCTTTTTTAACGCATTTTCCATAAGAGAATTGGGATATTCATTCTCCACTAAAAAAAATCTTAATGCATCTGTATACGGCTGTGCTCCTGTACTCTTACTCTTTTCAATATTTTTTAGACAAACTGTTCGTTTTTGGTAATTAAGACAAATTGATAGTGTGAAAATATTTTTAGATTGTTCTGAAGGCTCGTTTTCTTTTGTATGAAGAGTACTAACCTCAAATGAAATATAATCTTGCTTTCCCTGCCAAAATTTTAGTTCAATATTCTGCTGATTATTAATTGGAGTGTCTAAAGACCATGAAAAAAAATTTATTACTTCATTATTAGTTGAACTAGCTATTAGCTTTTGAAGAAAATTAGACAATACAGTTAGAGCTTCACAAATGTTCGACTTCCCAGAACCATTAGGTCCAATAAATACAGTTAACGGTCGTAAGTCTATTTCGGTATCAAAGAGGCTCTTGTAATGCTGAACTTTTAGTTTAGATAACATTTGTTCCTTAACTAAGCAATTTAAAAGCTATTTTATAGCAGTTTTGACGACGAAAACTTCTTTCTATGCGAGGGGATTCGACAACATCGGGCACGCGATAACCTTCTATCGACGCTCACATCATTTACATTAAACCTCGTCTACCTTGAGAACTTTAGTTTTCTGCCAAGACTTGGAGATGGCTTCCCAACGTTGCAATGACACATCTGAGATAATTAGAAAGAAACTCCAGGTTTCAACATGGACGAGGTTTATCATCCTAATTCACTAGTTTTTTATCGATACAAGCAACCCTCCACTACGGGAACTTAACAATAAGCCGCCTTACTATTAGTCAGTTACTTTGTTTGATGAGTTGCATCAGTACGGCATTCATGTCAAACTCAATACAGTAGTCACCCGCCTTAACTTTTGCCTCTTTGATAAATTGATTAGCCAGAAAAGGTTTAGATATTTAGCCAGCTAAAAACTTGCTCGACGGTGAGCAATAGGTCAATGTTGCTGAGGATGGGAAGTGGATCTATACCTGCAAGCAGTCGAATGCGCTGATTAGAGTGTACAGTCAAGATGCAGTCTTCTTCGGGAAGAATTAACCAACCTAATTTTGTGCCATTTTTAGAAAAGTGTAGCAGGTTACGAAGAACTTTAGTTTGACTTTGGTTTGGTGAGAGAATTTCGATAGCCCAGTCGGGATGACTTTCAAAACGGTTGGCGATTCTCCCCGACTCAGTGCGGGGTATACGCTGCCAATGAAACACGGCAACATCGGGAACTATGGTAGCACCGCCAAATGTACAACGTAGTTCGGGTAATGCTAAGGCGATTTTTTGAGGTTCTGCAACTTCGTTAATGCTGCTTACCAATTTACCTTGCAATCGGCTATGTTCTCCTTGTGGCATAGGTTTTTGGTAAACTTCACCGTCGATGTACTCAGAAGCGGGTTCAGTTTCGGGTAGTTGCAAGAATTTTTCTAGGGAG
The DNA here is from genome assembly GCA_029379215.1 of Rhizonema sp. PD37. Classification (GTDB taxonomy): domain Bacteria; phylum Cyanobacteriota; class Cyanobacteriia; order Cyanobacteriales; family Nostocaceae; genus Rhizonema. The sequence continues at coordinate 13,743 of JAQYWO010000203.1, forward strand.
ATGGGTTTGACTACTGTAGTCACGATTGTTTCTGGCTCCTCTTCTCTTACATCAATTTTACCTAAGATATCCGAATCGTATTTAGCCAGAAAATTCGCCAAGAGAAGAGACGAGAGCTAAACAACTCGTTACTCTCCGTGTCTCGATATTTCATTGACATAAATCGATATAATCAAGGGTCAGACGTGCGATCGCTCACCCTTGAAGTCAGGAATCTCTCGAATGTGGTTACTACTGAAGCTTCATGAGTATCAAATAAACCTTAAAATATGCCAATCAAATCCGCCTTTTTCGATATCTACTGTCAGGATTAGGTCATGAAGATATGTGTGGGTGGAAAGTGGTGAGTGAGTCAATGAGGGACATGAGGCAAGAAAGATGCGTAAGCCCTTATTCCCCACTCCTGCATACGTTCTACTCCCTACAGGAGGTTTCACCTTGACTAAACTGAAAGTTGGCATCAATGGATTTGGTCGGATTGGACGGTTGGCGTTTCGCGCTGGGATTCACAACCCCAACATTGAGTTTGTTGGTATCAACGACTTGGTACCACCAGATAATCTTGCTTACTTATTAAAGTACGATTCGACTCACGGAAATTTTAAGGGCAAGGTTGAGGCAAAAGATGATGGCATTGTTGTCGATGGACACTTCATTCCTTGTGTCTCCGTGAGAAATCCCGCAGAATTGCCTTGGGGTAAATTGGGTGCAGATTATGTGATTGAATCTACGGGACTTTTCACTAACTATGAAGGAGCCGCAAACCATATCCAAGCTGGGGCAAAGCGAGTCATAATTTCTGCTCCTACAAAAGATCCAGATAAAGTTCCTACACTGTTGGTAGGTGTTAATCATCACATATTTGACCCAGAAAAAGATACCATCGTTTCTAACGCCAGTTGTACGACTAATTGTTTGGCACCCGTAGCCAAAGTGATCAACGACAACTTCGGTTTAGCAGAAGGGTTAATGACCACAGTTCACGCCATGACTGCCACTCAACCCACAGTAGATGGACCGAGCAAGAAAGACTGGCGAGGTGGTCGCAGTGCGGCACAAAATATCATTCCCTCCTCCACAGGGGCGGCAAAAGCAGTGGCATTAGTGTTGCCAGAGTTAAAAGGTAAGTTAACTGGGATGGCATTTCGAGTTCCTACTCCTGATGTCTCGGTAGTAGATTTAACTTTTAAAACTGCCAAAGCGACCAGTTATAAAGAAATCTGTGCAGCAATGAAGCAGGCTGCAGAGGGAGCCTTATCTGGTATTTTAGGCTACACAGATGATGAAGTAGTTTCCACAGATTTTCAAAGCGATACCCGCTCCAGTATCTTTGACGCTGGTGCTGGGATTGAGCTGAACTCAAACTTCTTCAAGATTGTAGCATGGTACGACAACGAATGGGGCTACTCGAATCGCGTGATTGACTTGATGTTATCAATGGCACAAAAAGAAGGACTATTGGAACGTACAGCAGTCGCTGCTTGACAAAGTTTGGAGTGTCAGGAGAAGGTGAACGATTATTTTGCGATCGTTCACCTTTTCCTTTCACTCTAATTAGGAACTTCAAAGGAATCGCAGAGAAAGGTATGGGGAGCATCCCAAATGTGTAAATTTATTTGATTTTGTAGTGCGGGCTTTAGCCCGCTTCGTTTTAAACTAGGAAGCAAGATGCTCCCACTACCGTTTTTTTTGCAAAATTGGGATGTTCCCAAGCTATGTGATATCATGTCCGGTTAATTAACAAAATTTTACGCAGACACTGAACCCCACCCCCAACCCCCT
>JAQYWO010000204.1 GCA_029379215.1 Rhizonema sp. PD37
CGAATATATTTTGTATAAAATTTTCAGCCACTATAAATAAGGCGTTATGCTCGTAATGGTAAGTAAATACATAACGATTGATATGGTGTCAAAAAGTACTGTACACACTACAGAAGCTCAAGCAACAACTCGTCTGCTTCTGGCTCTATGGGATTTGGGAGGAACAAAGCAAGAAGTAAAGAAAGGTGAACTCACCAAACGAATCGTATCCAAAGGCAAAAAGATAGCAGATTACCGAGACATCTTTGACAAATTAGAGAAAGAAGGAGCGATCGCAATCTCCAACAAAGGCTACTCTCTCGAATCACCTACGGGGGTAGAGGTATTAGGTGAGGGTTTGAAAAGTCCTGATCTTAGGTTTGACGGGACTATTGTTGGCACTTGGGTAGCAAATGCACTACTCAAATGGATTGGCGATCAAGATGGTACACCAATTAGTACAAAAGTACTATCAAAAGAAGTAAAGAGCGCGATCGCATCTTACGACGAGTTTAACAAAGTCACGATGGAAGTCTACGACCGCCTTAATCGTGACTATAACCTGAATGATTTAATACCTATTTATCGAATCAGAAGAGAAGTAGGTGATCGCGTCAGTCGTGAGCATTTTAATACATGGCTGTTGGAAATGCAGGAAAAGGACATTTTGCAACTAATTGCGGGAGAAATGGCTGACATGACTTCTGATAAACGAGAAGACTCAATCTCCATTCCTGGAGCAGGATTACGCTCTTACGCCAAGCGCTTAAGTTAGTCAGATTGCCCCGAAACCCTTTGTAGTTCCTCACACTATATATACCGAGTCATTATGACAAATTTTCCTGTCTCTCCGATAGAAGCCCTCAACGCGGCAATCCAAAGTTACAATCCATTTACGAACACTGGCATTGTCAAGGAACAAGATGTATGGGGGAAGAAATTCCCTGACGTACCTACCTTTAATGCTCACGCTTCTGATACAGTTTTTCAAGCAATTGATCTAGTGCGAAGCAGTCAATCTAGTCAAGATAAAGTGACTTCAATTGCCATAACTGCACAACAAGGAGTTGGTAAAACCCACCTTCTCAGTCGCATTCGCCATCGGCTGGAACGCGAGGGCGGTGCTTTCTTCATTTATGCAGGTGTCAATAACTATACAGATTTAAATCTAGTTAAGTACCAATTCCAACAAACCTTGGCAGACAGTTTGAGCAAAATTGGTAGTCAACAAGCTATGCAGTGGCAGGAAGTAGCCGCTGCTATGGTAAACGAAGCTGGAAGTGGAAATCTTCAAACTCCAACAGAGCTAGTCAAAAAATTTGACCAAGCCTATGCGAAGAGTTTGACTCACAACAAAAATTTAATGAATGCCCTGCAAACACAAGTTCTCAGAAAGAAACAAAATGTAGATCCCTATATTGTCCGGGCAATTTTGTGGACGCTTTCAGAAACTCAGGCACCTTTTGCTATCAAATGGTTGTCTGGTGAGGAGCTAGCTCAATCTAATGCAGATGCTCTGGGATTACCCAATCTTAGTAAGACTAGTCAAGATAGAGAAGCTGAAGCCCTGAAAAATATTCAGCAAATATTGAATCTAGTGAGTTCCTCCAACCCCGTCGTTATTTGTTTTGACGAGATAGATGTCAAGAACAACTCGACTGATGATGGGTTGCCAACAGAACTGGTAATTACTGATTTAGTAAAGCGTCTGCACGATACCCTCGAAAACTCGGAACTCAGTCGAGGGGTTGTGATTATCACAGTTATGCTGCCTAATACATGGACGAACAAAGTAAACTCGATGCTAGATGGTACACCAGATAGACTTTCAAAATATACGCAAAGAAAACCGATAGATTTAATATATATTGATAGTGATTCTTTTATTGAATTAGTAACCCTTTGGCTGAAAGATTTTTATGAGACTAGAAATTTATTACCGCCTCATCCAGTATATCCATTTGAAGAAAGTCAGCTGAGAGAATATGGTAAAAAACGACTAACTGTCAGGGAAGCTTTGAAATGGTGTGCGGAGAACTTTAAGGTTTGTGAGGAAGTATTTTCATCCGATCCACTTGAGCGATTTGAACTGGCATTGAAAAGCGAAAATGAATCAGACATTGGAGATTATCTAGAGGATAATTCCCTAGTGGCTGACGTTCTGCGCTTTGGGTTTCAGACTTTGAAGGGAGAAACATTAGAAGGTGAGACTTCAACAGGCGAGAAGTTAAACGAAGTTACAATTGAAGATGTTACTGAAGTTGAGCCAAAATCAAATAATCAAGGGTGGATCAACTTCAAGGTGATTGGGGAGGAACAAGGTAAGGTTTTCAAAATAGGCGTCGCTGTTCTTCAGCATCCACATGGAAAAGCAGTAAGAGCAGGAATGGGGCGTTTAATTGAATACGATAAATTTGATATAACAAGAGGATGTCTAGTTCGGTCAAAAGAAAAAAAGATTCGTAAACAGTGGGATTCATACCAGTTTTTCAATCAACTTCTAAATGAATTAGGTGGAGAATGGGTAGATTTAAAAGTAGAGGACATCAGACCACTCATCGACCTTTATTCTGTTTATCAGAAGCGGGATAGCTATCAGTTAACCGAGGAGCAAATCTTTGAATTCTTGAAGCCGTTAACTATTGAAAATAATTTATTGCTAGAAATATTAAGTAACCCTTCTGGTAAAAGTAATGAAGAGAGTGTAGAAGATGATACTCAAATTGTAGAAGACTTCCTAAATTCGTCTAACCTAGATGAGACAGATGAGACAGACGATTTGGGTGATTTGTTTAATTAAACATGAGCGAATCAGTTTTAATTTATAATGCCATTTGTCTACCTGCACCGGAAGTTGAAGCATTAATCCAAGGGCGAATGATTGTAACCCTGCCTAGAAAATGGATTAATCCGGGGCATAAATTCGCTCTTTATTCAGTAAATTTATTCACTAACTCACTAATCTCTGAGCATCTTTACCGTTCAAGCTTTTTACCCATTGCTCAAACAGCTCTTGCTAATTTAAGTTCTGAAACCGCTTTGATTAAAGCTTGGGCTAGGTGCGAACTATGTCAAGTGCTTGATGCTTCCGAACCATTAGAGGCTTTGTCAGGGTTAACCGTTTGGACAACAGAAGGATTACAACAAATACTGAGTCAACGTACTTATACTTCTCTGGCTTACTTACGAGTATATATACTACCTCAATCTAGTGAAATATCAGTCTATAACCAAGAGCGTCATTCTATACCTTTGCCGCAATATTTGACAGTTTCTGAAGCAAAACCTGTGTTAAGCGATCGCTTCTTTAATCTCCGCAAACACCAACTAGAAACACGCCAACCACCACTACATCCAGAATTAGAAGAATTGCAGAGTGCGATCGCCTCCCTTGCCACTACTTACCCAGCCGCCAAAGAATTAGATCGGGATATCAAAGTATTTTTAGGTTGGAGTAGCGAGCAACTTGTGGAGCAACCCGATCCAGATTTAGCTTGGATTGGTAAAATTGCAGCTTTAGGCGATCGCAGTGTACAAGAAGATGAGGGGAAAAGCAATTATCAAGCTGGGACAGATTTTGAGAACATAGTACGTCAAAGCTTAGAGTTTCTGGGATTTACTATTGATTATTGCCATAAAGGTGGAGCGGGAGGTTTAGATTTATTATGCTTAAAACCCTACCCATTATTTGGTGAATGTAAGGCAGGTAAAAAAATTCCTAATTTAACTGCGGTACAACTCTTGAATTTGGGAACGCTAAGACGAGCCGACCTTTTCAATCAAGGCACTAAATTAATAATTGGTCCTGGTGAACTGACAGAACAACTCAAAAACGCCGCACAAATACATAATATGGCTATTATTAACCCAAAAACATTAGAGAATCTGGTCAAATTACAAAGTATTTATCGCAATTCAATAGATTTACTTAAGCTAAAAAAATACTTAAAAGCAGCTCAATCTGACGAGGAAATAGAAAAATATATTGAGCAAATTTCTAGAGAAATTAGACTGCGATCGCAAATTGTTCAAGCAGTTCAAGAACTCTCAGAGCAAGACAACGGAAGTTCAGGAATTACCCAGCAGTGTTTCACAGTTACAGAAATTCGCGCTCATTACAATGCTACTCATAAAGATAAGTTAATCGATCACGTAGTTCAGAATCTACTAGTGGAGCTTTCCTCCCCGTTAACAGGATACTTGGGACGAGAAGATTGGAAGAGCGATCGCTTTTATTTTCTCCGTGCCTTACCAATGATTTTAAACATTTGAGACAGTAGACAAAAAAGCATGGCAATTTTTTTGAGTGGCAAATTCCTGTATTGGTTTATGTACCTAGTTTTCAGTAAAAATTAGTAGATATCGAGTATGAACTTTTTCCTATTCCCTTAAAGAATTGTAGCAAGAACTGAGTTTATCAAAAATCCAAAAGTATTCATCCCAGCGTCAACGTTCTAGTTTGATAATTTACTATCAACGGCAGAATTTTTAGCCATTCTGAACCCAGCAAGACTTCTGTAATTGTGTCGCCTATAAAAACAGGAATTTCATACACCTGTCCACATAATAAAACCTTACCTAAATAAACATCAAAATATGCTTCTCCCTGTGCAGTCCGTAGTTCGTTACGACGTATATAAACCCAGTCAAGACCATCTAAATCTTGTTTGTTTATCGCTAAAAAGCCTGTAAAACCAGTATCTAACATGGCATCTACAGGCAGATTTAATCCATCAGCAGTAATCAATTCCATTTCAAAAAATAGCTGTCCCCTACTGCCAAACTGACCATGAATCATATTGTGCCAGTGGCTCCAGTCTCATTGATGCCGAACATATGATGAATAATATCCGGGTACTTCTGACGTGCTTCAAGACTTGCTACCTCTTCATCTACGTCAATAAAATAATCACCACTGTCTGGTTCAATAGCAATATACCAGCCATAGTATTTGTCGATAAGTTCAGGCAGTAGTCTGTCAAAAATTGCGCGACAACGTTGACTAAATGCTGCTCCTTCAGCTTTGCGTATAGCTAGTTCTTCTGGTGATATGGTAATTTCTGGAAAGATTCTGCCGGGACGATGGGCGGGTTTTTGTGGTATTGCTTCAGTCATATTATTGACCTCACCTATTAATATTAATGCTATCTTAACTTTCTTCTTAAATTTTACATATAACAGTACCTTGCCCAAATATATTTTCAACATGATTTCTCTGTGCACTGTTATCTCAATTTTTAAAGAAACAGCTATTTGGGATATATCTAGCAAGCTTGTTACCAGGTGCAAGTAGTATAAAACCTGAGTTTGTAGTCTGCTAGAACATGGTTAAAATCTTTATTCTTTTGTTCTACCTTGTGGTGACTTTGGGCAAATGAGCGGGAACTCTTTAATAGAAATCTATAAGTGAAAAGCTTATATGGCGTAAACGTTGGTGTCAAAAAAGGAGTTTGGAAGAAGCGCCACGTCCAGACTGTCCAATGCAATTGGTTCTCTATATTCCAAGTTTATTTACCGCGCTCTTCGCCAAATCCAGACTTCGCCATCCTCTGGATCAATTTTACTTCCGTCTCTCACAAATTGATTCTTCTCCAAAACTCTCCAGGATGCCGAATTCAACGGAGCCGTATAGCTGACCATTGGTGCCAAAGCGCCCCTGAATCATATTGTGCCAGTAGCTCCAGTCTCATTCAGGCAAAACATACAGTGGACAGCATTCGGGTGTTTTTGACGTGCTTTAAGGCTTGCGACTTCTTTATCGACATGAATGAAGTAATCGCCACTATCTGGCTCTACAGCAATATACCAGCTATAGTGTTCATCGATCCAATCAGGACGCACTTGCTCAAAAATGACTCGACAACGCTGATGAAACACTTCTCTTTCAGCTTTACGTCTGGCTAGTTCTTCTAGTGGTAAAGTCCGTTCTGGAAATAATCTGCCGCGACGATGTGCAGCCTTTTGTGGTGTTGCTTCAGTCATCTTATTGATCTCAGTGACGTAGCTTGGGTTAAGCAGCGCGAAACCTTACTTGCATTTTACCGATGATCGCCACAGGATCACAAAAAGTACATTGGACAACTAGTACAGCGCAGCAGAAATAACTAGGCAGTTACAAACCGGTGTGTTAGCCTCGTAAAAAAGACTGTAGAGGAAAATAGAGATGAATACTGATTTGTTAAAATCTACAGCCAGTAACTTACCTACGTTAACTTACTCTGTACTGGTTGAAGCACAAAAAGATGAGGGATATAAGGCAACAGTGCTGGGTTTACCAGACTGCAATGCCAATGGTGCTACACGAGAAGAAGCATTAACAAATTTACGTCAGCTTTTAACTACGCGGTTACTAAATTCTGAAATAGTTTCTCTGGAAATAGATAATCCCAACTTCCAGCATCCTTGGATGAAGTTTGCTGGGATGTTTAAAGATGATTCCCAATTTGATGAAATGCTCGAGGATATTAAAGCTCTTCGCCGTGAACGAGATCTAGAAATGGAGGAGTATTATCGGCAATTGGATACTAAGGATAAAACTAAGTGAGTCTTTGGGTTCTTGATACAGATCACGTTTCATTTTTTCAACAGGGACATTCATTGGTAAGGCGACGAATTAATGCAGTCAACCCTGAAGAGATTGCCACAACAATAATTACAGCTGAAGAACAACTGTATGGACGACTTAATCTCATCAGAAGGGCTAATTCTCAAGAACTGCTTGTATTGGCTTATACAAGATTGAGTGCTACATTGAACTACTTCAGAAGCATCAACTTACTTGATTTCGACCAGAATGCTAGCACTTGTTATGCAGAATTGATTGGTCAAAAAATCCGTATTGGCACGCAAGATTTACGAATTGCTGCTATCGTGCTTTCCCGCAATGGGATCTTAGTTACACGCAATCAGCGTGATTTTGCAAAGGTTCCTGGTTTAGTGTTTGAATGGACAATATGATGAAAGGATGCGATCGCCTTTAAGTGGATGTAGCATCAACTCTTTATTTTCGGCAAAGGTATTGTTAGATATCATAGAATCGCGATAGCATTCTTACTCCCAAACCAGTGTAAGATTACCTATCATCTGCACTTCTTTCTTAGCGTTCTTGGCGTCGTCTAAAGCCCTTCGGGCATGGCTGCGCTAAAGCGGTTCATTAAATTAGGTATTCTCCGGACGGGAAAGCAGTAAATGAAGTAAAGTTTCAAACTATGTAGAAGTAGCAGGTACAATACTCCTCATCTTACGAAGTGACAACTCCGCACACTGCTTGAAGGGTCAGATGTGGGGAATATGATTGGTTTAAGCTAAATAGCATATGTTGGCATCGCGTCAATGTTTTCTATCTGGTTTGTTGTTTTCAGTTGCTTCAACCCCAATCTTGCTGCTTCTAAATCATAAGGAATCGGTCGTTCACGGGTTACATAATCACGTTTTTGGGGTGGTTTGTGACGCAAGGCAGCATTCACTAAAACACATGGTTTTGAACTCAGATTAATTGCTCCGTGTAAGACTCCTGGTGGAATTATTAGGACGATAGGATGGTCTTCACTTAACGGAATATACTGATATTGCTTATTAATTAAAGTGACGATGACAAGTTGCCCTTTAACTACTAGTAATTGATCGGTATGTGTTTTGTGAACAAATAAATTATCGATTGTATTTGGGGGTATCTGTACCAGTATTGTTTCAGTACTGGCTTGGGCAGTGAAGAACTCAACCATTCCTCCCTTGCTAGATTCCAAATGGCGGATTTCAACTCCCCTGACTTTACTCATAATAAGAACCTAAAAGAGCATCGTAAAATTAAGGCTTGACCTTTAATCTTAGATGCTCAGACATAAAAAATTGTTGCTTGTGCAACAAAAGTAACCACTTTGTGGTATATAGAGTGTACAAATTTTTAGCACTTAAGCGTTCAGCCAAAAGCCGATCGCTTAGTTGGCAGAAATCGTCAGACTACTCGGTTCCCCAAAATTGCCTTGCACCACGATACCCCGCTGATTGGTGTGCAGGTGCCGTACAATCTTGTAGATAGCTTCAATTTGGTCTGATGCACCTGCTTTTTGGGCGATCGCCTCTAAAGAGAGAGCAATTTTTTCGTTTTGCAAAACTTCCATGACTCGTTTTTGCAAGTCAATAATTACAGCTGCGGCTTTTTTGCCTGCTTCTACACCAGGTTGATGGTAAGCATTGACATTCACCAAATTGCCGTAAAAACCGACAGTGCGATCATACAAAGCAATTAATGCCCCGACTGTTCGCGGATTGACTTGAGGAATAGTCACTGTGACAGAATCACGGTGGTTTTCATAAAGCGCTTGTCGAGTGCCTTGGATAAAACCTGAGAGATAATCACCTGATGTGATTCCGGGTTCTATTTCGGGTGATGAAGTTTTTCTGTCTTCTAAAACTTCGATAAATGTGACAAAGAAATTTGCTACACCATCACGTAACTGCTGGACGTAAGCATGTTGATCTGTCGAACCTTTATTCCCGTAAACAGCAATACCTTGATGAACGACATTTCCATTCAAGTCTTTCTCCTTACCCAACGATTCCATCACTAATTGTTGCAAATAGCGACTGAATAAAAGCAAACTGTCCTTGTAGGGTAGAACTACCATGTCTTTTTCACCCTTGCCATTCCCAGCAAAATACCAAGATAAAGCGAGTAGTGCCGCTGGGTTCTTTTTCAGATCAGCCACGCGGGTAGCCTCATCCATCTCTTTTGCACCTTCTAGCATGGCGCGGATATCAATGCCCTGTAATGCCGCAGGAACTAGCCCTACAGCAGACAATTCTGATGTACGTCCTCCTACCCAGTCGTACATGGGAAACCTTGCCAACCAGTTTTCAGATTTTGCAAGTTCGTCGAGTTGACTACCTGGCATGGTAATCGCGATCGCATAATTGGCAAAGTCCAAATTTTGTCCGGCATAGACTTTTTTCACTTCAATCATGCCGTTACGGGGTTCTGGCGTTCCTCCAGACTTAGAGATGATGATAACTATTGTGCTGGCTAGGCGGTTGCGCAGTTGAGTCATAATGCGATCAATGCCTGCCGGATCGCTGTTGTCGATAAAGTGAATTGCCAAATTGGGAAAATCAGGGGCTAATGCGTCAGCCACAAATTCCGGCCCTAGGGCAGAACCACCAATGCCAATCGAGATAACATCGGTGAAGCGAGGTGCTTTGGGGGGATGAATTGCACCCGTATGGATTTTCTCGGCAAAGACTTCAATTTGCTCTATGGTCTTGATAATATCTTCTTCGAGTTCTGGCGTTGGAGCTAATTTTGGGTTTCTCAGCCAGTAATGTCCAACCATGCGATTCTCGTCGGGATTGGCGATCGCACCCTTCTCAAGTTCTGCCATATCCGCAAAAGCTTTATCGAACTTCGGCTGCAATTCCTTGATCAAGGCATCATCAAACCGCATCCGGCTTACATCCAAGTAAAATCCCAATCCTTCTTGGAAATATAACCATTTCTGGTATCTCTGCCAAAGTTCCGTAGCATTCATGGGGAAATCTCACGTAAAGTGTTTTTCAAAAACAAGTTTAATGTAAGGTTTTAGCGATCCATTGTCACCCTTATACAGTCTTAAGTGTTGGCTTAACTGTTCACCCCACACATCTAGCATTGGTATGAATAACTCAAAACTGACGTGGGCAGAGGAGGAAGCCCAGGAGGCAAGCGGAGAAGGGGTTTCGTCCTTGCCTCCTGTATAGGCAGGTTTTACTAGACGTTGCGGCGACGAGACTGTTCTCTCTCATTCAACCCGCTCTTCCCCCTGTTTTTGCTATCTTTCCAAAAAAGAAATTCTCAGAAATAAAAAAATTTCTCCCCAGTTGCTGAAGCTTACTATAAGCGGCTTTGAACGGATTTTATTGTCTGTTTTTAAGCTAATTTCGTACCTGTGTTCTCACCCACGAGGGGTTACATCCCCCTAGCAGATAGGGATTTGAGTCGATTTTAATGGACTTAATGGTATTAATCCGGAACTGACACTTCCAGATGGTAAAGGGAAATTAATTGATAATGCTGCAAAAGACCCGCTTTATCTGAAGTTACTCACTAGTAGATAAAATTCGTACCTTTACGCAACGAACACCATAGTCCCAAGTATTCACAACTCGGGGCTATAATTTTCCTTTTTCAAAAAATTTACCACCTGTTCTGGCTAAAGCCACAATTAAAACAAATAACACAAATATGTTCAGAATTAACAAACTTTTAGCGCAAAAATTAATTTTTTTGGAAAACTTTTTGAAGAAACCTCGACATCTTGCGGTGTTTCTTCAAAAAGTTCCCTTTGAAATTGTGAATAGAAGGCTTTTTGTACTGCCATACCTCTCAAAACACAAGCTTAGTCAAACATTAGAGATTAAACAATGAACTCCTCCTCGCTGTTAAGACTTCAGGGAGAGCAGATTCAGACAAGCCACCAGCCATCTCCCACAATAAATGCGTCTGTCCTCAACTTTTTGAAGATAGTTGCAGACGATACAAGTCTAGTATCAGACTTGAGCCAAATTTGGGTCATGCGCGAGTTTCAACTGGGTGACGAACTGACAAGCTATAGTCTGGATCAGCAAACTGAAGATAACAGCAAAGTTCTTTACTTAATTTGTTCGGGGCGAGTGCGACTGCTGGGGTTTAACGTCATCGGACGAGAAGTCTCAACTCAGTTGCTTGTAGCACAGCAAACCTTTGGAGCTGATGACTTATTTTGTAATCAAGCTTTACCTTACCGAGCGATCGCAGCTAGTGCTGGTTTGGTTGCACAAGTTCCCGTTTCTCATCTGATGCCGTGGTTGCAACGCATACGCAACATGTCAGATTATTTACAAAGGATGGCATCAGATCGCCAAACACTCATCTTCTTCAAGACGCTAACTGAGTTACGTTCACTTCAAAGCCACTGTTTGCGACAGCTGTTACCTTACTTAGTACAAACTAAGCTCAGTGCAGGCTTATCTCTAATGGAAACAGCGCCTCCCAGTGAAGGACGATATTGGTTAGCGAGTGGAAATATCCAAAGCTTATCTACAGAAACTCCGTCGCCGCTTGTAGGAGAAAGCTGGGGTTACCCGGATCTGACACTACCTGCTTGGTCCGCTCAAACTGATATCTTAGTGTACCGCCTACCTATAGAATACTGGGAATTAGCAACAGCGATCGCACCGGACATTTCCCACTTATCTCACCAAGTCATAGACAAAGAGATTGTTTCTGTTCACAAGCAGCAAACACCCCGCAAAACTCTCAGCTTGATTAAACTACCACCCCGCCAACCACGCCCATCACAACAGGCCCAAATCCAAGAAAACTCCTTACCACCAGCGAGTTTGGATGCGGAGGTTGAGTTTCCCCAACTTAGTCAAAAGTATTGGTCAAAAGCTTCGTTATGGCAACGAATACCTTTTATCCAACAACAAAGTTCATCAGATTGTGGTGCGGCTTGTTTAGCAATGGTGAGTCTGTACTGGGGGAAACGCTTTAGCCTTAATACCTTACGTAACTTAGCGCTGACAGATCGTATAGGTGCATCCCTTGGGGCTTTAGCAGATGCAGCCGAAACAATCGGATATCGCGTGTTACCAGTACGAGCTTCTTTAAGTAAGTTGGAGTTGCATCATCCTTGGATCGCTCACTGGCAAGGAATTCACTATCTGGTTGTCTGGCAAGTTAAAGGCGATCGCGTGTTCATTTCCGATCCGGCTGTTGGCAGGCGATGGCTTTCTCTTCAAGAGTTTGAAGCAAACTGGACGGGATATGCACTGCTATTATCTCCCACCGAACGCTTCAGTGCCTACAAGAGCGAAAAAATTTCACGTAGTCAAATTTGGCATACATTTTGGCATCACCGTTACCCAATAAAGCAAATTATTGTCGCCTCTGTACTGCTGCAAGTTTTTGGACTGGCGACTCCTTTAATTACCCAAGTCGTTCTCGATCACGTGTTGCCAAACAAAAGCTTAGCCACCCTGAATGTCTTTGCTTTTGGCTTCCTGATCTTCGGTATGTGGCATATTATCTTGACAGCCGTGCGCCAACACCTGCTGGACTATTTTTCTAACCGCATGGATCTTACCTTGATTAGCGGTTTTATTTGCCATACATTGCGGTTGCCATTACAGTTTTTCGCATCGCGCCAAGTCGGAGATATTGTCAACCGCGTTCAAGAAAACCGTAAAATCCAACTGTTTATTACTCGTAAAGCTATAGGTACTTGTTTAGACGCCATGATGTCGGTTGTCTACTTGGGGTTGATGGCTCATTACAATTTACAACTTACTTTCCTGATGGTGGGTTTAATTCTACCGATTGTGAGTTTGACTTTGGTGACTAGTCCATTTCTTAAAGGAGTGTCACGAGAAATCTTTAAGAAATCGGCAGAGCAAAACTCTTCAATAGTAGAGATGATCGCTGGTGTTGTCACAGTAAAAACCGCAGCCGCCGAACGAAGAGTGCGTTGGCGTTGGGAACATCGCTTCCAGAAGATGGTAAAGGCGCGGTTTCGAGGTCAAAAACTGGCTAATAATTTACATTTAGCAAGTAGCTTGATTAATCACCTTGGTAGCACCACTGTGTTGTGGTACGGGACAACTTTGGTGATTCGAGGGGAGATGTCTATTGGTGAATTTGTCGCTTTTAATTTACTGATTGGCAACGTTATCAACCCAGTTTTAGCATTAGTAGGGTTGTGGGATGAGTTTCAAGAAATATTGATTTCGATAGAACGGCTTGACGATGTCTTAACTGCCCAGCCAGAAGAAAATCCTCAAAAACAGCTACAGACTTTACCTCCGATTCATGGTGAAGTCTATTTTGAAAATGTCTCTTTCCGTTATAACCAAAATGAACAGCGCAACAGCCTGCAAAATATTTCTTTTAAGGTGAAAGCAGGACAGACTGTTGGGATTGTGGGTAAGAGTGGTTCGGGTAAAAGTACTTTAATGAATTTACTTGCGGGTTTATATCGTCCGCAAACTGGACGCATTTTGCTTGATGGACACGATACGGCTAATGTTTCTTCCCAGTCGCTACGATGTCAGTTGGGTATTGTCCCACAAGAATGTTTTCTGTTTTCCGGAACTGTTTTAGAAAACATCACGTTCTACAACTCAGAATATACCACTGAACAAGCGATCGCTGCTGCCAAACTCGCCGACGCACACGACTTTATCCAGGCGCTGCCCTTAGGATATAACACCCAGGTAGGAGAAAGAGGAATGATGCTTTCGGGTGGACAACGGCAAAGAATAGCGATCGCCCGAGCACTTATTAAAAATCCACAAATTTTGATTTTGGATGAAGCCACGAGTTCTCTTGATGCTGAGTGCGAAAATAGATTTCAGCAAAATATCGCTCGATTCAGTCGCATCATTGCTACTCCTGATCAAGCTCGTACTACCTTTATCATTGCCCATCGTCTCTCCACCGTGGCAAATGCGGACTACATAATTGTTTTAGATCGAGGTATCCTCGTTGAACAAGGTAGCCATGATGAATTAATGACAACTAATGGTCTCTATTCTCACTTAGTCGAGCAGCAATTACATTTATAAAGACAGGGAATCGGGAGTAGGGAGGAGTTATTGCGCCCTAGAAGCCAGTCAAAACGGGTTGGGCTAATAAATCACGAAAAATCCGGCAACATCGTTGGCTATAAACCAACGCTCTGAGTAATAAGGCTGCTGGATTTTTCAGTATGAAAGGTGAAACGGAAGTTTCTTCCTCATGAGGATAAGAGCGTTAGACAGAAGTCTAAACCGACCTTCGTGTCGCGTGTCTTCCGCAAGTGGCGTCTTTTTTGGAAGTTAAAACTTCTAACTGAACGAGTCGCGACAATAGACTGTACTCCGTTCAGTTGAAAATTGCTATATGATAACAACCTCTCCCTGTGTCTCCGCGTCAGTCCTAGTAATAAGTCTTCAACAGAACATGATATGAACACCTAATTTGGGTGTTTTTTTTATCTACTTCATGCCATTTGCATATGTTGTTAACCTTGTACTAATAAACTGTTTCTAAAGATACAGTTTTATAGACACACTTACTAAATTTTCTGCAAGGTTAATAACAATTTTTTCAAATTACGATAGCCGTTCACCTTAAAATCCATGACATACAGGACTATTCATTTAGATAAGCACAGTCAGATAGCTAGCTACTGATTGTAAAAAAAGTACTATTAAAATCAAGGAATTTATGTTGTCTAAATACTACTATTACTGCTATATTTTTTATATGGATAAAAATTAAATATTAGTTAGAAATGAGGGGTTGTACCCCTCATTAGTTAGTAAGGAAAAGACAAAGTGTAAGGTTAAATAACAAAAAAAAATTAAAATTATGCGGGTTTTAAACTAGGTGAATGTAGAAAGAAAAAGTAGTGCATAAATAAAAAAGGGGGGTCAATGAAAAAACATTTTATTTATGCTATTCTTGAAAAAGTAAGTGGTGTAACTCGTTCGCTCCTAATATTTTGGTACAGAACCAATAGATAAAATCACCAAAAAGTTTCCCCCGAGGAGTTTTTAGAACTTGGAAAAGACAAAACTGCATTTGCAAAGAGCCAGATAAAGACTTCGTATACCAGTCATCTGCCTTCAGCAAAATACTTTGTGTGCATGCATAAATTAATTTTCGTAATTTGCATCCGTTTCTCCTCACCTTGAAAAATTAGTTAATCTGTGCTTATAGGTTATCTATAAGGTAAGAGAAGTTTCTAAATCTTAATTGAGCTAAAAAGAGCTAAAGAGACTGATTTTTTAGTTAAATTCATCCACAACAATAAACACTATGAACCACGATATTTCTTGCAATACCAGCAGCATGGGTAAGAAGATGAATCCGGAACAATTCGATCAAATCGTTGAAGCGATTCTTGGAGGTAAGTATTCCTGGGCTTGTGTTTTGCTATTAAGGTTCGCTGGCTATAATCCATTACATTACATTCCCTATCGCACTTATAACAGATTGCTCAAGGACAATTCCAAAGTTGGTAGAGTTCATCAGGTGCAAAATGAAAACATAAAAATTAGCCAAATAACATCAGAGAGCAATGTTTCACCAAGTTGCTTAAGTAAAATTAAAGATTTAGCTTATCTTGAGGTTGTTGGTAAGCAAAAAACTGAAGTTCGCGGGGGTATGATAGAACAGTGGTTGACAACACAAGTCTGCGAGTATGAGTCAATTCAGTCTGAGTCAAAAAAAGAGGGTACTAAAGGTTTGTCCTTACAGTTGTGTGAACTCACATGAAACTTGTCTTTGAGATTCTAAATCAAGACTTACGCATAAATATTTATAGAGACGGTTAGTGAGAGCGTCTCTACACAAATGCGTATTGCTAAGCTGAAGTGCATTCAGTTTGTAAAATTATAGGGTGCGCTCCTTACTACTTATAATACGTGAAATACATTATATATTTTTAATGATGAACAGTAGCTTTCAAGAGTTTTTGACAACTCAAAGAGTCATACTATATTTAAGTAGATTGACACAAATAAAATCATATTTATAG
>JAQYWO010000205.1 GCA_029379215.1 Rhizonema sp. PD37
GCTCATATAAGAGCATTATATTAATTTTTACAATACCATAAATTATACATTAGCATTGCGAATATATTCTCCTTACAGATATAGATAAAACTTACTGTAATTAATCGGCTTCGTTATACAATGACGCGAGTAAGTCAACAACTAGCGCAATTAAAAATTAGAATTTGAAAATTTAAAAAGCTTGAGATGCAAGCTTCTATAGAAAGCAGCGAATGGTAGGTTTATTTCTGCGTCTGATGTACTAAAAACTATCTAGTCTAATTTCTCGTAAAATGTCTGACACTTTCCAACCACTATGATAATTAGCTATAACTTTCATTGAAGTTAGCTCTTCAATCATGTCTACTGGTTCTAACTCTAGCTCTTGTAATTCTTCGGCTAAGCTGATTTTTTGAGGAAGAGCTACGTCTTCTTGAAGTTCAGATTCACTTTCCTGGGTGTAAACTTTTGAGATTTTGATGATGCTTTCCTTGAACATGGAAATTTTCTCACTCCTCAAATAATAAACAACATCGTCAAAAGGTAGAATGCGTTTGCCGAGTCTAACATATTAATTGAGTTCGCACTACTTTTTATTTTCCCACCACCCAGAAACTGTATAACTAGCAAAGAGACGTTAATTATTTGGTCATAAGTTTGTTGGTAATATTTCCTAACCCAACAAGTGTTTATAGTGACAAGCCGCCTCACGATTATGATTTGGAGAAAGCGTATTTCACTTAAAAAAGTTAGAGCATCTTGTCAAATTTTTTACAAAGTATAAAAGAAATACGAGATAAACTCGTATTTACACTTATTTAATGACAAATTACTTTGCCATTAATTCAAGACGCAGTTTTTCAACCCATGTATGTAAATTACCCGTATTTAAGCGATAACTAAGAGGATGGGCGATCGCTCTTGCTGTGCTTTCATACAAAGTTTCAATCTCAATTAAACCGTTCTCACGCAACGTCCGCCCAGTAGAAACCAAATCCACGATTGCCTCAGACATACCCGTGATTGGTCCTAGTTCCACTGAACCATACAAGGGTACAATTTCTACAGGTAAATCCAGACTGTGGAAAAATTCACGAGCGCAGTTCACATACTTAGAAGCAACCCGACTGTGAGGGGGTAATTCCAAAGCATCACGATAATGACTGGATTGTTTGACTGCCACCGACATTCGACAATGCCCAAACTGCAAATCAACCAAGTGAGCAACTTGTGGCTTTTTCTCTCGTAGCACATCGTAACCAACAATACCCAGCTGTGCCTGACCATATTCTACATAGACAGGTACATCCTGTGCCCGTACCAACAAAGCCTTTGCTTTTCCAGTGGCATCGGGAATTTGAAGTTGACGGGTACCTGAGTCCAAAAAAGCACTAAAATCCAATCCCACAGATTGTAATAGAAAGATGCTATTTTTAAGAAGTTCGCCTTTCGGTAGGGCAACAGTAAGCATAAGTAGCTCTCAGCAGTCAGTGGTCAGCATGATAATAATAGCGGAAAGCTGATACAGCAGTTTTATTTTAGTTGTTAAAAACATTGTGCCTTGGCTGCTAGCACTCAACTGTCAACGGTTGAACACTGGTAGCTTTGAAGATGCGAATTTTATTTGTTGATGATGAAGTTGAACTCATTGACCCCTTGAGTCGTGTGTTAACTCGTGAGGGATATAATGTTGATGCAGTTTACGAGGGGACAAGTGGCAGCCAACTTGCCCAAGATGGTACTTACGATCTACTGATCTTAGATTGGATGCTGCCCGGAAAAACTGGGTTGGAGATTTGTCAGGAATTGCGACGGCAAGGCAAAAGCACGCCTGTCTTGTTTCTGACTGCCAAAGATACTTTAGATGACAGAGTAGAAGGTTTAGATGCAGGCGCGGACGACTATTTAGTGAAACCTTTTGAACTGCGCGAGTTATTAGCACGAGTACGTGCTTTATTGCGTCGTTCTGCACAAAATACTTATGGTATAGCAACCCCGAGGTTGATTGCTGCTGATTTGGAACTTGATTGCGAAAACCAAGTCGCTTACCGCAAAGGAGAAGTCATTGAGTTATCGGAAAAAGAAAGTCAGCTGCTGCAATACTTTATGGAACATACCGGACAGTTGTTGACTCACGCGCAAATCATGCAACATTTGTGGGAAGCGGGCGGACAACCCAGTAGTAATGTTATAGCAGCGTTAATTCGCCTGCTTCGGCGTAAGATTGAGATTTCTGATGACACGCCCTTAATTCACACTGTCTATGGCAAAGGCTACCGTTTTGGCAGTTTTTCATTAGATAATGTATAAATTTTAACATAAAAAAGATGAATACAGAAACACAGAATCAGGAACGGCTTACATCTTTAATTAAACAATTCTAATGCTTCTCGCTTAAGTCACATACATCATCCCCTAATCAAGCTTAGCATACATCCCTCTCCCAAGTTTGGGAGAGGGGCTGGGGGTGAAGGCGAAAACTTATGAGATACAACGGAGAATCGCTATGATTATTTACGTTTTGATTTTTAATTCAAACAATACTCCTGAGTAATAATTCAGTATTTCTTCTAGATTTTCCTGTCGAAAATTTTCTATCCCGTAATTGCTGTCGAACATATTTGTATGCCGATATATTTAAAGGCATCATCATCTCTTGAATCTTTTTCCAGCCTTGGCGCTGATTGCTGACACCCATGTCGTTTAAGAGTTGTTCGATGTAATAGAAGCTATAGGGGATCACGCAGGTTCCACCATATGAAACATAAGATTGTTCGTACCTCCAGAGTTTTTCTGCCTTTATTGCCTGATACATTTCCTCAGGTGATGGTGTTGCTAAATTGCCGTTGACAGACTCTGCCAACCACCAAGATCCAATCTCAGATGTTAATGGACAAAAAAAACTGCTGTTGTAGCCGACAAAACCTAGATTTGGGATCTCTGGGTGAATGAGATTGCGGTATAGGTGGAAATTACCCTGCTCATCCATGACTAATCGACGGTACTTTTCTTCAAGAAAGGGAATGTGTTGGCGGAATCCCGTGCCAAAAATGACTACATCTGCCTGCAATTGTTCACCATTTGCTAGACATACACCTCCAGCGACAAATTTAGCTATACTCGTCTGTTGAGAGCGGATTTTGCCTGAAAGTACATGCTTATAGAAACCTTTAGGAGCTAAGCCAAGAGTACATGTCACTGATTTAACCAATGATTCTTTCGGCAGCATCCCACAACTTTCAAGACGAAACTGGCGTCGCAAAAGCATCTCGTTCATCCACCAATAAGCTGATATTAGAGGCTTGCCTACAGTATGCAGCCACCTTTCCATGCCTTGCAGTTGACGCTTGGGGAAAAAAGCCTCTGCAAACCGTGCCAGCAGCACATATTTATAGTTAATTAAACCCAGAAAAAACATGGGTATTTTCCAATCGGCTTTACGGAATATCAGAGTGGATTCAGAGGCGTTGACAGCTGCAAAGGTGGCGATATCACATGCAGACTTACCAAAGCCAAGGATAACGACTCGCTTACCTTTGATGAGAGAAGAATCATTAAACTCACTGGAATGAAGTATCTTACCTCCAGATGCTGTGAACTCTTCTTTCCCAGGTAAATTGGGAATATTTGAAATATTGGCAGTCCCATTGCATATTAGAACAAAGTCAAATTCATGCTTCTGTTTTGTTGTTTCACCTTGAATCTTGGTAGTCACAACCCATTTTGAACACCCTCCAGTCTTTCTCTCTACGTTAGTCACTTCCATTCCAAACTGGATTTTTTCTATAATGCTAAAGTGTTGGGCGTAGGATTGAAGGTAATTGCGCACTTGTTCCCCTGTCGGCCATTCAGGGTAAGATGCAGGCATAGGATAATCGGAGAAAGCGTATGCATCTCGCACAGTCTGAGTCGTAACTCCTGGATATGTCCTCGACTTTTCCCATACCCCGCCAACTCCCTTTTGCTTCTCGAACAAGGTAACGTCGTAGCCTTCTTCCAAAAAAGTCTTAGCTGCCACCAAACCACTGATTCCAGCTCCAATGACACAGACATGTATTATCTTCATTATGTAATTACGTAATTTCTATGAAGTTTTTTAAAAAATAACTTTACTTGATCACTCTTAGCTTGAGTGAGTTTACCTGACTGTTTATATTTTTTTTATGTTGAAATTAAGTAATACCACTAGCTACATATACAAATTTATATACAATTCACCAAAATAATATGTTCTTTTGTATAAAAAGAGGTATAATCTACCACACCAACAACAAAAACTCCCTGATCACCAACTGGTAATTAAGGGGAGTTAAACCAAAAAGCTACTTTAGGTGGACATTGAATCCACTATTTCCCAGTCTGATTTCTACATAGTGGTTGAAACTTCCGACAGCGCAAAAAAATCGACCCTCTCAAAATCTGATCGCTGAAAAAATGGTACAGACCGTTCAGGATCTAATATATCTACTATGACACTTTGATATAGCTTGATGATGAGCTTTCGTTCGTTTATTTGTTTACCTAAGGACAGGCTATAAAACAAAACAGGAACATAAATACCCTGTTCTCGAAAAAAAGTGTCAATAAATCCGTGAGGACCTTGAATAATTTCTGGTGATCGTAATTGAGATTCAAGCGTGAAACCTACGTCATAGTCCCCAACCAGTTTTTCTACGCACGTACCAGCTTGGTACACCTCATAGGAAAATTCCCCACAAGTGTCGCTGGCATAATAGCAAATAGTGCGAGTATTCAATAAACGCGAAAGTGTCTGAGCATCTTCCTCTCTTCTACAAGAGTTAGTGAAGTTTGGCTCACAAATTATCGTCCAAGAATGCCCTTGAAATTGCATCATTATGAAACCTGAGTCGACGTCCTGAATTTCGCGTCCGTACACATCACGTTCCCATCGCCCAGAATATAAATGGTGGAATAACTCTCCTACTGAAGCGACGGGTGCCTGAACGAAAATCATGTTGTCGTTTACCTCAAACGACTGGATACCTCTAAGATTTTGAACTTGCATGATTAAATCGACTTCCGAGTTTCGTTTGCTAGATATTGAGTAAATTTGGCTCGGTCTTGAGCTAGTTGAGCAGCTTGCTCATAGTCATTTTGGTCAATGCAGATTAAATATTTAAAATTTGAGTAAGTTTACCTTGCATCTCTTCTCGTAATTCTTGTGCCCGTTTGTAAGCTGCTGAACGGCTTTTCTCAGAAAAAGAAGCTTCTTTGACAGGCAGGGTAAAATAACGTAGCCGAGTTTTCATCGCCCAAATTCCCATTGAGGGAAAGAGAATCAAGAATAATATTAAAGGCGATAAAGGGAAAAACGGTAATTGTAATAAATTTTGTATCTTAGGAATGTTTAAAGTCCAAGGATGTAAATTTTCGTTACCCTTGCAAATAATCGGCAGGATGGGAATTTGATAGCGATCGCTTAACTGAATAAAACTCAAATCAAATGTTTCCAACTGATAGCGTCTTCTCCAACCTTTTCTTGGTCCCCGTAAACCCTCCGGTGCATACAAAAGAATTGTCCGCTTTTGTATAGCCTCTTCAAAATCATTCTTCTGTGCTCTGACAGCACCCAAAACTTTTGACCATCCAGGTGGTAACCACCAAATAACCCAAGGATGATCGAATAATGATACCCCTGCCAAAGGTTGCACCACCCATCCTCTAGCTTTACTTAATAAATAACCTAAAGTCAAAAAGTCCCAGGGAAAACACATTCCGGCATGATTCATGACGACAATCATCGGCTCTGATGAAGGCAAATTCTCGATTTGTTGCAGTTCTCCCTGAAAGTAGTATTGAACAATCGGTGCAAGGACTTCTTCTCCAAAAGCTTGTTGATAATTTGGATCGAATTCACCTGTTTCTCTACGTGGTGAACGACAACCAAGACGTAGCCAGCGAATCAGGAGCGCTAAATAGAAACCGCCAGGAATCAAAAACAAGCCATATTCCATCCAATTCCAACCATCTGGATCTGCATGATAGCGCTGCCAATGGCAGTTGAATAAAATCAGCCACCCAGGTGGATACCATAAACAAAACCAATCAAACCAGTTAAATTTATAAGTTTTAACTGATGTTGTTTCAGTTTGAGAGTTGAGAAGGTTTTCAGGATCTTGATTAACCACCTTTCTTTAAGCTAATTATGCAGACGTTTTCATTCTAAGGGAATGGCACTAGTAAACTATAGCCAAATTAAACCAAGCATTCACTTATTGCTGATTGAAGCGCAATTCTAGCTTTTTTCATTTTGCGGAAAGTAAGCGAGGCTGATTTGCACGTTAGAGCGAAGTTTAACCGGAGGGAAACTCTTCTCAAAATAGCTTAACTTTCCAAGACGAATTTTTAATTCCGCACGCGCGTTACTAGTCACCTAGAGGATCAACTCCCATATCAGTCACTATTTTACGCAGAACAATAATTTGTTGACCAAAGTCAAGTAGCTTAAGTGCTTCTAGTATCTTCGCACCATCATGAGAGAGTTTGTAGCCATCAGGTATGGGAATGACAAAACCTTTAACCATTAATTCTGATAATTCATACCAGAAAGCTAACTTGGTGTTAGCGCTGAGAACGCCGTAGGAGGATGAAATTGGGGTATTGTTATTCGCCGCCAAATCGCGTATAGCCTGTAGCTGCTCTGAGTGAGGCATCTGCTTGATTTGAATAAGCAGACCTTCAGCTAACTGTAGACGAGCTGTTCCTGTAGCAGCTGGTGTGATGGAACGTCCCATTTCGGTGTAAGTGTACCAAAGTACTGCCAGCCTGTCATCTACGGTGAGAGTTTTGAATACAGCCACGGTGGAAGTAACGGCATCACCGATTTGAATGCTGTCATTGAAAATTTTGAAAAAGCGGCTTTGTGCTGAATCAGTTGTAAGCGTCATGATAGCACCACAGTCAATGAATAAGTGAGAAGGTTGTATCAGTTTGAGTTGGTATACCTCTCGATTACATTCTGCACACTTTCTTAATATTTGGCAAATAAAATTTACAAATGACAGAACTAGAAAAATAGATCCAGCGATACGGACTGGAAAGTATAGAATAAAAGAGCCGCATTGGAAAAAAAAATAGATAAGATAAATGAATCGATCCCCAGGAACAAGTAGTAGCGAAATTAAGAAGAAAGCCCGAGAGTTGGGATTTCACTCAATTGGGATCGCTGCAGTGTCCGGGGTAGATGCAATGGCACAAAGAATGCAAGTGTGGTTAACGTTGGGTTATCACGCTGATATGGAATGGATGGCTAAGCCTGAGCGTCAGAATATTCGCTTACTGATGCCAGAAGTGCGATCGCTGATCTGTATGACTTTGAACTACTACACAAAAGAGCAGCGTCCCGAAAGTGAGGAATATGCCAAAATCGCTCGTTATGCCTGGGGGCGAGATTATCACAAAGTGATGCACAAAAAACTTAAGGCACTGACTACCTGGATACAAGGACTTGATGAAGGCATTCAAGCACGTTATTATTCAGACACCGGTCCGGTACAAGATAAAGTTTGGGCGCAGCAAGCCGGAATTGGTTGGATTGCCAAAAACGGTAATTTGATCACGCGGAAGTATGGATCTTGGATATTTTTGGGGGAAATTTTGACGAATTTGGATTTGGAGTATGATCATCCGCACACTGAACACTGCGGTACTTGTACTCGTTGTATTGAAGCTTGTCCTACAGGTGCTATTACACAACCATTTGTAGTAGACGCTAATCGCTGCATTGCCTATCATACGATTGAAAACCGGGATGAGGATTTGCCGAAGAGTTTAATACCGCATATGCAGGGTTGGGTTGCAGGTTGCGATATTTGCCAGGATGTTTGTCCCTGGAATCAGCGTTTTGCTCAGGAAACTGATATCGCAGAATTTAAACCTTACCCTGGGAATGTTGCACCTAAGCTGGTAGAATTAGCGGAAATCTCAAATGAAGAATGGAACCAAAGATTTCCGGCATCAGCGTTGCGGCGGATTAAGCCAAAAATGTTACGGCGGAATGCCCGTGCTAATCTTGACGCATTTAGGGCGAAAGAATGACTCAGAAAGCGATTATCTTTGATTTTGATGGCACAATTGCTGATACGGTAGATTCTCTTGTTGCTATCGCCAATCGTTTAGCTAAAGACTTTGGTTACATACCAATTACTCCAGAGGAACTTTCCTTACTGAAAAATTTAAACTCTAGAGAAATTATTAAGTACTCAGGTATCTCTATCTTTAAGATACCTTTTCTGGTGAAAAAAGTTAAATCTGAATTAAAAAATAAAATTCACGAATTAAAACCAATACCAGAGATTAAAGAAGCCTTGATAACACTCAAAAGTGAAGGAAACAGACTGGGAATTGTGACTTCTAATTCTCAAGAAAATGTAACAGAATTTCTTAAGGTAAACGATTTAGAACATCTATTCGACTTTGTTTATTCAGGAATTACAATTTTCGGGAAAACAACAATAATTAACAATGTATTAAAGCAAAAGCAAATCAAACCTCAAGAAGCAATTTATGTCGGAGATGAAACTAGAGATGTTGAAGCAGCACAAAAAGCCAACATTAAAGTAGTTGCAGTGGCGTGGGGTTTCAACTCAAAACAAGTCTTAGCTAAACAAAATCCAGATTTTCTGATTGATAGACCTAGCGAACTTCTAGAAGTCGTAAAAAATGCTACATTCTAGATTTCCAAGATCCCCGACAACTTTTACGAAGTCGGGGATCTGTGTCTATAACATCAGCAAACCCAATCTTACGCCAACAGTCACAGCCTCAGTGCGCGTGGAAACACTCAATTTTTGAAATATAGATGAGACGTGAAATTTAACAGTATGCTCAGAAATGCTTAAGCGTTTAGCGATCGCCTTATTGCCCAGCCCAAAACCCAGCATCTGTAAAACCTCTATCTCCCTTGGCGTCAACGCTTGCACAGGGTTTGCAATCGCTTCTCGCAAACTTGACTCTTTTAGGGGAAGCAAAGACTCGACAACATCGGGGTGTAGCACTACCAATCCGGAAGCGACTGCTTCAACACACGACATAATCTCCGACTCCGTGCTTGCTTGAGTTAATATCCCTCTAACACCAGAATTAAGGTAAACCTCTAAATCAATGCTGTCAATGTCAGTAAAAACAACAATTGCCACAGATGCATCCTGAGACATATCTGTTAATTGGCGCAGAACATCAATCGGGTGGTAGTCTGAATCCCTGTGAGGAATTGAAACTAGCAGCACCACATCGGGTTGTAATTGCAGAACTTCTCCTGTCAGTGTATCTAAGTCTGATGCACTACTAGTCAAGACAGTCAATTTAGGATTCGTCGTCAGCACAGCTGACAAACCCGCCCTGACTACGGGATTCGTCGCAATTACTAACACCCGAATCATACCGCCCCCGCTACAGTTTTACCAGTTGGTAAAACGACATGACAAACTATTTGCTGACCACCCCGTAACACTTGTAGTGGCAATACATCGTTCCTGTCAGTAAGATTAAGATAGTTGTTGAGATCTAATGGTTCCTTGAACAACTGTCCCGACACTCCCACAAGCACATCACCAATTAGCACACCAGCAGTTTCAGCCGCACTTCCAGAATTAACTGATAACACCAAAAATCCCAAAGTCCGTTTGTTTTCAGAATATGGTGTCTCTACAACCACAGGTTGAACTGTAACACCCAGATTTTGACGACGACGACTACGTAAGAAACTCTCTACCGCCTCGCTGGGTATTGCTACAGCCAAACCGTCAGCAATCATCGTATTAATACCGATGACTCGACCGAGACAGTCAGCAAGCGGACCACCAGAATTCCCAGGAAACAGCTGAATATCAGCCATGATAGCACGCGGATGATTGGTATGAATAATACCAGTCGTGACAGTGCCCTTGTCACTAAAAGGATTTCCCACTGCCAAAACCAACTCCCCGACTCGCAAAGCTTTGGTATCTCTGATAGTTACTGTTGGTAAGTCAAGCGCAGTAATTTTCAAGGCGGCTAAATCTCGCTGTGGATCAAAGTGTGTCCGCACGGCATCAAAAACCTGTCCATTCCATTCGACAGTTACAGTATTGCTAGTTGCAACATGAGCATTAGTGATAATCAATCCGTCAGATGTCCAAATGACACCGGAACCGCTACCCGAACTACGAGTTTGTACTTGTACAGTGCTTTGGCGTAGTTGTTCTGCCACCGATGCTAGCTGAGTCGTGATGTTGATAAATGTAGTCATTTGTTTAGTTGCTGGTTGGTTAATTGTTAGTTGTTGATTGTTCTACTAACCACCAACATCTGTTGGTTTTTCGCCGATGGCGATTGTTAACTCAATTAACGTCCCACCTCGGAGAATCTGCGCTTTGACATTTTTCCCAACGCGATCGCTACTATTGAGAAGTGCTAATACATCAGCCGTATCGTTGACGAAAGTGCCATCAAAGGAAATTAACACATCCCCAAGTAACACACCTGCACTGTATGCAGGGCCGTTTGCTTCGACATTGACGACAATCACCCCACCTGAAGAGGTTAAATTTAGTGAGGTTTTTAGGTTTTCAGGCAAGCGTACAGGCTGCATTCCCAAACCTAGATAACCCTTAGCAATACGTCCCTTTGCTAGCAATTGCTCAATCACCCGATTAACCGTCGTCTCTGGAATTGTCAGAGCAGTTCCACGCCGTCCCGATGTGTTCATTCCTACAACATTTCCTGCGGCATCTACGAGTGGTCCACCTGCAAAACCACGGTAAAGCGTAATATCTGGACGGATGAAGGAGTCAATATTACCACCACTCATACTCCGCCAAGCACCACTGACAACACTGACAGCACCCATAGCTGCTTTGATATCACCCTCGCCGCTTCTTGCTAATCCCAGTACAAGATGACCAACTTTCAATGTTGTCGCGTCACCTATTTTCGCCACTGGAAGTTCAACGTTTTGTAGTTGAAAAACTGCTACATCTGTACTAGCGTCACGACCCAAAATTGTCACTGGCACTATACGCCGATCCGGTAGAGTGACAGTAATTTCTTCGTAACGTTGCAGTAATTCATCCGAGGTAACGATTATACCATGACGCCAGTGAATACCACTAGAAGAAATCCGTCTGCCAATATTAACTGCAACAACAGTTTGTCCGGCTTGCTCTACAGTATCTGCTAAATTTTGCGACAAAGCCAGTAGGGTATTTGAGGACATAAAATTTTTCTAGTTATTGAGGTGCAATTAGATGAGAAAGGAATAATTCTCAACTCATCTCTAAAACCTATAATGCGGTTTTATCCTCACAGATGACATCAGAAAAATGGGGAGAATCCACCCTAGAAAATTGTCTAGTATCGCTTAACGGAATTTAAAATGCTTAGATGATCACCAATTCTCAGTAGATCACAAAGAATATAAATAGAGAACCAATACTAACCAGCAGATAACCTTATATTTATGTCTTTTCAATTGTTAATTCCCAGAGTTAGAAGAAAATCTAACTGTCAGTTTATATCGAAGAAAAGAGATACAAGTATATATTTTTTCATTTATCTTACGTACACTAAATAAAATAGGAATTTTCACTGGAACTTTCCGAAATGGATAGTAAGTCTTGTGAAGAAAAGAATAGCTTTAAGAGATTTTACTTATGAACCGCACAATGGATTTCCTTTTTACCGATTCCTTCGCTTTTGCTATTAACGCCACCTTAGGTACATTGCTTCGTACCAAGATATGTAACTACTCTTGGGACGAGGAAGATAAAAACGATAAACCAACAGAAGAGACTCACGATTCCCAGGTTAACTAAACTTAAAAATAAGTCATTCATCACCAACCATGATTAACATGGCGATCGCCAGTTTTGAAGATAAATATCGTTAGCTTATCTAAAGATGTGAGAATTACAAGAAGCAAATCCCCGACTTCTCGCTTGAAGTCGGGGATCTTAATCTTAAGCCTTTATTTTATAATTTTTTTGAGCGATATCGATAAAAATAAATCTCTCGCAGTTCATTCTAGATCTCTCGTATCCAGTAGCCCTCATTAACAGAAAAATATTCCTAAGAGCGAAGCTCGCTCTTAGGTTCATACACACGGCGGTCGATTTATTTACTGGCAATTGCCTGAGGGGGCGATTAGTAAAAAAAACTTCCTACTACTATTTAAAGTGCGTTATGTCCACTCTTTACTACCACCGATAATTGCTTGAATTATACTCCAGAGTAAAGATAAAACTGCTGTAGCTAATAAAAAGAGCATTAAACTAGCAAGGCTAGCAAAGGGAGAGATAATAAATAATAGTAAAAATCCAAATATCAGAATTTTTATCAGTATTTTATTCATCGTTTTACGGCTAAACAACAAAGCGCAGACTGTAGGGGCGGGTTTTACCAGAGATTATATTTACTAAGATGTTGTTGCGATTAAACCCGCCCCTACTACCTGATTTAATTTACCACTACGGAAACCCTCTAAATCTAGAGTTACGTAAGTAAAACCAATCTCCTGAAATGCGGAAACTACTAGTTTTAAATCTGTCGTCAGCACAAAATCTTTAATTTGTTCTGGTGGTAATTCAATTCTTGCTGTATCTCCAATGGATCGCACGCGCAAATCTTTTAAACCCAGTTTGCGCAGGTAAATTTCTGCTCGCCCGACTCGTTGTAACTTAATAACTGTAATCTCTTCACCGTAGGGAAAGCGAGAACTCAAACAAGGTTGAGCGGGTTTATCCCACCAAGGTAAACCTAGTTGTTGTGACAGTTGACGGACTTCGGCTTTAGTGACACCAACTTCCGAGAGTGGCGATCGCGCACCTCTTTCACGTGCTGCCTGAATTCCTGGGCGATAATCACGCAAATCATCAGCATTTACTCCATCAACAACGTATGGATAACCTAACTCTCTAGCTAAGGGTTTAAGAGTGTCGTGAAGCTCGCTTTTACAAAAATAGCAGCGGTTAACAGGGTTAGAGGTGTAATTGGGATTCTCTATCTCGTGCGTTTTGACGATTTTATGAGAAATCCCGATAGTTGCTGCTTGAATCTCGGCATCTTCCAACTCTTCTTTTAGAAGTGCTGGAGAAAGAGCAGTCACAGCTAAAGCGCGATCGCCGAGAGTATCATAAGCAATCTTGGCGACCAAAGTACTATCAACTCCACCAGAATAGGCAATCAAAGCTTGTTCCATTTCTGTAAACAAAGCTTTTAGTCGCTCAAGTTTTTCTGCCAAAATCATTATTTATCCAGCCATTATCTGCAAAATACGGATTCTATTGTAAGAGATAGGAGAGCTGGGGTTCTCTCCCTCCGGTATTGTTTAGATAGTTCTGACTTTACAGGAATATGCACTTCATGTCTTTGAGAACGCGCTATTCCCCTTTGTTGCTATATTTTGAAACTATAGTGGCTAAAAGTGGTAAATCAATCGGCTTGGAAATATAATCATTGACACCAGCAGCAAGACAAGTTTCGCGATCGCCTTTCATTGCCATTGCTGTTTGAGCAATGACTGGGATATTGCGATACTGCTGATGTTCTCGCAATTGCCGCACTATTGCTAGACCATTGCTATCTGGAAGATTAATATCTATTAAAATAACTGCTGGGTGTAGATGTTCTAACGATTTCCACATTTGTTCGGTATTTTTTACCCCTGTTACCTGATATCCCAATTTCCCTAGATACGTTTGCATCATCTGAGCGTTGAGTGAGTCATCTTCCAATAACAAAATCTTTGAGTTGGGAGTGGCGATATAGGAGGATGAGGGGAGAGATGTTTGGGGGGAGAGGGGAATAAAGTCATTGTTAATTTCTTCTTGTTCCCCTCTCCTCAGCTCAACTAATGACGGCGAAGGTTGGGCTAACGCAGTGCTAGCGACTCGTCTCCCCGAGTAAGAAGACTGAGGCGAACGAGTGTCAGAGTCTTCAAGAGGAGAAGATGACGCCTTTATAGGATGCGAGGATTCGGTAACCCCTGCATAGCAATGCTTCCTATCTTCTTCTTCTTGTGTGAGTGGCAGTACGATAGTAAAACGCGAACCATGAGCTACTTCAGATTCCACTTCTACTGAACCGCCATGAAGTTCAGCAAGTTTCCGCGTCACCGCCAACCCTAAACCCGTACCTTCTTCACGAGTCACTGAGTTGTTAGCAATTTGGAAATAAGGTTGAAACAATCCTGCTTGGTGATCTTTGGATATACCAGTACCAGTATCCCAAACTGTGAAAGACATTGATAAACCCTTGGTTTCCACTTTTAAACCTACAGTGCCTGTCGTTGTGAACTTGAGAGCGTTAAAAAGCAAATTTAACAGCATTTGCTTCACTCGCAAAGAATCTGCTACTAAGTGTGTTGCATTCGGATCTATATCCAGGTGCAGTTTTAAACCCTTATTCGCAGCTTTCTCTTTCACTAATGCGAAAACATTCTGACACAAAGTTTGCACATCTACTTCTTCCCACTGTACTTCCAGTTGATTAGCTTCAATTTTGGAAAGATCTAAAATATCGTTAATGAGAGCCAAAAGGTGTTTACCGCTAGATTGAATAATATTCAAATACTCTTGGTGACGTTCTTGTGTGGGATCGTAGCCTTTAGCTAAGAGTAGGTGGGTAAAACCGATGACAGAACTTAAAGGTGTGCGGATTTCGTGACTGGTGTTTGCCAGAAACTGGTTTTTGAGTTGATTTGTGCGCTCTAGCTGTAGATTATAGCTTTTTAACTGTTGACATGTTTGCTGTAAAGATTGGGTCTTTCTTACTTGTCTGATTACTGTAGTGCATTGTGTGGCTGCACGTACCATGAATTCTGTTATGACTTCAGCGCCTACATCTTGTATTGAATCGCAACCTGCGAGCATCGGTAATGTGGCGATAATGAGCCAACCGATCACTTGATTTGAATTCTCTGATAACCGCCAAGCCGTTGGAGGTTGCTGATTTTCTAGATACTGCAAGTCAACGGCGGCTATAATTTCTTCCAGTCTCAATTGCAGCTTTCTTCTTTTGCTAACGATAATGCCTTTATGGGCAGATCGCTGTCGAGATGAAGAACTAGAAACATAGGTAACTTTACCAACGTTTTCAAATGAATTAAAGATCGCGATCACCACTTTTGTGTTGTTCAACGCACTGTTTAACTCATTTACCACTGTTTGGAAAATTTCTGCTTCCAGTGCGGCTTGATTGTTAGTCGTCGAA
The DNA here is from genome assembly GCA_029379215.1 of Rhizonema sp. PD37. Classification (GTDB taxonomy): domain Bacteria; phylum Cyanobacteriota; class Cyanobacteriia; order Cyanobacteriales; family Nostocaceae; genus Rhizonema. The sequence goes on from JAQYWO010000205.1 coordinate 15,187, forward strand.
ATCAGACAATCATTGAGATTGTTTTGCAGCTGATTCAAGCTGCGTTCCAGCCACAACTCAGCATGAAGCTGCTGAATTGTTGCCGAAAGTTTTGGCGTTGCATCTACTTGTGAGTTTTGTTCTGGTAAGCTTGAATACTGCTGCATGGTCAACCGGACAGCTATACCGTTTCAATAAGTTTAACTTTCAACAAAAATACCAACCAGGTTTATGTAGTTTAATACACCCCTACCTCTATATTTA
>JAQYWO010000206.1 GCA_029379215.1 Rhizonema sp. PD37
CTATAATTTATTGCTATATAGCGTATTTAACTTTGTACAGATTCATCAGTACAATGCTGAACAAAAATTCTTCTCCTCCAGCTACCAAGAACCCAACACGCTCAAAATGTCAACGTCTTGCTTACCTGAGTGGACGACAATAATAATTAGTTATTCATTTCCGGAAAATCCCTTTTGATTATTTAAGAAATCACATCTTATTCATAGATAAAATGAAGAGAATGATAGACTCGTTGCTTATTATGTTACTCTATCACAACACCTTTTATGCGATGACTGATTCCGATGTGCTTACCGTGGATAATTTATGAGCCTTACTCTCTCTTCTCGCTATGACTTCTTAGGACGCTTTTTGCGGCAAGCAATTACTAATATTCTCTCCTCAATTATGGTGCCACTTGCGGGTGCAATCAGTGTGGCATTTTTAGGTCATCTGGAAGATATCAGTTATTTGGCAGGAATGACTTTGGCGATTACCCTGTTCGACTATATCTACTGGGTTTTAAATTTTTTACGCATGGCAACCACAGGAATGACTGCCGAAGCACTTGGGCGTAACGATCAAGAACAAATGCTCCTAGTAGGACTTCGGAATAGTTTAATAGCTGCTGGAATTGGTATACTTTTGCTGATATTACAGTACCCATTGCGAGAACTAGGGTTTACTCTTCTAAGTGCCCCTCCAGATGTCCGAGCTTCAGCGATCGCTTATTTTGACATCCGAATTTGGGGATTCCCAGCCGCTTTACTTAACATGATATTAGTTGGTTGGTTGTTAGGGCAGGAACAGAACAAAAAGGTATTGCTAGTGTCTATATTCGGTAACAGTGCCAATATTGTAATGAACTACCTGTTTATTGTCCGGTGTAATTGGGGAAGTAGAGGTGCAGGGCTATCACAGGCTTTAAGTGATTCTTTGATGCTAATAGTAATTTTAATTTTAGTAATCAAAGAAATTCCGTTTAAAGAGATACAATTTGTAGCTAAACGGATTTTGGACTGGTCAGCCATTAGAGCTAATATGACTTTGAATGGCAACCTATTTATTAGGTATTTATGTGTTATGTCCTGCTTCACTATCTTTACTAGCTTGAGTGCAGAAATGGGGACAAATGTCCTATCTGAAAATGCCTTACTTTTGCAAATAGTCCTCCTACATGCATTCTGTTGTGATGGTTTAGGATTGGCAACAGAGACTTTAGCTGGAAATTTTAAAGGTAAAAAAACTCCAGAGCAGTTACTACCTTTATTACAGATAGCAGTAGGAACAGGTGTATCAGTAGCACTTACCTTCTCAGGGGTATCGATCCTCTTTCCTAAAACTGTGTTTGGGCTACTAACTAACCACACTCAACTCATAGCCGAAACTCAAATATATGTTCCTTGGTTACTAGGCTTCCTGGTATTCACTGTATTTAGCTTCTTGCTAGACGGCTTATTTGCAGCTTTAGCGCAAGGACATATTATCCGCAATGCCGCCCTAATTTCGATTATGTTAGGGTTTACACCTTTAGCTGTATTAGCTTGGTATTTTCACAGCAACCATATTTTGTGGTTAGCAATGTCGGTGTTCATGGCAGTTAGGGCATTATCACTTGTCATACATGTGCCAAAGATACTGGAAAGCGCCGCCACTTGCGGAAGACACGAGACATCGGCATAACGCAGTGGCTCCTCCCCACTTTCTATTCCCTACCTTGACTGTAGGTAAATTTGTGTTTCAACTTATCTCTACCTGTGGATATGTGAAGGCAATTTATACAGTTCATCCTGAAGTGTGACTGGAATTGTGCCTATAGAGCGACAAAGCTAAAGCCAGTGGATTGCTATTCTTTTTTCAAAGCTCAAAAACCTTTCACACACTTACAACTATGGATATTCTAGCTTGGATAGTTTTAGGTCTTCTTGCTGGCGCTATTGCTAAAGCCATCGATCCACAAGCCCGTGGTGGTGGTTTAGTCTCTACAATTATACTTGGAATCATTGGAGCTTTCGTCGGTGGCAGTTTGGGTGTTTTCTTACAGACGGGACATTTTACCCTTGCAGCTACTAGCTTATCGCTCACAGGTATCGGTGTTGCAGTAATTGGTGCTATTATTGCAGTATTTGTTTGGAACTTATTGACTCGCCAAACAAGTCTCTAAGAAATGAGAAACTTGTTAATATTAGTAGAAACTAAACTGAAAGACATATTTTTAAGCAAGACTATTGCAGTATACACCACAGTTGAATCTGACTGTGGCATTATTCTTTATTGATACTTATTATAAGCTAACAGAATAAGAGATGTATATTTGGAGGGATGCGATACGGCTTAAGATGTAGTTAAGGACATCGCACCTTCCTTATGATTCCAAATTGTTCATTACGATTGCAGCCTATTTTCTAAAGAAATCCCCTCAATTCTTAGCATATCAAAATCATTAGATGCTAGAATTAAGTCACGTGTTATTGCTGTCGCTGCTATCCATATATCTGCCTCTTGAATAGTTAAACCCCTATGTCTTAAATCTGCATGAATTTTGCAGGCTCTCTCGATAATATCTATATCATCCAAGAATAAAATTTCATATTATCTGCATACTTCATTCAATTTAAATAGTTGTCTTGTAGCATTTGCATACAGTAATCCTCTTTTTGATTCATAGTATGTAATGCAACTTATAAAAACTTTTTCTCCTTTAAAACGTACCTCCTCTAACTTTTTGTTGATCCTTTGATTCCTCTTCAAAACATCTATCAATATATTAGTGTCGAGGAGATAGCTCATTCCTTACTATCTCCGTTTTACTGCTTCATCATACATTTGTATTTGTTCTTCTGTTAAATCATTTAACGTACCCGAAACAGCTTCAATCACCAAAATACTATAAATTCTGTCTGTTAATTCATGTTCTGTAACAGGTAAAACAGATTATGGCGATAATTTCTCTATTAAGTTTAATAAAATTTCCATTACTGTCTCTTTGTCTAATTTCTCCTGATATAAATTATTACCAGCCATCAGCTTATCAACTATTTCTGATATGCGTATTACGGCGATATCTCCTGCTCCTAAAACTTCTTGCATAATCTAACCTCAAGTTTTTCGCTATCTGATACTTGACCTATTTTAGCCTCTTGCCTCGAAATCCAAACTCATACTTCTGATTCCATGTAAAAGCTAACAAATTTGTCTATGAGTTTTCCTTCGACTTGCTCATACTCATCTTTGAATAATCAAAGTTTTGCCTCTTCATATGAATCACTGGAAAACAGCTCTTGGTAATGAAATTCCAGATAATATTTAGTGTAGGGTATTTTAGGGTTCGGGCGAAGAGAGCTATTAGTCAGCCATCTCATTGGTGTTCCCTATACCCCATCATTAAAGATGCGATCGCCGCTTTGGATAAATGCCTCGACTGGGAAGGTAGTTGTAGTGTTCGACTATCCAGGTTCTTTTGTAAAATTTTTGATAATTTTTCGTAATCAGCCTTTCACTAAATGTATGGTTAATGTTATCTTATACACAGTATGACGTGCAATAAGTATAATAAATAACTAAAAACCAGTGCTGAGCAAGAGCGTTAGAATCTAGGCAAACGTTATACCTCCGTGAACGGTTACAAATTTTCCATATGACAGAGAGTATAAATTCTTGATGAAAAATTAGCTTATTTTGGGAACCAACTTAGAGAGGACATTTTTTATGAAGATAACAGGCTTCTTGAGAAGGACTTTCTGGCTAAGGTTAGCTTTTACAGCTGTTGCGATTTTAATTATTTTTAAATTGAATCCTAGTTTTGCTCATTCCACTAGCTCTTCTATAAAACCACCAACATATCTAACACCAACAACGACCATCATAGGTCATTCTGATGCAAATCAAGCTGCCAAGTTTACATTTACAGCACTTACTGACGCAGCAAACAACTTCACGGACGTTGGCAGTATCGCTCTCAATAATCAAGGTGTCGTTGCATTTTCTACCGCAAAAGAAGCATCTGGAATTACGGGAATTTATACAACTGATGGTCAGGCTATTAGAACAATTGCGGATATTGATACGCTCCCTAGCCTCTTTACAGATATTCAACCTGATCCAGGAGCAACTTCAATAACAATAAGCAATTTCTTGTTCGATGGCAATAATCTTGCTATCAATAATGCAGGTAATGTGCTCTTTAGTGTTACTGCCAATATCCAATATCAACCTGGAACATCGACTTATTCTCCTAACGCATATAAAAGATTGTTCCTGAGCCAAGGTGACACAATCCAGTCGGTTGATTCACGCAGTGACATTAACAGTGATTCTCTTGCAATAACTAACACATATACAGCAGTAGGGGTCAATGATAGTGGACAAATCGTTTATTCCGAGCAGAATCAAACCAGAAGCTCACGGATCTTCACATTCAGTCAAATCGTCCTCGATAAGCGAACTATTGACCAAGGATCGATACCGCCAGCTGGAGCACCAAGTCAAGTCTCTTTTCCAGTTATTAACAACCAAGGCACTGTATTTTATAACAAATCAGGGTATTTTGGTGATGCTGGTAGTTATATCAACAACATCTTTAGGTTAGGCAGTGAAGATTCCACGCCAGTTGCTGTGTCAGATCAAATACAAAGTGTCAATTCTCTAGCTGCTAATGATCAAGAAAATATTGTCTTCTCCGGTTCTCTCACATCAAGAGAAACAGGACTTTTTCGGATCGACAATGGTGTAATTACTAAGGTTAACGATCTCTTTGGAAACGCTAAGATTAATAACCTCGGCAAGATCGCCTTTCAACCGTCGCAAAGCGGTGCGGGAATTTTTATTACCTCAGGTGCAGACATAAATAAAGTGATTGCTCCTGGTGATTCCCTATTGGGTTCCACTGTGGCAGACATAAAGTTTGGTGGATTGAATGATGCTGGTGAGATTGCTTTCGTTGCTTCACTCACGGATGGGACCAAAAAAATCTTTCGAGCCGATCCTATCAGAAAACCACATTCAAAGCACGATAAGATCGAGAAACAGGCATAGCGTTAAGCTCATCCCTCCCTTAAAAGGAGTGGGATTTCGCGTCCAAAGTCATTAGTCATTAGTCATTTGTATTGCTTTAGACTAATGACAATTATTTTAGCTTGTTTCCTTGAAATTTCCAACTCATACTTATAAGTCCAGCCAATCTTCTAAAGTGACTCCCGGAACTCTTCGCATATCAGAATCATGGGAAACAAGAATTAAGCCGCGTGTAATTGCTGTAGCTGCTATCAAAATATCCGCATCTTCTAAAGAATTACCCCTACATTTTAAATCTAGATGAATCTCTGATGCTCTTTCAAGAATTTCGATGTCGTCCAGTAGTAAAATCTTATATCTTTGGCATAACTGATTAAATTCAGATAGCTGCTTAGTAGCATTTATAGCTATAAGTCCCCGCTTGACTTCATAATAAGTTATACAACTTATAAAGACTTTTTTTCCGAGACGACGCACCTCCTCTAAATTATTATTTATTAATAAATTTTTATTTAAAATGTAAGTGACAACATTTGTATCTAGTAGATAAGTCACCCTCTATTTCTTCCTTCCACTACCGCGTCGAAAATTTCTATTTGCTCAGGCGTTAAATCATTTATTGTAGGTTAAGTTGAACGAAGTGAAACCCAACAAATATCGATAAATGTTGGGTGAGGTTCCTCAAACGCCAGTCGCCTACAGAGGGAAACCCTCTTGCAGCGCTGGCTCCCCAACCTACGCAGATGAAGGATTTTTAGCGCTAACTGAACCGTATTGCATTTTAGCCAGCGAGCACAAATAAAGAAGGGCGGACATTTGCCCACCCCATAAAAAATAAAAAGTATTCTGGTCAAAAATGTTAGGAAATTTTACGATTTACAGATATTTTCATCCCAATGAACCACAAAGTTGGTAAGGGCGAACAGCCCCGACGCTCGTTCGCCCCTACATGGGATTTAACCCAACTCTTTCGCCTTGGCTATGATGTTGTCAACGGTGTAGCCAAACTTCTCCAATGCAACGGGGCCTGGAGCTGAAACACCAAAGGTGTCAACACTAATCATCGCGCCTTCAGTGCCAATGTAACGATGCCAACCGAAGCTAGAAGCTGCTTCCACAACTAAGCGCTTGGTAACCGATTTTGGCAATACAGACTCACGGTATTCTGCGGATTGCTTATCGAACAATTCCCAAGAAGGTAAGGAGACGACACGAACTTTTTTACCTTCAGCACTGAGTTTATCAGCAGCTTCTACACACATGTAGACTTCACTGCCAGTACTAATGAGGATAATGTCCGGAGTCCCTTCACTATCAGCAAGGATGTAACCACCCTTAGTCACACCCTCAATTGAGGAACCTGCTAACTGAGGGAGGTTTTGCCGACAGAAAATCAGCAAGGTGGGACGATGTTGATTGGCGTACTCTACCGCTACCTTGTAAGCACCGGAGGTTTCGTTACCATCAGCAGGACGAATCACTGTCAAGTTGGGAATTGCCCGTAATGAAGCGATGGTTTCTACTGGTTGGTGAGTTGGACCATCTTCACCCAAACCAATTGAGTCATGAGTCATCACATAAATGACTCCAGCTTGGGAGAGTGCCGACAGGCGAATTGCTGCCCGCATGTAATCAGTGAACACGAGGAAAGTCGCACAGTAGGGAATCAATCCCGAGCCGTGCAGCGCAATACCGTTACAAATTGCGCCCATACCATGCTCACGGACACCAAAGCGGAGGTTACGGTTTTGGTATTGTCCTTTTTGGAAGTCACCATATCCTTTCAACAAGGTGTTGTTAGAATGGGCAAGGTCCGCAGAACCACCAATGAGTTGTGGTAAAACTGGAGCTAGAGCATTGAGGGTAGCTTCAGAAGTTTTACGAGTAGCTATTGCTTTGTCACTCGTAGAGTACTTAGGAAGAGCTTGATCCCAATCTGTAGGTAGTTTGCCGCTGAGATATTGCTCAAATACAGCAGTATCTTCAGGATACTTGTGTTTGTAGTCGGCGAAGGTTTTGTTCCACTCAGTTTCTAAATTTTCGCCACGCTCGATAGCTTTACGCCAGTGATTGAGTACATCTTTTGGTACTTCAAATTCTGGGTATTCCCACCCTAGATTGTCGCGAGTAAGTTTAATTTCATCCTTACCGAGAGCCGCACCGTGAGCGTCAGCGCTGTTAGCTTTGTTTGGGGAACCATAGCCGATAGTTGTTGTCACCTTGATGAAACTCGGCTTATCGGTAACGGCTTTGGCTGCTTCTAACGCTTTGTGAATTGCTTCTAAATCCGTGTTGCCATCCTCAACGTGCTGTACATGCCAACCGTAAGCTTCAAAGCGCTTAGAAACATCTTCAGTAAAGGAAACATCCGTGGAACCATCAATAGAGATGTGGTTGTCGTCATACAGAGCAATCAGCTTGCCTAATCCTAAGTGTCCCCCTAAGGAACAAGCTTCTCCAGAAACGCCTTCCATGTTACAACCATCACCTAAAATTACGTAGGTGTAGTGGTCAACAATTTTTGCATCAGGCTTGTTGAATTTTGCAGCAAGATGTGCTTCTGCCATTGCTAAACCGACGCCATTGGCAATTCCCTGTCCCAACGGTCCGGTAGTGACTTCCACACCTGGTGTTTCAAAGTTTTCTGGGTGACCAGGGGTTTTAGAACCCCACTGGCGGAACTGCTTAATGTCCTCTATTGTCACGCTGTCGTAACCACTCAAGTAGAGTAGGGCATACTGCAACATACAGCCGTGACCAGCAGACAAGACAAAGCGATCGCGGTTAAACCACTTAGGATTTTTTGGGTTAAACCGCAGCAGTCTATCCCACAGAACAAACGCCATTGGCGCTGCACCCATTGGTAGTCCTGGGTGACCAGACTTAGCTTTTTCTACGGCATCAATTGCCAAAAAGCGGATTGAGTTGATACAAAGTTCTTCGAGCGTTTGGGTTGCAACAACCATAATCTCTTGTTCTTTACGACGGGTTAGCACTCTTTGAGCCAGACTCCACTTGGGGAGGCAAAAAGCAATGTGGGTTTTGAGAGCGAGTTAGCAGTGTGGAAGTTCTTCCCGCAATTGCGTTCTCCTCACCAAACTTCTCGCCTTATTGCCGTGTTGTTTTGGATCTCCCCAAGCCAGTATCTTCATCATCCCATTGGTACTTGTTGACGGACAAGCCGCATAACTCGGGATAATTGATTTGAATTTTGAATTATTTTATAAAGAATTCCCCCAGTTATCAGTTGCCAAAGGGACTGAATTATGCTTTCTCCCGTCCCGGACTCTGTAGGGAATACACCTACAGACTACCATACTTTGACTGAAGAAATCATCCACTACTGAGAACTCATTCGTCAGAATTGTCTTTTGAAAAATGGGTATAGTGGCGATCGCTGCGGTAGAAATCATCAGACAGCCAGAAACATAGCAGCCTTATTCACTGGATGTATTCTGCGTACAAACTTCTTAAACTAAATCCAAAATTTCAAATCTCCTACTTTAGAGGTACTTTTTAAAGGCGAGCGTGACATTATGACCGCCAAAACCAAACGAATTTGATAGTGCGACTTGAACATCTAATTCGCGGCTGACTTTAGGAATATAATCCAAGTCACATTCAGGATCGGGATTTTCCAGATTGATTGTTGGTGGAACGCGGTTATTAGCGATCGCCAATACTGTGGCGACGGCTTCAATACCTCCAGAACCGCCCAATAGATGACCTGTCATTGATTTGGTGGAACTAATTGCTATCTTATAAGCATGTTCGCCCAAAGCTCTTTTCATTGCTGCGGTTTCCGTTGAATCGTTAGCCGAGGTGCTTGTGCCGTGGGCATTAATGTAAGTCACTTGCTGTGGAGTTAGTCCGCCATCCTTCAAAGCCAGTTGGATAGCTCTAAAAGCTCCATCTCCACCGGGAGCTGGGGATGTCATATGGTAGGCATCGCATGTCATCCCGTAGCCAACAATTTCCCCATAAATCCTCGCACCACGACTAAGAGCGTGTTGCAGTTCTTCGAGGATTAAAATACCCGCACCTTCACCCATAACAAATCCATCGCGATCGCGATCAAACGGACGACTCGCATGTTCCGGATCGTCATTGCGAGTTGAAAGTGCCCTGGCTGCCGCAAATCCGGCTATGGACAGAGGTGTCACTGCTGCCTCCGTTCCCCCACTTATCATCGCTTGGGCATATCCCCCTTGAATCAGGCGAAAAGCATCACCTATGGCGTTTGAGCCTGCCGCACAAGCGGTTACTGAACAGGAATTTGGTCCTTTAGCACCAGTATGAATTGCCGTTAATCCGGCTGCCATATTGGCAATCATCATCGGTATCATGAAAGGACTACAGCGATCAGGACCACGGTTGAGGTAAATTGTTTGTTGGTCTTCCAACACCTTAAGACCACCAATACCAGAACCGATCATGACGCCTACTTGTTCGGCGTTCAAATCGTTAATGACTAACTTGGCATCCGCCAGAGCCTGTTTTGCCGCTGAAACGCCAAATTGGGCAAACCTGTCCATGCGCTTAGCTTCTTTGCGCTCCATATAGTCGTGCGGATCGAAGTTTTTCACTTCACCTGCAATGCAGCAATCATGGCGTGACGTATCAAACAATGTAATTTTGCCAATACCATTGCGCCCGCTTACCAATCCTTCCCAATATTCAACTGGTGTATTACCAATCGGTGTAATTGCGCCGACACCAGTGACAACAACGCGTTTACGTATAAAATCACTCATGACTAAGTTAGGGAGTAGGGAGTAGGTAGGGGCAGGTTTAATCATAGAAAACATCTGGGTTCATCCAATGTAATCTCAAACCCGCCCGTACAGAAGTGGGGAGTAGGGAGTAGAAATTTTTGGTTGTCGGTTGTTAGTTATCAGTCGAATTTTCTCCGACTAAAATAGCGCTCTTCCCACTCTCCACTTCCTACTCCCATTCCCCATTTAGGCGGATGCAGCAACCTTATTGTTAATGTAATCTGCCGCCTCTTGAACGGTTGTAATCTTTTCGGCGGCTTCATCAGGAATTTCGATATCAAACTCTTCTTCCAACGCCATAACCAGTTCAACGGTATCGAGAGAATCTGCCCCCAAATCGTTGGCAAAATTCGATTGTGGTTTAACCGTGTCGGCATCAACACTTAGTTGCTCGACGACGATTTTCTTTACCTTTTCAAAAGTTTCCGCTTGGCTCATGAAAAAATTCCTCTACCAGTTGCTATAATCCGCTGTTTAATGGACTACATATTTTTGAGCATATACATCTTATCTGATAGCGCGAGCGCATACACTGTGTAAATGGTTTTGTTTTGCAATTCTTATACCAAGTTGCATTTAAAAGCAATACTTGGGTATAGGACATCGGCACTTCAGCTGTTAGCTGACTGCTCACTGCGTAGTCTGACTAAATTTTTGGAGAACGTCCATTCTGGCACATCGACAGCTTTATAGCTTTAAACCATCACTCATTACTTGCCACGCAGACAATTATCCTGACTCTTGCCGCCTGTGCCCTGTCTCCAGCAGTGATAAAACAGTTATTGTTAAGAGCTACTACCCAAAATCAATCATTACTTATGCTATCTCGTACTTTGAAATACGCTTACTTCCCAGGCTGTGTTGCCCAAGGTGCCTGCCGGGAACTTCACTCCTCAACTGTTGCCCTCTCACATGCGCTGGGTATCGAACTAGTTGAACTCAAAAAAGCTGCCTGCTGCGGTTCTGGCACATTTAAAGAAGATTCTCAACTGTTGGAAGATACAGTTAATGCCAGAAATATTACTTTAGCAGAAGAATTAAATTTACCTCTTCTGACTCATTGCAGTACTTGTCAAGGTGTCATTGGTCATGTTGATGAGCGCCTGAAAGAATCTCAGCAAACAGACCCCACTTATATCAAGCAAGTTAATGGTTTTTTACAAAAAGAAGGCTGTTCCCCTTATCAAGGAACGACAGAAGTTAAACACCTCCTTTACGCCTTAATCACAGACTACGGGCTTGAGGAAATTCAAAATCGCGTTCAGCGCAAGTTAACAGGACTAAAATGTGCGGCTTTCTATGGCTGCTATCTTCTCCGTGCCCAAAAAGCGATGCCTTATGACGATCCCTTCCAACCGAAAGCAATGGAAAATGTTTTTCGGACTGTAGGCGCAACGCCAATCTACTATAGAGGTCGTACACAGTGTTGCGGTTGGCCTCTTTCTAGCTACGCTACAACCCAATCTTTTCAAATGGCAGGGACGCACATCCAAGAAGCCTTAGAAGCTGGTGCTGATTGTCTAGTCACTCCTTGTCCTCTATGCCATCTCAACTTAGATTCTCGTCAACCAGAGGTAGAAAAGGTCATTGGACGGAAACTTGGTTTACCAGTACTACATTTACCCCAGTTGATTGCTTTAGCTGTCGGGGTTAGCCCAAAAGTATTGGGTTTAGAACGGCACATCGTTTCTACCAAATCAGTATTAGAAAAGTTGGGCATGTAATTGAGAGGGGAAGTAAGAATTATAAAGTCACGCGTTGAAAACCCCTGAGAAGTAGGAGCGCCACGACGAACTTCGTACTGGGAGCAATGCGATGAGCGTGAGGTAGATCCAAAAAAGGGCGATCGCCACCACTTGCTTCGCAGTACTCAAAAATATTTATTACATACCGTCTACCTGTAAATACTTAAAAGGTTCGGAGAAATTTGGAATGATTATTAGCATAAACAGGAATTTCTGTACTGTACTTTTGCTCAGCTATTGAGGGGTGAGAGGAATTAATGCCTGACTGTGTAAGTAAACAAAAGAAAAGTTGAGCCATACCGCGATTACAGCAGTGCGCGGAATCTGGCAAGAAGTTAGGATTAACTAGACAGCAAGAATTTCTTCAAAGTCTTAGATGAAAATTCTTTGTACTTCAGCCGAAGCATCAAGCACTTTTAAATCCTCCCAATCTTTATTGAGAAACAAACCAATCTATCAGTTTTCTTGCAATGCTTAACTTCGGGGGAATTTGCGGCAGGTTATGTTTGTTGAACCAAGCAGCATCTGCTAACTCTTGCGGATCAATAAGAATGTCGCCATCAGCATAGGTTGCTGTAAACCCAATCATTAGCGAATTTGGAAATGGCCAAGGTTGAGAGCCAAAATAACGGATATCCTTGACTGAAATTCCTATTTCCTCGTATGTTTCACGTATCACAGTTTCTTCAAGCGATTCTCCTGGTTCAACAAAGCCAGCGATCGCACTATATAAAGATTTAGGAAATCTGTGAGAACGTGCTAACAAGAGATCTTCATTACGAGTGATTAAAACAATAACTGCGGGTGAAAGACGTGGGTAGTTCACCAACCCACAGTTTAGACAGCGCTTAGCACGCTGATCTGGTAATTGTGTTGTTTGGGTTGCACAATGACCACAGTATTGGTGAGTACGATCCCATTCAGAAATCTGAAATGCAAGACCACTTAAAGAAAAGAAGTCTTCCTCCAGACTACCAAACAGCTCGCGCAGTCCGTTGAAAGACATACCCGCAGGAGCTATAGTATCTTTGGGTAGTTCGGCACAATAGCACTCTTGATTGTCAAGGGTTCCAAGAAATTGTGTTCTCACGGGCTTGACACCAATGTCTGCTAATTCTATCGAACGAGGAATCTGGTGAGTTAAGGTTCCTACACACTCAACAAGCAGCTTATTACCCATAAAAGCAAACCACCAAGCGGGTTTTGACCGTTCGTATGGTGGTTTAATACTAGGAATAAAGGTTCGCATGGGAAAAAATTAACGTGAAATCGATAAGTACTGGTAATAGGGAATTACTAAATACATAAGTTGGCAGTAATTCTCAATTAAAAGTATATATTAATACATTTACAACTCAGCCTTTTTTAATTTTTAGTTCTGCACTCGTAATACAAGCAACTTTAGTTAATTGCTAATTGCAAGACTACTCATTGCTAATATGGTGTTGGTGTGAACGTTGGAGGTGGTAAGGGTTCTGGTGTTGTGGATTCCTGAGATTTTGTCCTAGGCGTTGCTGTAGAAGTTGACGTCGGTGTGGGTTCTATTGTTGGTTGCGAAGATTTTGTTGTTGGCTCGATTGTTGGAGTGGGTGTCGCTTCTTGTGTTGGTGTGATTGCTGGAGTAGTTATGGCAGGAGTGGGAGAGTCTGCGGGAACAGTAGGTGTGGGAGAGGCTGGGGGAACAGGTGTATATGTATATGTAGGTGTTGACTGTTTGTTTAACTTCTTGTGTTTGCTAGGCGCGATGGGTGCTGGATTTATCTTATTTCTATTTTTGATAACTGGTTTAGGGGATTCTGCTGTTGGTGAAAGTGGTGAATCTATCGTTAAATTAGGACTGGGAATGGGTGCTGGCGTATACTTTATGGTAGATCTAACTTCAGGAATAGGTGCTTCTGTGGTCAAAGTTCTATGTTTCTGTTTAGTAGTAGGTGATAATTTTATTTTTCCCGTTGGTGTAACCAACGGGAAGATTGATGAGGGGAGCATAATATGATACCAGTTAAACCAAGTCAGCAATCCTCCGGCAGCTAAAATCCCAGTGACTATCACCCCTGTGGGCGAGACTAAAAAGCGTTTGTGGTAGGATCGATTTGAAGGTGACGGCTCCTCGACTACTATGGTTACCCGAGATAGAAGATTTTGAGAGGAAGGCGCTAGCGGAGGGTTGAAAACTTGAGTACTAGATAGTCGATTCTCAACTTCTGTTTTCGAGTTGCTCACAATTGGCTGATTGTTGTGGTGATTCTCGACATCTGAAGATAACTCCATGTGCGGCAAAGGTGGTAACGGCGAGGAGTAATGCTGTGTTTGGGGAAGTTTTAGTAAGTTGAGATTGTGACGAGTTGCGGAAACTCCCATTTCGTCACCCATGAACTGCCGTATTAACATTGCTTTATTTAGGTAATCCATTGCACCAATGTTGTCTTCCTGACAAAGGGCGCAAGTTCCTAATTGATGCAATCCCCAAGCTTCAGTTGCTTTGTCTTGTTCGGCTTGAACTCCAAGTAAAGCCCATTGTAGCACTTGCACCCACAAACTCCATCGTCTACTTAAGGCTATTGAGCCTTCCACCGCTTTTGTCAAACTCAAGACATCACTCCAACGGTTGGCTCTAACTGCCATTTCCATAATTTGTACGAGCGCATCGATTTGTGACAGGATTTTGTCTTGCTGTTTGTGCTGTTCAACCCAATTTGTAAAGTAAAGTATAACTTTTTCCAAAAGGGATGTTAACTGAGATGCTGAAGGCAAAAATTCAACTAAAGTTTTGCTGATGCTATAGCGAGAGCAATAAAGCTGTATGAGATGACGACGCCGCAATGTCTCTAATGTATTATAAGTGTCAGGTAATTGTATGATTGCCTCGACTTGCTGACTTTCAAGTCCGACATCACCCATAATTACTAACAATTTCAAAATGGATTTTTGTGGTTCTAACAGTGAGTCCACAATTTGATTAATGAGATAGTTATCAGGTAACGAAGTAGGCAATTGACTGATAAGATCAACAAGTGAACGACTATCTTCCAAACTACTGGCGATCGCCTGTCGTAAGCTCATGGGGTGTCCATTCAAGATCTCACATAATTTTCTTGCTGCAGGCAGTTCCTCTGCCTCCAAAGAACGTTGTAGTTCCTGTTCCACTAAGGCGATCGCAGACTGTATTGAGAGTCCAGAAAGTTGTATGGAAAGTCCTTTCTGGTGAAGGCGACTGGTATTAGAAGCGATGAGGAAGGTACATCGACAAGCTGTACTCATCAACTCTTCAACTTCTTCTGGTGTCAGTTTACTACCGTCATCAAGCACCACAAGAGCTTGTTTCTCTTGAATTTGTTGACGAATTTGGTGAGGAGTCGGCTTATAAGGAAATTGGCTGTCATAGAAAGCTTCCCACATAGACTGAAGCAGATCACCTACATGTGGATGAGAAGGAGATAAGCTGATGACACCATCATTCCAACGCGATGTAAACTGGTTATTTTGCACCAAGTGACGTAGTACAACGGTTTTTCCGAAGCCAGATGGACTGTATAACTCTACTGATCGCTCGGATTGTAAAGCGGCAATCACTTCAGTGACTAATTCTTGACGATCCAGTAAGTTATCATCATTCTGGCGTATTGAAACTACGGAGGAAAGTGAAAATAGAGTAGGTTGCTCTGGCATCGTCAAAACATCTGCTCGAGTGCCGTGAATAGAACCAATCTGAATGATGTGATTCCCGACTACGAGTTGACGACTGATTCCGCCTCCAAATTCTGCAATCTGGCTTTGAGGCATAAATTTTTCCGAGACAATAATTTTAGTTTTCTTCTCTACCGTTATACGTATTTATACTTAAAAAATCCGCCAATTTTTAAAT
>JAQYWO010000020.1 GCA_029379215.1 Rhizonema sp. PD37
CTCTTTAGGTAGATTTAGTGAGGTAAAAATAATGAAGAGAATCATCCACAAGAGGTTATAGTTTGTACCTCTAGACAGAAAGCACTCAAGTTAAGAATTGTTACATTAGAGTCAACAAACGCAACAAACACGACAAAAAGATGCAGACTCGTCCAAGTACTGATTTACCACCAGTTGCTACTGAATACAACGGTAAGGATCGTAACGCTTTTCTATTTGGTTTTAACCCCCAAGCTGAACTCTGGAATGGTCGCTTGGCAATGATTGGTTTTCTAGCATATCTAGCTTGGGACCTTGCTGGCTACAGTGTCCTCCGTGACGTACTTCATCTCATCAGCCACTAAAAGACTCCTGAAAACCTAATTAATTGTAGATAAAAAACAATGCAAACACCTAAAACTACTCCTTCTACGGCTGTACCACCAGTTGCTGCTGCTTATAATGGTAAAGACCGTAATGCTTTTCTGTTTGGTTTCAATCCTCAAGCTGAGCTATGGAACGGTCGTTTAGCAATGATTGGTTTTCTGGCATACTTACTTTGGGATTTAGCAGGCTACAGTGTTGTACGTGACGTATTGCACTTCATCGGTTATTAGTTGTGACTAGGTTATAAGATAGTTAGCAAAATTTTCTATCATATAACCTGATGAATTAAATATACAACTTGCAAATATTCTTTACGAAAAAACCACCTTCACTTAGGTGGTTTTTACGTTTGTGACATTCTCCTTCTTCACATCGTGAGTTAAGTCCTCAAGGTGGCTCGCCTACTGTTCCCGGTGTTAATCCGGGGTGTTGACGGGTTGTCAGCTAACAAAGCAGGGGCTAAGCAGTAGCAATTAACAAAATTTTGGTACACCTAGTACCGGGCAGGGAAGGTGCGAACCTAATTTTTGGACTATAGAGTGGTTAACAGAATCACAGCCTAAAATAAGTAAGGCAGCAGCTTCCGCTTCCACAACATTCCTCAGCTCAGTAGCAATGCAACCAAACCTGAGAAGAGCTTTAAATGGACTCTTCCATTCATCAGCCAAACAAATTGCCTGACGGAGGATGTTTTCGGCTTCTGCAAATTGCTCAACCGATATTCTTCTTGGTTGTGATTCGTTCGTGTGTAATTTTATGGGATTGAGAACAAGCGTACCCAGCCCTCTTGAAACGAAGTTGGCTGGACAACTGAGTTGAACTTGTTTCGATGATACACTGCTGACTGGCTCTTCTGTTAAGGAAACATTTTTTAAATTAGGGAATTCATTCTCCTCCAACACGTAAACAACTTGAACTGTAACTTGTGCTTTTGTCGCTAGGCGTGTTTGGTGAGCAATTAGTAAAGCGATGTCTAATGCAGTATGGCTTTGAGGCGAACTGTTATAGCCAACAATTATATTGATAGATTCTCCTGATTGAGCTTGTTCTAAAAAAGGTGTTTTTGGCGCTTTTAGCAGCACCATCTGCTCAATTAATTCATCTTTATCGATTACATTCTGTAAACGTACTAAAATTGGCTTGATATTCACAGCTTTTTCCCCTTGAGGACGTTTGAGTTTACTCGTCTTGAGTAAAATATCGATCTAGGAAACTCGTCGCGTGGTTGCGAAGTTCTTGATACTCTTCAGAGTTTCACATTGCAGGCTGATCGCGTGAATGAGGAAATGACACCTCGAAAATTTCCTCAATTGTAGCTGCTGATCCATTGATCACCAGCACAAACCAATCAGACTTATTAATTGCTTCATCCACATTATGGGTAATCATCATCACTGCCTGTCGCTTATTTTCCCAAATATCCAATACCTGTCGCTGCAATTTACTACGAGTTAGGGCATCTAATTTCCGGAAACGTTGATTCATCTGTAAGATTTTTAGACGAATTACCAAGGCTCGTGCAATATCCACCTGCTGTTTCATAGCCCTTGAAATTTCATAGGCATACTTGTCAGCTCCTACTGTTAAATTTAGCATTACCAAGTGTTTATTAACAATGCTAATTTTCTCATCCAAAGTGGTATTTTTCAGCACTTCATCCATAGTTACCCGAAGATTTTCTCTAACTTTTAACCCGGTAATAAAAAACATTGGGGAAACGCTGTCAGGCGCTTAGAGCCAGGTTTAAAAATCTCTTTACTATCGAGTCTTTTGTTTAAGTCGGCAACACTCTTTAAAAGCGTAGATTTACCGCAACTTGGGTGACTAATGACAGACATATATTCATCTTCACCGACAGTCAGATTCACATTATTTAAAATAAAAGAGTGACTGGTATCACTTTTGGAATAAATCTTAACTAAATTTTCTATTTCTAAAAATGCAGCATTGCGAAAAATTTCCCCCTTAAAATACTCATGAGTGTACCACCTTCAGAGTGAGGAGCGAACCGACTCAGCATCTTGCGTGATAGCGCTCTAACTGTAAGACTTGTAAGAGATCGATACCAAATTCCTTTCATCACTGATTGCTGAAAGCTGATTATAAAAGCTCTAGAAAAGTGTATAAGTTTTAGCTTGACGGTAAGGACGATACAGATTAAAAAAGCTGATTAATTAGATTGAGTGCTAGTATTGCCGACTTAGACATCCGGCTCGAAACACCAGCAGGAATTGCGATCGCCGCACCTAATAAAAAGCTAATCAAGATCCGTCGCAGACTTGCTAACAACAGATCCTCAAAACCTGAGTGACTCAGTTTTCTTCGCTCAAATGGGTGTAGGATGTAATCTTGATTCGCAACCTGAATTCCCCGTGATGTTGACATTACTTCACGCTTAGCAAGTGCAACAACCCACTACCATGAAATTATCCCCAAATTACCTTAGATAAGCACAAAGATAATATCCCTGATGATCACTAGTTTCGTTTTTCTCCAAGCAGCTTGCCTACCAATCGTAACGTTGGCAGCCAAGTTTCGTTAAAATTTCACTATTTTGACCTCAAAACAGCAAGACCGCAGGTACAAAAAAACTGAGCAGTACGAGCCTAGAATACTGATGAGATCCGGACATTATGTTAATGCTGTCTCTTCAGTCTCCTCTCAATGCCTACGAAGTTAGCTGACGGGCTAGGGCTGAGAGATGCCCCTCTTCAAAAACTATGAGTTGTGAGTTATTAATTAATAATTAACAACTCAATAGTGAAATTTCTCTACTATTGATTTAATTATCACTCCTGACTCCTAAGTTTTTGTCAGATTCGCCCCATAGTAATGGTTCCTCCGTTCCAATTCACAGATTAGGCTGACTTAACTCTGATTCCCCCATAATGTAACATTGCAGCACAGTACAGTCAAGCTATCTTAAGATATACTTCCTATATATTTTTAATTGCTGGCGGTACATTACCCACCGAAATTTATGTCTTTTCAGGTTCGAGTGTGATATATTTTTTAATAAAAATATAGTCAATCAGTAGGTGGCCACAAATAAATCATTATGGATTTTTAGTTACGCTGTCTTGACGCTCAGCACAACTAAAAACTTTTTTAATGAATTTACAACCCTTTACGCAGTTGTGCTTAAAAAGCTACATCTACTTACGCTGTTTCTTTAAATGTACAGCCACATTATATATGGTTATAAACACTACCTTTTCTAAAATCAATGACAAGACCTAAAGGTAAAACAAGACACAATTCGGCAGCTATCTAGCTTGACAACACCAACTTTATTATAAGCTTGTAATTTTGCCACCCGGAAGTAATGAAAGATTTTAGTCATCTACTCAGCAACAAAACCCAGACCATTATAGCACAGTGGCTGGAAGCTGTTCGTCTAGACAAGAAAATTTCCAGTGCCAAAAATCTATCGCGTACAGCGATAGAGGATCATATTGATTATATTCTCACGGCAATGGTAACCGTGCTTTCCCAATTCAAAGAAAGCGAAATTAAACCGATAGTGGAGGCAAGTTTAACTCACGGCACACTCCGAGCCAATCAAGGTTTTGATGCAGAAGAAATTGCTAGAGAATACAGTTTATTACGTAATGTAATATTTGATATTTTGGAGCAAGAACTACTAGACGCTTCATCAAAAGAAGTGCTGCGGGCTGTGAGATTGATTGATCTTGTTTTGGATGAAGCAATTGCCCACTGCTTTAAAAGCTATACCGAGCAAAGATTGGCAGAACTACAGCACCTGCAAAAGCACTTAAGCCTCAACAATCAAGAATTGACTCGCTTAGTTCGAGCAAACCAAGACAACATCTCTTTTTTCGCCCACGAACTGAAAAATCCTCTGACTTCAATTATTGGTTATTCGGATTTGTTTTTACGCATCCAAAAACAGAAAACTGAGGAAAAGGACTCTTATAAAAATTTAGAACATATTGAGCGGGTACTATGCAATGGAAGAAAATTACTTCGTTTGATTAACGATTTACTGGAAATTTCTCGGTACGATGCAGGGGAGATGAAACTACATCCAGAACCCCTCGATTTGTGTGAAGTTATCTATGATGTATATGAAGTTTTAGAATCTTTAACCGGTGAGAAAGATTTACAAGTCGTTATAGATTGCGATCGCACATCCAAACAAGTCGTCACAGATTCATTACGATTCCAACAGATTGTCACGAATCTTCTCAGTAATGCAATTCGCTACACAAAGTCAGGAACTGTGAAAGTTAAGTGTGAGATTTTAGACGATAATAAGTGGGCGATCGTCGTTTCTGACACTGGAGTTGGGATCTCGCCAGAAGATCGAGAGCAAATTTTTGAACCTTACTTTCGCGTTGGTTTGAGTCAAAAATCCTATCTTCCCGACAGCACTGGCTTGGGGTTAGCAATAGTTTTACGGCTAGTCAAATTGCTACAAGGTGAAATCGATCTCGTTTCTCAGGAGGGAGTGGGTTCCACTTTTACTGTAACCTTCCCACTAGAAGTAGTACCTGAAAATTAAAAACTTCTGGTTTTGGATGGGCACTCTGTTTCTGAGGAATGCATATTACCAATGAAAATGTCAATCTAAATTACCAATTGTTCCGACTTTGGCTAGAGCATCTTCAGCTGCTGCCTTCTCCGCCTCTTTTTTATTACGCCCTTTACCTTCTCCGTATTCTTTATCAGCCACAACCACTTTAGCGACAAACTCTGGAGCGTGACAAGATCCACCCGTCTGAACCGTAACATATTTAGGAGGAAGAGTAGTAACGTTGCGTTGTACCCATTCTTGAAAACGATTTTTTGAGTCTATATTAGAACGAGACTCCACAATACTTTCCGGTACAGAGTTAAACAGCGGATCGACAACAGCGCGAACAGCTTCAATATTTGAATTTTTATCCAAATAGTAAGCCCCAATAACTGCTTCAAAAGTGCTACTAAGCAAATTAGGATTTTGGTAACCCCCCTCTTGCATTGCACCTTTACCCAACTGCATCCGCAAATCTAAGCCTACTTCAATGGCAAATTTTGCCAGTTGCTTCTCATCTACCAGTGCCGAACGCCGTCGAGTTAATTTATCTTCTCCCATTTCTGGGTAACGACTATAAAGATACTCGCCACTTAAAAAGTTGAGCAACGCATCACCGAGAAACTCTAGGCGTTCGTTGTGTTCACCTTCATGAGGATTCTCATGGATATAAGAACGGTGGAGCAGCGCACGGCGTAAGAGTTTTTCATTTCGGAATATTAAAAGTTTGTGCATTAACAGCGTGTTCGTGCGTAATAAATCAGTATTGTGAGAAATTTATTTGTAAAGAACCTTAATGTTTAGGATAAAACTTGAATAATTGTTTAGCAAATCACTAAATAAGAAAATGATGTCATCAACCACCCCCAACGACTTGATCCGATAACTTAATTCTACTGGTACCAAGCAGTATGGCTTTCTTGTCAAATTTTGGTATGCTAAAAACCTGGACTAGCAATGATAAAAACCATGCCTGCGCCTACCCCTTTGAGTACTGCCTTTCCTCTGACAGCAGTAGTTGGTCAAGAAGCAATTAAACTCGCCTTACTACTAGCCGCAGTCGATCCGGGGTTGGGAGGAGTGGCGATCGCCGGTCGTCGTGGGACTGCCAAATCTGTGATGGCACGTGCCATCCACGAGCTACTGCCACCCATTGAAGTTGTGAAAGGTTCTACCAGCAACTGTGACCCCAATCATCCAGAAGAATGGGATGATCAACTCCTAGCAAACGTTACGGAAGGTGAGGTATATACAGAAATTATCAAAGCACCTTTTGTACAAATTCCTTTGGGAGTGACAGAAGATAGACTTTTGGGTTCGGTGGATGTCGAACAGTCAGTAAAACAAGGGGAAAGTGTGTTTCAGCCAGGTTTGCTCGCACAAGCACACCGAGGCATCCTTTATGTGGATGAAATTAATTTATTAGACGAGCAAATATCCAATCAGCTTTTAGCAGTACTATCTGAAGGACGTAACCAAATCGAGCGGGAGGGCATAAGTTTTCAGCACCCCTGTAAACCCTTATTCATTGCTACTTATAATCCTCAAGAAGGAACACTGCGAGAGCATTTATTGGATAGGATTGCGATCGCTCTGAGTGCTGATGGTGTACTTGGTATAGATCAAAGAGTCGAAGCCGTAGAGCAAGCGATCGCTTACTCCCGTTCTCCTCAAGAATTTCTTCAGCAATATAACGAAGATCTCGACGCCATTAAAACCCAAATTATTCTGGCACGGGAATGGCTCAAAGATGTTAATACTTCTCACGAACAAATTGCCTATCTTGTAAATGAAGCAATTCGTGCTGGCGTACAAGGACATCGTGCCGAATTGTTTGCCCTACGAGTTGCCAAAGCAGCTGCTGCTTTGGAGGGGCGTACCCAAGTGAATGCGGAAGATTTGCGGCGTGCTGTGGAGTTGGTTATTGTCCCACGAGCGACAGTCGTGCAAACACCGCCACCTCCAGAAGAACCACCGCCACCACCACCTCCCCCACAGCAGAATCTTGAAGAACCCGAAGACGAATCAAATCAAGAGCAAGAAGAACAACAAGAGAACCAAGAACAACCAGAACAAGAACCACCCAGTATTCCGGAAGAATTCATCTTCGATCCCGAGGGAGTCATCCTCGATCCGAGTGTGCTTTATTTTGCTCAGATGGCTCAGCAGCAAGGCAAGTCTGGTAGTCGTAGCTTAATTTCGTCTGAAGACAGAGGACGCTACGTCAAGCCAATGTTGCCCAAAGGAAAAGTGCGGCGTATTGCTATAGATGCCACTCTCAGAGCAGCGGCTCCCTATCAAAAAGCACGACGGGAAAAGCAGAGGGGACAAAAAGGAGAAATACCCCTCACTCAGACACTCCCTTCCTCCTCTCAAAAGCGGGTTTTCGTCGAACAAAGCGATATTCGTTCCAAGCGTTTGGTACGTAAAGCAGGAGCTTTGGTGGTATTTGTCGTGGATGCCTCTGGTTCAATGGCGCTAAATCGGATGCAGTCAGCTAAAGGTGCGGTGATGCAATTTTTAACAGAAGCTTATCAAAACCGCGATCAAGTCGCTTTGATTCCTTTTCGGGGAGAACAGGCAGAAGTGTTATTGCCCCCTACACGTTCCATAGCTTTAGCGCGTAACCGTCTCGAACGTCTACCCTGCGGAGGTGGTTCGCCGCTTGCTCACGGGTTAACTCAAGCTGTACGTGTGGGATTGAATGCCCAAATGAGTGGAGATATTGGGCAAGTGGTGATTGTCGCGATTACTGATGGACGTGGCAATATTCCTCTGGCGCGTTCTTTAGGTGAACCAATTGAACCAGAAAAAAAACCAGATATCAAAGCGGAATTATTAGAAATTGCCGCTAGAATATCTGCTCTGGGTATACAGTTGTTAGTCGTTGACACTGAAAATAAATTTGTTTCTACGGGATTTGCTAAGGAATTAGCCAAGACAGCTAGAGGTAAATATTACCATTTACCAAAAGCCACCGATAAAGCCATTGCGGCTATGGCGAAGGGAGCGATCGCTGATTTAAAATTTTGATAAAATACTTGAGGAATAAGGAATTTTCAAATAATTCATAACTATTACATCCCTGCCACAGCCTGTGGTTGTAACACTGACATTAAGTCCTGAACTCCCTTTTGCAAATAGCGTGTTACTGTCATTGGGCTAGTACCAATTTTCTTGGCAGCGTCCTTACGAGAAAGTTCCTTCAGAAAGACCAATTCAACTGCCATCCGGGGTTTTTCTTCTAACATACTTATTGCCCCTTGAAGTTGTTGCCGTTCTTCTTCTTTTTGCTGTTGAGCAGCAGAACGGGGACAAGGAATTGCTTCACCCAAAGTGATTTGGCAATCCACATAGTGAACCACAGTCGCATCTAAACTCAAAGGCATACGATTTTGCGCGGCTAACTTGGTTTCTTGCCATTCTTGCACAGATACTTGTAGCTGACGGGCAATTTCCGAATCCTTAGGAACACGACCTAGACAAGCTGCTAATTCCTTGCGAACCTTTTGCCCCTCATTATAAAGTTCTTGCCAACGACGGGGAATTTTTAGCAGCGTACTGCGATCGCGCAAAAAGTGCAGCATTTCACCCCGAATGTATGGCACAGCAAAGGAACTAAAAGCATATCCTTGGCTTGGTTCAAAACGCTCAATAGCCCTGATTAAACCAAAATAACCAATTTGCTCCAAATCTTCATAAGGTTCATTACATTGATAGCTGAATTTATGAGCCATCTTCCGCACCAAGCCAGTATGTAACTGCACAAGTTGATTACGAAGTTTAATAGAAGGATTCTGGTAATATAAGAGCAATAACTCCATACCATCAGACCGCATAGAGAACTGATTTGCCGCCATAAAATATCCTTTGTTGCAACTCGTTTCTTTATAAAAGTGAGTCGCGTAAACCTTTTTTCGCTCTGAAATTATTGTCCTTAAGACACGCTAAACAAACCATAGTTGTTTTACTGAACTTATGAGGGGTCTTACTCCGCATCTCAGCATTTATACGGAGAAATTAGACGCGACTTTTTGGTGTAAGTTACTTGAAGTGGCATAAAGAAGCGTCAACTTTTATGATAAGGCATATAACTCTTACTTGATAAATTAGGTAAAAATGGAAATGAAAGCGCTTAGCAAACGCTCAAATATCTTTGGAGTTAATCTTCTCAAAAAAAATTATTTGTGAAATATGAGCAATACAAGCAACTTCCGTGAAGCGATTCGTCAGGCTAAAACTCAGGCTCTAGTTGGTCCTAATGTGATTGCCAATGCCCTACCTTTTGTTGGTGGTGGTTTGGTATTAACTGCACTTGGAACTTATGGTGGACTTGGCGTTATTCGCAATCACCCCGAATTATTCTTTCCCACCTTCATTGGTGCTGTCATCGTTGAGTTGATTTTGTTCTTCGTTGCCCAAAACGTCGCTGAAAAGGGTAATCAAAAAGTCGCACTACCACTGCTAGCAACTTACAGCCTCTTATCAGGATATACTCTCAGTGGTTTAGTGTTTGTAGCACTGAGAACCCCTAATGTGGGCATAGCAGGTATTGGCTTTGCGGCTCTCGGTTGTGGTGTCACCTTTATTGCCGCCCGTCAGATTGGCTCAAATCTTTCCGAACAAGATGGCATGGCGTTGTCAAAAACTGTCAGTCTCGGCGTGATTGCCTTGGTAGTTGTCTGTCTAACCCAGTTTTTATTCAGCTTGTTTGGTGTTTACACGCCGACTTGGTTGGAAATTGCCATATCCGGTTTGGGCGTATTTCTCTTTGCTGGAGTGTCTGTCGTCGATTTCTACATCCTGCCACGTACCTACCGCGATGACCAGTACTTACCAGCAGCTTTGTCAATGTACTTGACATACATCAACCTGTTCGTTTTTATTTTACGGCTGCTCGTTGCCATAAACAGTCGTGATTAGGCAAAATAAAATATCCAGCAAGCTTCCAGGCTTTTCTAGCGCGACTAGGACCAGAAAGATAAAATGAACTGCTGGATAATTTATTTTTATGGATCTCCCTAAAGTACAGATGCTTCGCGCTATGGCGTGCGAAGCATCTTGAACGGCATTCAGCATTACTTCTTATAAAATTAAATAGATAGCGATCGCTAATTACAGCAAACGAAGATGGAAGTATTAGAACTCAAACGCGAAATCGAAACGTTGTCTGGCCGCCTGGGTAAAACCCAGGACTATCTTTGACATCCCAGCATTAACAGCCAAAATTCAAGATCTGGAAAAAATCTCGGCACAGCCAGAATTCTGGGATGACCAAAATCAAGCCCAAGAGACACTGCAAGAACTGAACGATCTCAAAGAACATCTTCAACAGTATCGTCACTGGCGAGACAGTTTAGAAGACTCTAAGGCAGTATTAGAACTCTTGGAGCTAGAAGCGGATGAGAGTCTATTACTTGAAGCAGAATCCACTATCAGTAAACTCAATGTTGAACTTGACCAGTGGGAGTTGCTACAGTTACTTTCTGGTCCTTTTGATGAAAAGGGTGCAGTGGTGACAATTAACGCTGGTGCTGGTGGCACTGATGCTCAAGACTGGGCGGAAATGTTGATGCGGATGTACACCCGTTGGGGAGAAAGACAAGGCTATAAGGTGCATTCAATAGAAATATCTGAGGGTGATGAAGCAGGAATCAAATCAGTCTCCTTGGAAATTACTGGTCGTTTTGCTTACGGTTACTTGCGGTGTGAAATGGGTACTCATCGCTTAGTGCGGATTTCACCCTTTAACGCCAATGGTAAACGACAAACCAGCTTTGCTGGGGTGGAAGTGATGCCGCAACTAGACAACAATGTACAGCTGGAAATTCCAGATAAGGATTTGGAAATTACCACCTCTAGATCTGGTGGTAAAGGCGGACAGAATGTCAACAAAGTTGAAACCGCCGTGCGAGTTGTTCATCTTCCTACTGGGATTGCGGTGCGTTGTACCGAAGAACGCAGCCAATTACAAAACAAAGAGAAAGCCCTTGCCCGCTTAAAGGGAAAACTCCTCGTTATTGCCCGAGAGCAACATGCCAAAGAAATAGCCGAAATTCGCGGTGATATGGTAGAAGCTTCTTGGGGGAACCAAATCCGCAACTACGTTTTTCATCCTTACCAAATGGTGAAGGACTTGCGTACCAACTTGGAAACGACGGCGATCGCGGATGTCATGAACGGCGACTTAGATCCATTCATTCAAACCTATCTGCGACAAGAAAATCAGCTTGTGGATTAGAGGTAGCAATAGAAAAAGCAAGTTAAGTAGGGAAAAAAATGAGTTTCATTCTCTCCCCTACTTTATTTTCTGCTCTCTAATTAGCCGAAATGGCAGCTATCTGTTAAACAAACTGTTACATTATTATCAGGGTTTGTTATCGAATAGATGTCAGCATCCCGCGCTGAAGCGACAGGGCTTAGTGCCTCCCGCTTCAACTAGCTGACATGTATAAGTATGTACGCATACTACATTATGGGCAAGCGTTTAAATTTTTATCTATGGATACGAAGCCAGTCCGTAGCTCTAAAACTGAACAGTTAAACATCCTTCGTGTCCAGGTACACGATTTCCAACGTATAAAAGGTTTTTAGATGAGCAACTCTCCTTCAGAACCTCAACCAAGCTACGTGAAACTCGCCATGCGAAACATGGTGCAAAAGCGTGGCACTTCGCTGAAACATTTCTTCTTAAGTACAGTAGGACTTTTGGCTGTACTCGTGGGTCTTGCTTACCTAACTCGCTAACAACAACCATTACTTCAGCAAGGAGACTTTGTAGAGAAAAGTGCAAGTTGAAATATATGTGCAGGATGATTTTTACGAGTCGTCCCAAGCAGAAGTGATAAAATTTGGTGAGACCGATCTCCGAATTGCTCCTGAAACTTGGGAGAAGTGGTTTAAATGCTGGTTGGAAAAACTGCATTCTTATCTTCCAACTACCTCTATTTATGAATTAGGGCTGTGTTTAACTGATGATACTGAAATTCAGACATTGAATGCCCAGTATCGTCACCAGAATAAACCAACTGACGTTTTAGCCTTTGCGGCGTTAGAGGTAGATTGTCCGAGAAGCGACGAAATGCTTGCCGCAATGCCTCTGTATCTTGGCGATCTTGTGATTTCTGTTGATACAGCAATGCGGCAAGCGAAACAGCAGGATCACCCTTTGCAAACTGAACTTGCTTGGTTAGCATCTCACGGGTTACTGCATTTGCTAGGCTGGGATCATCCTAATGAAGAAAGTTTAAGTTCAATGCTCAAACAGCAAGTAATATTACTGAAGATAATTGGTATTGATATTGACGTAGAATAGGACTTGTGTGCATTTATGTTAAATGTTTTTCTTAATTGCTCTATTGTAAAAATTCTGTGAAAAATTGCAATAGAGCCTAATTAAGCGATTAGGATCGGCGAAAACTCTAAATTTACTCACTCTGCTGTTGTATTTTTATGCCTATGCCTCAACAACAAGTTTCGTCGCCACCAAAGTCAAACAGCGTAGAAACTGTTGTCACCGAGCAACGCGGACTCTCTTGGCAAGTAGCCTCTAATTTATTTATAAGTTTTAAGTATGCGTGGACTGGAATCACCTACGCGTTTCAAACGCAACGTAATTTTCGGATTCATGTCAGTGTATGTGTTCTAGCACTAGGGTTAAGCCTTTTTTTACACCTGAAAGCAGTGGAGGTCGCGGTAATTGGAGTAACTAGTGGTTTTGTTTTGGCTTTAGAGTTATTAAATACGGCCATAGAATCGGTCGTCGATTTAACAGTTAAGCAAACATACCATGAATTAGCAAAAATCGCTAAAGACTGTGCTGCAGGCGCTGTGCTTATCGCTGCTTTGGTAGCAGTGTTGGTAGCAGCTATACTTTTGCTGCCTCCTCTCCACGCTTTAATTATGAGTCACTTTGCCGCATCATAAGCGGACGAGCTAACAATTACGGTCTCTTTTCTGATGATGTTAAGCTTTGTCAGAAATCTTGAGCGAGGATTGAGAGAAACCCGAGCGCATGAAATTTGCTTGTTCCCATTGTTTGAAATTGAGCTAAGATCTGCACGAGTATGGGTGTCTCGTCATCTTTTAGCTAAGTGTTAAAGTTTGGGAAGGATCAAAGACTAAGTGCTAGAAAGCAGGAGTTAGAGAATTTGATTATAGTTATTGATAATTACGACAGCTTTACCTATAACTTAGTTCAGTATTTAGGAGAACTAGCTGTAGAGTTCCCAGTTGCGAATGATATTAGAGTTTTTCGGAATGACAAAATATCTTTAGACGAGATTCTTGCCTTGAATCCAGATGCGGTATTGATTTCCCCAGGTCCTGGTCGTCCGGAAGATGCTGGAATCTCCCTAGATTTGATTCAACAAATTGGACCGAACTTACCAATTTTAGGGGTTTGCTTGGGGCATCAAAGTATTGGTCAAGTGTTCGGCGCTAGAATTGTTTCTGCACCAGAGTTGATGCATGGCAAAACTTCCCTTGTATCTCACACCGGAGTAGGTGTGTTCCGAGGATTAGAGAATCCTTTAACTGCCACTCGGTATCATAGTTTAGTTATTGATAGTCAAAGTTGCCCAGATGTGTTAGAAATTACAGCTTGGGTTGACGATGGCACAATTATGGGAGTGCGACACCGGAACTTTCCTCACATTGAGGGCGTCCAATTTCATCCAGAGAGTGTCCTGACATCTTCAGGAAAAAACTTGCTACGAAACTTTCTGGAACAAATACAGTCGGGTGAGTAATTAATGAAACGACGACAGTTGATTGGCTATGCTGGAGCAGGTTTGGTAACAGCATTGGTTACTAACTTAGGATCTGAATTTCAGGCAAAAGCCCAATCTAGTGGTTCACTGTCAATTCAGTGGTTGGGTCATAGTTGCTTTCTATTTACTGGTGGCGGAACAAAAATTCTTGTCAATCCTTTTCGACCAGCTGGTTGTACGGCTCGTTATCGTCCACCAAAAGTTTCAGCAGATTTGGTGCTTATTAGCAGTCAACTGCTGGATGAAGGAGTTGTGGAAAACCTGCCAGGAAATCCTAAGTTAATTTATGAACCAGGAGCTTATGAGTTCAAAGGGATCAAGTTCCAAGGAATTGCTATAGACCATGACCGCAAAGGTGGTAAGCAGTTTGGCACAAATACGGCTTGGCTTTGGACACAAGCGAAAACTAGTGTCCTCCATCTTGGAGGAGCCGCAGCACCGATTTCCATTGAGCAAAAAATCCTCATCGGGCGTCCTGATGTGGCTTTAGTTCCTGTAGGTGGGGGTGTTAAAGCCTACAATGCGACTGAAGCCAAGCAGGCAATTCAAGTTATCAATCCCAAGCTGATAATTCCCACTCAATTCCGTACACAAGCTGCCGATAATGCTAACTGTGATATTGCCCCATTGGATGGGTTTCTCTCATTAATGCAGGGAGTTAATGTCCGTCGTAGTAGTAGTGACACGATCACTGTTAAGCCTGGTAATTTGCCGGAAAAGGGTGAAATTCAAGTTTTCAGCTATAAATTTTAACAACATTTTATTAAGAATTTGGGAATGAAGCTCGTTCGGTTAGAGGTAGTTCACTCTCATCGCTACTTCATTCCTTGTTTATAATTAAATACGTCTAAGGTAGATAGACAGTTTAGCTAAAAAGTTTTACAATCCGGGTATGTACAAGTATATCTACTCATTGTTGAACCAGATTAATCATAGTAAAGATTTTATGCTGATTTCACTGTATAACAAAATCACTCTATTAGCATTGGAACGTCTTTAACTAGAGGGTAACAAACAAATGGACATAAAGCTGGTTTTAGTTGCATTAACAGTCATATTTACTGTTTCTTGCTTATTCTTTGGCACAAAAAACGGATTTTATGATTCAGATAACTATCATGGCAATGGCTCTGCTCATTGATGTAGAACAAGTACTCATATAAAGCCCCAATGCCGATCTGGAGAGATTGTTTTTATTTCTTTACCAAATCTTTACGAAGCGGTGGAGACGATCTTGACGGACTTTGCTCAACTCTCGCGCGAGTATACAATTGTCCTCCCTAAAATCAGTTCGCTCAGGATGTAGGAATATAAAAGTGTCGGGTGTATGGGTTTATCGAATGTGTTTAGGGGCAAGTAGGGTAACACACCTTTTTCTCAACCCTTACACCCTTTCTTTTTTGGGACATTTCCACAACGATGAGTTTTGAGGGGAGCAGAGCATGAGCGATCGCCTATCGGCTCAAGACAGTGTTGATCTAGTAGAGGCGGCTAATGAGCTAGAATGTTTGCCCTATGGCGTTCATCATAACGAGGAGGGCGTGTGCTTATTAGTCAGAATGGGACCACACCGCATCTTATTTGACTGCGGTTTGGCGGACATTTCGCCATTAATTAAAGATCTCAAAAAGCCAGCACGTCGAGGCACCTCCCTACCAGCAGACTTAGTACTGATAAGTCACGCTCATCCCGATCACGCTCAAGGGTTACTAGCACTACACAAAGCTTTTCCCCTATTACCAATCTACGCCAGCGAGGTCACTAGTAAATTACTGCCTCTCAATTGGTTGAACCAAGACACTGAGGAAATCTCGCAATTTTGTCAAGCGTTACCATTGCGATCGCCTATAGAATTCAAAGACGGTTTGGTAGCAGAATTAATCCCTGCAGGGCACTTACCAGGAGCAGCCGCAATCCTGCTAACCTATACAAATCAACAACGTTCTTACAAACTCCTGTATACGGGAGACTTTTTTTTGTCGAATTCGCGGCTAGTAGAAGGTTTGCGTTTGGATGAATTACGTTCTATCGAGTTGGATGTCTTAATTATAGAAGGCACGTATGGCACGTCGCGTCATCCCCACCGTCGCAATCAAGAAAATCAATTAGCTGAGAGAATTAATCGGGCGATCTCTGACCGTTTTTCAGTACTTATGCCGACTCCCGCTTTGGGGTTAGGGCAAGAATTGCTCATGCTCTTACGCAGCCATCATCACTTCACAGGACGGGATTTAGACATTTGGGTTGATGGTGCTGTTGCGACTGGATGCGATGCTTATTTAGAATTGCTACCCCACTTTCCTCCATCTGTACAAAACTTTGCCCGTCATCAAGCACTATTTTGGGATGAACGAATACGTCCTCGAGTCCGTCGCCTACAACCAGAACAGCGTGCAACTGTTGGCAATTCCCCCTGCATTGTTCTGACAGACTCTAGTGTCGATCTGAGCGAATACAGTCAATTAGCTACTAACCCTTGGCTGATTCTGCTACCAGAAAAAACTAACATCAAACTTAACAATCAATACTCAAAACAGGCGACGATCGAAACTTATTTTCTAGCCCAGCACAGCGATTGTCCAGGGACTACTCAACTGATTCACAATTTGCGACCCCAACATGTGATCTTCGTCCACGGTTCCCCTACCTACTTAGCAGATCTCACAAGCTTAGAGGAATTGCAAAATCGCTACCACGTACATTCTCCAGAAGCAGGGACGTTGGTGGAATTACCTATCGGAGACATATTTTTACAACCTGCAGCGCCGGAAACTAATTATGAAGGTGAGTTAACGGAGTTGGGAACAGTCGTGACAATTTCGCTTCCTGATGTAATTGCTGCCGATCCTCGCTGGCGGCAATTTGCTGATACAGGCTTAATCGAAGCGCGTTGGCAAGGAGAAGAGATCGTATTGCGCGGGTTGTCACAACGCGAATTACTTAACCAAAGTAGCGATCGCTATACTTTGTCTGATTTAAGTTGTTGCGGTACTTGCCGACATCAAAGGGGACAGAGGTGTTGGAACCCCATGTCCCCGTTATATAACTTTAAAGTTACTCTTGAAGGTTATTGTCCGGCATTTGAACGCATTAATGGTTAATCGCAGTATTAAAAACTAACAATTAACCATTAACCATTTACTAATCTGGATTGGAGTCAGTAGAATGATGATCGCGAATGCGTTCAGCCTCCGGACAATCTTCGGTCATCAGAGGTTCTACATTACCACGTGGCACTGAAGCTAGTTTTTGCGTTACAGCACCAATACTTTCAAGGCGAACCATTTCCTCCCAGGAACATATTTCGTCTTCTTCATCTGTTTCATAACGCAGGGTGACTAAATCACCCTCTATATCGATGATGCGAGCTCGCTCAATCCAGCGTTGCTGGTCCCGCAAGAAAACGCATACTTCCCGCCCATCGCAACACAATTGATAAATCTTGCGGTGTAGCATCTACTGCTTCTGCCTTTTTAAACGTAGTTAAATTTGTCAACATCTGGGTGATCTCCCAGTAGAAGGCGCTCTTTTGAGGTTCCGGAAACGAACCTTGGGAAGCACCTTTATTTACCCAAGCCCAAGACTTGTTTGTAGTCGTCTGTTTTGTAAAAATCTTGGGTTTCAAAGTTTTCTGTTACTTTATTAGGTATACTCGGTCTTCATCAGGCTGTTCAGAAAATGTTTACTTCACGAGAAGTCACATAATTCGGGTGTTTTCCTGATGAGGTCAATAGTTATCAATGAGTCTTTCCCACCATTATGTAATAAATGATACTTCAAAGCCAGCTGAGCTTGCGGTTGTTTTAGTTGCCTTTTTGTAGTCATTTGCATTACCAGGAAGTCTGAGGACTCGGCTTTACATTTACCCCCATGTACCTGATCTTAGCTCATTCTCTGGCTGACCTTCATGGTTTTCGACAAGAATATATCAATTTCAGTGAGTTCTTAGCATTGCTTTTTGACTTGCTCTGTCAAATCTCAAGCCAATCCATTACAGACTACAAGCTTAAAACTGTATATTCTATCTTATTTGGGTGTCATGTATAATGCGATCCATAACCACATTAGAAGATGCTTCTCGTTTAATGTGACCCGCCTGCACTGCATTATACAGGACTGTCAGTGCTGCCAAATCATCTGACTGATAACTTTTCGTCGCCAGCATTTGATGAATGAGACCCTCAGATTCAACACTAAGACATCCTGTTTGGAAAGCAGATTCAATGAGTGCACGAATCATTTTGAGTACTGCATAGTTGGCGATTTAATACCTCTATCTTTCGAGATTTCCATCTTCTTTCCATTGATATAGATCAACGTGTCTCAGTGATTTTTTGCGAGGTATATTGTGATTAAAATCACACTACTCTCAAAAGCTTAGCCTTAAATAGTCATCTCCAAAATTTCCCGTCGAAATACTAAATCATTAGAAGATAAATGTGACTTATTTTACTTAATGCGTAAAATTATACTTAGAAGACATAAACCTGAACAACAATTAGATCTGGCTTTGAGAAAAAAAGCGGAAATCCTCATTCTTTTGAATCAATTCTACCCGGTATAGATTTAACTTCCTGATATATGAACAATTATTTCTCGACTATGATTTCGTTGCCTGTGTTCCCAAATGTAAATCCCTTGCCAAGTTCCCAACACTAACTGTCCTTGATTGATGGGAATGTTTTCTGAAGTGTGGGTAAGGACTGTACGGACATGGGCTGGCATATCATCAGGACCTTCAGTATCATGAATATACTTGGCTGATTCTGGCACGAGCTTTGCCATGAAGTTGGCTAAATCTCTAAGGACATCTGGATCGGCATTTTCTTGAATCAATAAACTGGCTGAAGTGTGGCGTAAAAATATTGTACATAGTCCAGATTCAACTCCTGATTCTGCGATTAAGGCTTCTATCTTTGGGGTGATATTTTGCAAAGATTTACCAGTGGTAGAAATTCTGAGTAGTCTTTGGTAGTGAGCCATTTACAGTTACCAGTTAATAGTTATCTTTTTGTTCTGTCTCTAATTGTTCGGAGATTTCTGCTTCTGCCAAGAGTCAAAGGGAATATTCATGATTCCAAGGAACGATAGTGCCTTGAGACAGCAACTTTAGCTGATATTAGCTACTATGTCCGGCACTCTGCTGCTCGCGACTTTCCTGCAAAGCCTTACCAATTAACTTAGCAACTAACCAGGAGACAGAACGTTCTTCCGCCTCTGCCCATTCTGAGAGTTCCTTTTTCCACTCGGAAGGAACATACGCGACTACTCTCTCTAAGTCTGTCTTTCCGCCCATTTTCAATACCTGCTTTTATTGTTTTTCCTACATACAGGATACAAGGAATGAACTAATCTGTGTTTTGCTGTGCTATGCTGTGCTAGCAAGACGCAATGAGCTTTAGTTATGAACCATCAAAATTTGCTTTCGGTTACTAGAGAGCTTCTCAAACCATCAACTCGTCAAGGAATTGTTTTACTTTCTGCCAGGGAACTGGATAAGATGCGCCAAGTAGGAAAACTCGCAGCCAATCTACTCAAGCATCTAGAACCAATGGTACAACCCGGAGTCAGTACAAAAGTACTCAATGATGAGGCAGAGCGTTGGATGCAAGCCCACGGTGCAATTAGCGCGACTTTAGGCTATGCGCCTCCAGGATATCCCCCTTTTACAGGTTCAATTTGTACCAGCGTCAATGAGGTTGTTTGTCATGGAATTCCCAACTCTAAACAAATCCTCAAAGACGGAGACATCATCAATATCGATGTGACCCCAATTCTAAACGGTTATCACGGTGATACTTCTAGAACGTTTATCGTTGGGAACCCGTCAGCAGTAGCACGAAAACTAGTTGCAGTGACTCAAGAATCAATGATGCGGGGAATTGCGGAAATCAAACCCGGAGCAAGAGTTGGAGATATTGGCGCGGCAATTCAGGAATATGCTGAGGCAAATGGGTTTTCAGTTGTAAGAGATATGGTTGGGCATGGCGTTGGTAGACAGTTTCATACAGAGCCGCAAATTCCTCACTATGGAAAACGGGGCAGCGGTTTAAAATTACGTCCTGGAATGGTTTTCACAGTTGAGCCGATGCTGAATGAAGGAACCTATAACCTTAAGTTTCTGACTGATGGTTGGACTGTGGTTACAAAAGATAAAAAACTTTCTGCTCAGTTTGAACATACTGTAGCTGTAACAGAGGAAGGAGTAGAAATCCTGACTCTTTGAAGCGGGGTACGCATCAGGAGTTATGGCACTCAGGAGGGAAATATGCCCAGGTTGCTTCGTACTGAAGCATAATTGTAGATGTGAAAGCAAAGGAGGTGATTTATTCTACTGCTGAGCAGAACGTTAATAAGATAAATCTGTAAAGATAGTCAAAAAAGGAAACAGGAAGTCATTGCTTACTGAAAAGCAAAAAGATACTGCTATCTTTGTGTGTCAACTACTTTCTAATTTATTGCAACCAATTTTATTGTTTAGATACGATCCTTTGCAAAAATATATCTTCTTAATTGCTGGGAGAGAGGAAAGCTTAGAAATCACTATTAATGAAACCGGAAACTGGGAGTTTAATACTGATGACGAAACCTGATTTTCAACAAATGAGCCGTAAGGAATTGAAAAAATATGTCTTGACTTATCCGACTGATGATGAAGCCATTAGAGAATTATTCATTAATCGCCGTAATCCTAATGTTAAAGTTTATCCTTCTCCCTACGATATGTCCTATGAGGAAGTCGAAGCCATTTTTAAATCTAAGTTAAATCATGGTGAGTCGTAAGCTTTCAACTACTTTACCCGCGTGAGGAAGCATTTGAGCCCCCCAACATGTTAAAGAATGATGCGACCTCTGTCAAAAGGTATAGATTTGAGTATTCTAATAATCGTTTTCAGGAATGATCAGTCTACTGAACTTGGGTTATTACTAGAATTTACGCATCGTACATAAGTAATACACGCAATTTGTGTGTTTTAGTCTTGTATTGCACTTAGCAATCACAAAGTAAGTGAGTGAATCAGGGTTATGCGAATCGCCTGAAACAGGGATATACCGTCATGCATATTAAGGTTAATTTGTATAGTGCGTAAGTCCTAATTACATAAATTTATCATCCTTAAGATAGTTGATAACTGCGAGTGCGATCGCTTCATTGCCATCTTTTGCAATGCTTTGAGATTGCTTGGGTTGCTCAGTTGGTTGCCTGAGGAAATCCCATGTGCCTTGAAAAAACTCAGATGGGGTGAGAATTTGATGTTGGTTGTAATTCTCAATGCCTTCTAACAGAAAAGCGGCTTCCGCAAAATCATCACGGGTAATTGAAACAATAGGTACAGACTGTCGTGTGGCTTCAGCAAAGGTACCGAAACCAGGTTTAGAAATGACTCGCCCACAAATAGGCATAAAATCGACAGGGCGGTATTTGCGATTGCTGACTTTGAGTAAATTAGGTAAATCAGGAGCAGATTGATCAAAGGCGATAAATTGCCAATCTGGAAATTGCCGTATATTGTCGTAGGGAATTTGTTGTAAACCCAAACCGCCAAAAGAGAGTAAGATAGTTTTTTCTTTCGGAGTCGTAATCCCCCAAGTAGAGCGTAATTCTTCAGGAGTATAATGAGGAGAGCCACCGATTAAGCCCACATCTGTAATATTTTTAAACGCCTGCATCGGTTCGTGAAAGGGTAAACGAAACAGGCGATCGCATAAAGAGTAACAATCTCGAATCCAATCTACTATCTCCGTTATAGAGACTTTGTACTTTTCGTCTCTACTCCAATCTTGGTAGATAAAGTCCCAACCAAAGTTACTAACCATCCAGCAAGGTATATTAGCTGAAGAGGCA
The DNA here is from genome assembly GCA_029379215.1 of Rhizonema sp. PD37. Classification (GTDB taxonomy): domain Bacteria; phylum Cyanobacteriota; class Cyanobacteriia; order Cyanobacteriales; family Nostocaceae; genus Rhizonema. The sequence continues at coordinate 21,521 of JAQYWO010000020.1, forward strand.
ATTTTGCTAGCAAGGAAGGGAATATCTGCCAGTATAAGATTGACGCGGTTTTGGCGGATAAAGTTGACTTCCGAAGCGATAATAGAATTTTGATGTTTCTTAATCTCAAGCAATTTTTCTAAAGTAGCTGCTTTGTCCATCATCAAGCTATCTGCTTGTACCACACCTAAGTCAAATGCGCGGGGACGATGGATAAAATCACCTTCAATGTAACACTCTAGCAACCATCTAGGTGCAGTCGTCACCATAATGAGCAGAACTTCGGGACATAACTTTTGAATTGTTGCCGCCACAGATGCAGTGCGAGTCGCGTGCCCAAAACCGTGGTTAGTGATTGCTATGTATAAAATTGGTCTTTCCATTGCGGTTAGTTGTTGGTTGTTAATTGTTAATTGTTAATTGTTAATTGAGCAATCAACAATTAACAATCAACTAACTACTTTTTGCAAAATCTTTGAATTGCTTCAATGAGCTGATCGATTTCTGAGGTGAGAGTGAAGTAGTGTATACAGGCACGTACACAGTCGGGATCGGCAATTGTGCGAGTTAATATGCTTTGTGACTCTAGAAACTCTACCAGTTGGCGGCTCTTTTGAGGCAATTTATTTGTCAGTTGAAATGAGACTAATCCGCATTCTGGGGGAGAAGTGCGCAAACACTTGACTTCGGGTAGCTCCATCAATTGTTGCCAGAGATAGGCGCTACTGCTACAAATACGCTGATAATTTTCTTGTGGTGTTGCCCATTGCTGATGAACTGCGATCGCCTTTCTTAATCCGGAAAGAAGTGGAAAATTTGATGTTGCCACCTCATAGCGTTTTCCATCTGGATGCCAAGCTCCAGGCTTGCCTTGACTATTTATAGCAACGCTCCGCCAACCAATAAACGTAGGTTTCAGGCTTTCTCTCACTTCTGGGCGCACATACAATCCTCCCACACCCCCAGGACCACACAACCACTTGTGACCTGTAAAGGCATAGAAATCAGCCCCTAGTTCCGTTAAGTTCAGAGGTAGTAAGCCAACAGACTGGGCAGCATCTACCAGCAGTCTAACATCATAACTCCTGCATAATTCCGAGATTTTCTCAAGAGGTAAAACTTGACCTGTATTCCAGAGGACATGACTTAATACTACAAGACGAGTATGAGACTTTAAGTGTTGGGCAATGATTTCCGTCGGATCACCTTCGTTGAGAGTCGCCATGAGCGGAAAGGTGGTAATTTCCACAGCGAATCGACGCTGAATTTCGGATGCGATCGCTATAATGCCTGGATGTTCGCAGTCCGACAGTAGTAAGTGATCCCCGGCTTGCCACTCTATCCCCCACATAGCAATGTTGCATCCAACAGTAACATCCTCAGTTATGGTGATTGTTTCCGGTGGGACATTGATTGTAGATGCGATCGCCTCTCTTGTGGCTTGAACCTCCTGGTTGATCCAGTTATTCACCTCATTCCCAAAAGGACCAATTTGCTGAATGTAAGTTTGTGCTTGGGTAATAGCATCCATTGCCGTTTGCGGCATTGGTCCTTGTCCCCCATAATTAAAGTAAATTTTATTTGCTAAGGCTGGAAACTGCTCTCGAAAGCGATGCAACTCAGTTAGTCTTTCACTACCCATGATTCCCTGTGATTTTATTAACATAAATTTTAGTTAATGGAACTCCTGCCAGAAAGCAATAATTCTTGTTAGCTTAAAAGAATGTTAATTAATGCTGAACTACTGTTGCAATACCAACGCTGTAAGCGCCGACCTTTTTTAGATACTTACAGTGACAAAAGGCAGCGAGATACTGCCAATGACTTGCTTCTCAAACTCCAACAGGATAAAGCTGCCCATAAGGTCAATATTTTGGAACACCTAGCCTATCAGCAACCAGTTTTCCCCAGGGGAGACTGGCTGACAGGCGCGGCAGCAACTTTAGATCTGATGCGGCAGGGAGTAGACTGCATTTACGGTGGAGTGCAACTCATCAATTATTCTGAAGAATATACATTACTCAGTCGTCCTACTTTACTCCTGAAACAGCCAGGAAATTCCTGCTTTGGAGATTGGATATATGTTCCGGCTAGTATCGAATTAGGTAAGCGTCCCAAACAAGAGTACCAGGTTTTAGCAGCATTTCATGCTTACGTGGTGGGTATGGTGCAGCAAGTTGAGTTAGATACCGCTTGGCTGATATTGCGTGGTAAAGAGGCAAGTTATCCTGTAGATTTGCTCAAATGGACGCCACAAATGCTGACTATTCTGCACAATTGTGTTCAAACTCTAGAAGCAGAAGAAGCGCCAGAGATTTTTATTGCCCGTCAGCGTTGTAATCTTTGCCCTTGGTACAGTCATTGTTATGCGCTTGCTCAATCTCAGAAACACCTTTCACTGTTACCTGGAATCACACCAGTTCGCTACACTCAATTACAAATACTGAATATAACAACATTAGAGTCTTTGGCGACAACCAGCCCCACCAAACTAGAGAACCTACCAGGTTTCAATCGCGAAAATGCCCCGAGGCTGGTATTACAAGCTCAATCTGTCGTGAACAATCGTCCTGTGAGTTTACTTTACCCTCCACTTCTAGAGAACGTTGGTGCTGATACGACAAATAGCGAAGTCCTTCAGCGACAGATGTTGGAATCCCTCGTCAGCCTTTCTCTGGAAGACTCTCATTTGATTGTGCCCGAAACCAATCGGGTAAGTGTTCAAAGTCAGAGGAAGCCAAACACTCATGAGTTTTACCAAGAGTCCTTTGCTAATCTCACATTCACAGCCCCAATAGAAATTTACTTTGATATCGAAGCACAACCAGATTTGCATTTAGATTATTTGTTAGGCGTTTTAGTTGTGGACAGGCAAGCAAACACCGAAAAATTTTATTCTTTACTTGCGGAAAAACAAGAAGATGAAAAAATAATTTGGCAGCAATTTTTGGACATCGTTTGGCAATATCCGGAAGCGCCCATTTATCATTTTTGTGTTTACGAATTAGATACAGTTAAACGACTGGCAAGGCTTTATCGCACTCCACATACTTGTGTAATGCCAATATTGAATCGATTTGTTGATGTGTATGAACAATTAACTCAAAACGTCGCTCTACCTGTAGAAAGCTATGCCTTGAAAGCGATCGCCCGTTGGTTGGGGTTTGAGTGGCGCGATTCTGAAGCAAGTGGGGCTAAGTGTATTTACTGGTATGATATGTGGTTAAAAACAGGAGATCGCGCCTTACTAGAAGTTATCCAACGCTACAACGAAGATGACTGCCGCGCTACTCGTAGTGTCAAAGACTGGCTTGTTAACTTTTTTCAGGAGCAATATTATAAGGTATAAACTGCGACTAAATATATTAACAAGTAGTAAGGAATAGTGAGGATAGTAATCTTCTTTGCCGCTCAAAGATTACCGTTTAGGGAGCTGAGACATTGAGGTAGGGAGCTATTGAGAAGAAATAGGATCAATAATCTGACAATCATCGAGGAAAGTAAAAAGTCTAAAAGAATATTTTTTTTACAATCAAGCCTCTGCCTTCAGGTTTGTAAGTGAGAGATATTTATTAACTCTTCTTCATACATTCTTTACATATATTTCAGTGTTTCGACCGTTCTCACACTTCATTTTTCTCAGTATTTTTAAGGTGTAACTTCTTTTACTAAATAAAAACAGAAGTGTCAAGAATCACTAAATATATTGTTGAGAGCGAACAAAAAAATTAGGGTTTGTTGCAATTAATAACTCCTAATAAAAACCTCTCCACGTCCTAATGTCACTCTGAAGCTCGTGCCGACGCTCTATGAGTCGAAGATCGTAGTCGCCTACGAAAGGAAACTTTTGTATAGCGCTGTTTTGTGGTTGCCATTTTTAATGACAAGTCTTCAACCAGACTCAATGTAACTCTAGATGAATGAAACAAAATATGCAAAATTCCCTCAAATCAGAGATCGAACAATATTTAGCTAAGAAGGATATTTGTATTGAATGGGGTAAAGGAGACATTCCTATGTGTTCAATACCCATGTTCACTAAGGGTATGCAAGCCAACAATTACTTTTTAGGACATCAGAAATGGGGCAAAGAATACTTTGAAAACAGTCATCGCAGTGAGACTTTTAAGGCACGTTGGCGGGCAGCGATCGGGAATTGGGAGAACAAAATCGTAGTTGATATTGGTTGCGGTCCTGGTAACATATATGCTTCGTTAGGTGGATCACCAAAAATCATTATTGGAGTTGATATTTCTCATGGCGCTTTAGAGTTTGCTCGTAATATTGGCTACACACCGATTTTAGTTGATGCTCATCACTTACCATTTAATGATAAGTTTGCAGAAGTTGTTGACGAAGGATGCAACTGTACATCACTGTGATGATATGGCAATAATTTTGGCAGAAGCAGCTCGTATAGTGCGTCCTGGTGGTTTGATTAGTTACGGATCTAGATCCTCAACTCAGAGCCTGGAACTTTAAAGGATTTGGTCTTTTTTTGCGGGATATACGGTTCTTCTTTTACCGACTTCTCCGGAGTAAATATTATATCCCTTTTGATGAGCGAAATGCCCGATGGAAAACCGAAATTCATAACCAAAGACCCGGAGATGGTATCACACCAGAGCTATACTATCAAGTTTTAGAGCCTCTTGGTTTTAAAGTGAAACTGTATCCACACAATCACGATCTTGGTAGTGAAGTGCTGGAAGGTAAATATGGTCAATCACCATGGAGATTAAGATTAACTCAAAGATTATCTGGTATTAACCCGGTGGAAACCTCAGCAGCACAATCAATTATGTGTATTGCCAAAAAGACTGGCTAATAGCATGCAAAAAACATCCTTTATTGCTTTGATGATTACCTATAAGTAATAGGTTAAAAATCCGAAAAACTACTCTTATCCTTGAGCCGAATTAGTATTGTTTGAGCCGGATGGGAGTTTAACCGTATTGGGACACGGCATTGACAGATAAACGAAGATCTAATTACTCAGTGTAACTACTGAATAAATTACGGAAATTAATCAATCTTGTTTTCTGGTTCAGTGTAAATTCTAATACAAATATTTTTCCCAACATGTTACAAATATTTAGAAGCTTTTATAAGTTAAATTTATGTAGAATGCTCAAATCTTTTTTACTGTTAAATCTTATATTGTGAATTATTTGAAAAGATGATAACGCAAAAAGTAGAATTAGATATTTATATTGGTAAATTTTTAAATAACCGCTACTTAATAAGAGATTTAATCGGTAAAGGCAGTATCAGCAGAGTTTATTTAGCAGAAGATGCTGCCAAAGGTGGAATGCCGATTGCTATGAAAATTCTGTCGCTGAATCTGCTAGATCAATCAATTTGTCAACGCTTTGTCAAAGAAATTTTTATTGGTGCTCAACTAGGTTGGAAAAATAAACATATTGTCCGCGTGTTAAGTTATGGTGTCACTGATGAAAAAAATCCTTACTATGTGATGGAGTATCTTCATGGAAAAAGTCTCAAAGAGATTATCAAAAATCAGCCTTTAGAAATATCAAATTTTTTAGATTTATGCAAGCAAATTTGCTTAGGTCTACATTGTGCTCATCAAGGTATTAGTATTAAAGGGGAAAATTCTCCGGTTGTTCATCGTGATATTAAACCAGACAATATTTTTATTACAGAGGATAATAAAAACCGGGAGATTGTCAAGATTCTCGATTTTGGTATAGCCAAGTTTTTAACAGAGCTTTCTGGAATGAGTCTAATGAACTCTTTTGTTAGTAGTTTGCCTTACTATTCTCCAGAACATCTGGAAGGACGCAAACTACTAGATATGCGCTCTGATATTTACAGTTTTGGAGTGCTAATGTTTGAAATGCTCACTGGAAAACATCCCTTTCAAACACAAAGTAATTCTTTTAGTCATTGGTATCAAGCTCATCGATTTGAAACTCCATCTTTATTTGAAGAAATTATTCCCCATGTACAAATTCCGCAGGAAATAAAAAAAATAGTGATGAGTTGTTTAGCAAAAGATGTAGACGCTCGTCCTCAGAATTTGAATCAAATATTAGCAGTTTTGGAAAATGTTCAGCAGAAACTGGATAGCACTGCTACTGATATAAGCAACTTTCAAGATTCTTCTAAATTACAATTAGTCCCTTTCACTTCATTATCTGAAAAAGCTTGTTTGCAGCAAATATGGCCTCAAAATAAACCAATTGCACCAATTTGCTTTCCCAATTTACTATACACTCCTCAAGGAACTATACCAACTTTCTGGGCAATGTTACCTCAGAAAGAAATAGCAAAATTTTTAGGTAAGACAGATACTACTGAATTTATCTACGCAGAGGATATCTATCCCATGCTGTTATGGATAACAGTGTTATGTGATGAGAAGCTTGATATGACACGTTGGCTATCTTATTTTTTAGATATAAAAGAAGAGAGAGGGCAAAACATAGTCAAATATCTAGCAGATATTGGCTACTATCACCTACTTTTATTTGCTTTAGAAGAACCTACGCATTGCACTCGCGTAATGACTTTAACTCTTTCTGCTGAACAACGCTCCTCACTTGCGAACTGGTTAAAATTAAGCCAAGAACCACATAGTAATATTTCCTTTGAAGAAAGTAAAAAAATACTGAAAGCACAATACGAAAAGCTCAAACCAGAAATACTCCATAAGCTAACTACAAATCAAACAAGCCAAAAACCAAGTATAAAAACTTGGTTAGCTAAATTGTTTTTTAAACTTATAGATAAACCAAAAAGAGTATAAGAACATACATTAAATTTAAAGCTGTGGAGTATGATTTGGGCGAGCACTACTCCACGCAGCTTATTCAGAAGGCGTGACGGCAGCTATGCTGAAGGAACCTACGCTTAAAAACGTGGGATTAAAGCTTGGACGCAGTATTTCGAGACGCGTAGCGCAAGAAATACATTTTTATTGCAAAGCTCGCCGGACAGAGGATTCTGTCCGGCAGACTTTGCATTTTGGTGGGCGCTACTCCCACCCCGCATATGATTTTTAATAATTTTACCTTCTGCCCTCTGCCTTTCTTTGTAATAGGCCTATAGTTGGCAATTGCTGATTGCGTGCGACTTAAGCTTTGCCATTTTTTATTCCGCGTAGCGGTGCAAGGGCGTTGCTGAATAGAAATTTACATTGCGGGAAATCCGCCTCATGCCCGAACAGATTCGCAACGTGCTGCCTCGCCTTTGCGACTTTGTGCGTGAGATTAATTCACAAATTATGCAACGTCGGTACAAGATTCTCCAACAAAAATCAAAAAAATCTGAAGAAACCCTTGACAAGATTCAAAAGACTAGTCATACTAAGAAAGTTGCCAGTTGAGGGATCGTAGTTCAATTGGTTAGAGCACCGCCCTGTCACGGCGGAAGTTGCGGGTTCGAGCCCCGTCGATCCCGTAAAAAAGTTATTAGGTTTTTAGTTGTAAGGCGTTGGCTATCAAGTCGCGCCTAAAAATCTAAGCAAGATGTTGGATGCGTTATGAAGGGGAGAATCTACTGTGGTAGATTCCTTAATAGTAAAAACTTCCAAATTTGTCAGTGGAAGAAATCTAAAAACGAGAATCCACAACTATCAAGTACTCCGCAACTTCTGTGGGGTCTATCCAAAATCTAAAATCTAAAATCCAAAGTAGAATGACTGTTAAAGTCCGTATTGCTCCTAGTCCAACTGGAAATTTACACATTGGTACAGCTAGGACAGCTGTATTTAATTGGCTATTTGCTCATCACCACGGTGGCAAATTTATATTGAGAATCGAAGACACAGACTTGGAGCGATCTCGTCCCGAATATACGGAAAACATCTTGCAGGGACTCCGTTGGTTGGGATTGCATTGGGATGAAGGGCCATTGTTCCAAAGCAAACGTTTAGAACTTTATCAAGCAGCAGTACAAACGCTCGTAGACAAAAAACTTGCCTATCGCTGCTATACGACGACAGAAGAACTAGACGCGCTACGAGAAGCACAAAGCGCAAAAGGTGAAGCTCCACGCTATGACAATCGTCACCGCGATTTAACACCAGATCAAGAAGCTGCGTATCAATCTGAAGGACGCAGCTTTGTGATTCGCTTCAAAATTGATGATGGGCGAGAAATCGTCTGGAACGACTTAGTGCGGGAGAAGATGATTTGGCGAGGGAGAGATTTAGGTGGTGATATGGTAATCGCCCGCGCTGCACTAGATAGTATTGGTCAACCTCTGTACAATTTTGCAGTAGTGGTTGATGACATAGAGATGCAGATAACTCACGTGATCCGGGGAGAAGATCATATAGCTAACACCGCTAAACAAATTCTGCTGTATGAAGCACTAGAGTCAAAGGTGCCAGAGTTTGCTCATACGCCCTTGATATTAAATCAGGAGGGACGTAAACTTTCTAAGCGGGATGGGGTAACTTCTATTTCCGACTTTCAGCATATGGGCTTTGTTTCCGAAGCTTTGGTAAACTATATGACATTGTTGGGTTGGTCGCCTCCAGACTCAACTCAAGAAATTTTTACTTTGGAAGAAGCAGCTCAAAAGTTTAGCTTTGAGCGCGTTAACAAAGCAGGTGCAAAGTTTGACTGGGCTAAGTTGGATTGGTTAAACAGTCAGTACCTCCACGGAATGGAAGTACAAAAGCTGACGGATTTAATCATTCCTTACTGGGAAGAAGCTGGGTATCAATTTAACGGAGGACGCGATCGCGCTTGGTTGGAGCAACTCGTGGTTTTAATTCAGCCCAGTCTAACTCGTTTGAAAGATGCCGTAGAGCAGAGTCAATTATTTTTTGCTGAAGCAGTTGGATTTAGCGATGAGGCAAATACACAATTGCAGCAACAAGGTTCTGCCGAGACTCTCAAAGCAATTCTCAGAGTCGGGGAAAATCATCAGCAACTGAGCGAAACGACGATTCAAGACATGATTAAACAAGTCATCAAAGAGCAAAATGTCAAAAAAGGCTTAGTTATGCGATCGCTACGTGCAGCGTTGACTGGAGATATGCATGGTCCTGATTTGATTCAAACTTGGTTATTGCTCAGTAAAATTAGTTTGGACAAATCACGTTTGCTTAAAGCAAGCACAGTTGTGTAAGATTCTCATTCCTTGTTGTCGCACGATTGATAATTACTGTAGAGACGCGACATATGTATTACAAAACATACAGTTAGAACACGCGCGTCTCTCACAAATAAATTTTCTTCCATCAACTCAAAACCCTTAGAGTATTGGGCTCAGACTACTGTACATAGTTAAATACCCTCAGCTTGGGAACTTATTATGTAAAATTAGTGTCATTGAAAGCACTGAGAAAGTAATGTAGTCAGAATGCCGACAAAAGTGGTAAACTCAGGGATAAGATTATCATTATTGATAGTAACGCTAGCGATCGCATCAGTAACTAATGACACAGCACAGGCTCAGAAGATACCCTCACTTATGCTTTTTGGAGATGTTTCCATTGGAAATGGGTTTTCTCCAGACCCCCTGACAGTTCGCGGTATGAGTGGTGGTAATGTAACTGGAAAGCAGATTGCTGGTAGATCTGAAACTCCTACAGGACCATGTGTCGGATTTTTTGATGAGAAACCAGACCACACTTTAGTACTAACTAGCAAATTTGGTTACTTGAGTCTGGTAGTGAAAAGTCCAGATGATGCGACTCTAATTGTAATTGGTCCTGGCGGTACTTGGTGCAATGATGATCTTCAAGGGAAAAATCCAGGAATTGTTGGTGAATGGCTTCCTGGGACTTACAAAATTTGGGTCGGTTCATATAAAAAAGAGCGGTATTTCCCATATAGCCTAGAAATTACGAAAGCAAAGTGGTAATTTGAGCTATGCTGCTATGCTCTGACACTTAAAAACGTGGATTGAAACTAGGACGTCTTGTATAAGAAAGATATCGCCCACCCATAAGCACCCCTCACTGTCACAATCGGTTTTTTTCTTATTTTGATTCACGATCAAGGCGGCAATTTATACCAATACTCACAAATTCCGCATGGCGACGACCAATCCCAAATCTTCAAACGTCCGAAATTCGGAATGTCACACTTTAGGGTGTGGAATGTCGGATATAGCGGATCTCAACACAAATTGTTCCCGAAGTACACTCATTTTTTATTGATACCTCTTACATAGCAGTATAACTGCCTTTGTTTGTAATATCCAAAATACTGGTATGACTAAATGTAAAACATGAGACTCGTTATGTATGTACAAGGGTTGTTCAAAGAATCTTCCCCCTCTGCCAAAGGTTAAGAAAAATGGATTTTTGCCAGAAGTCCAATCATTAGGTATAGTCCAAGGGAGCAAAATTAAGTTAAATTTAATTAAGATTCTTAATGATGTTTTGGTTTGCCGACGCTAGAAATAGTTAGTCAGACTCTCTTGGTCACACATTTAGATAAAAAATGCAGTTATAGACATCGATTTAAAGGCTCTGTACGAGGCTGGTACTGCAACTGAATCGATTTATCGTATATGCATCTAGAGGTAAAATAAAATGAAATTCTCCTGGAAAGTCCTACTACTTTGGACATTGCCAGCTTTGGTAATTGGCTTTTTCTTTTGGCAAGGAGCATTCGCTAATGTCCCATCAGACATGAGTAAGAATGCTGCCAATACTCGGATGACCTACGGTCGCTTTCTAGAATATTTAGATGCCGACCGAGTCACCAGTGTGGATCTTTATGAAGGCGGTAGGACAGCAATTGTGCAAGCCGTTGATCGCGACCTCGACAACCGCGTACAACGAGTACGGGTGGATTTACCTATTAACGCTCCCGAGCTGATTAGCAAGCTAAAAGAAAAAGGAGTGAGTTTTGATGCCCATCCCATGCGGAACGATGGAGCAATCTGGGGACTCTTAGGCAACCTGATTTTCCCGATATTACTGATTACCGGACTGTTCTTTTTGTTCCGTCGTTCTAGTAATCTTCCAGGTGGTCCCGGTCAAGCGATGAACTTTGGCAAATCCAAAGCACGCTTCCAGATGGAGGCAAAAACTGGAGTGAAATTTGACGACGTAGCAGGTATTGAAGAAGCGAAAGAAGAGCTACAAGAAGTTGTCACCTTCCTGAAACAGCCAGAAAAGTTTACCGCAGTTGGCGCACGTATTCCTAAAGGAGTGTTACTAATTGGACCTCCAGGAACCGGGAAAACTTTGCTAGCAAAAGCGATCGCCGGCGAAGCTGGTGTACCCTTCTTCAGCATCTCTGGTTCGGAATTTGTGGAAATGTTTGTCGGTGTCGGTGCATCCCGCGTGCGCGACCTCTTTAAGAAAGCTAAAGACAACGCTCCATGCATCATCTTCATTGATGAAATTGATGCTGTTGGTAGACAAAGAGGTGCTGGCATTGGCGGCGGTAATGATGAAAGGGAACAAACCCTCAACCAACTGCTCACCGAAATGGACGGTTTTGAGGGCAACACTGGTATCATTATTATTGCCGCTACCAACCGTCCCGACGTCTTAGACGCAGCATTACTACGTCCTGGCCGTTTCGACAGACAAATCATGGTAGATGCACCAGACATCAAAGGACGTCTGGAAATTCTCAAAGTCCATGCCCGCAACAAGAAACTCGACAAGAGCGTTTCCTTGGACGCGATCGCCCGTCGCACCCCTGGTTTTACAGGAGCCGACTTAGCCAACCTGCTGAACGAAGCCGCGATTTTGACAGCGCGTCGGCGCAAAGAAGCAATCACCCTAACAGAAATTGATGACGCTGTAGATCGGGTGGTAGCTGGTATGGAAGGAACTCCCTTAGTTGATAGCAAAAGCAAGCGCTTGATTGCCTATCACGAAGTTGGACACGCTTTAATAGGTACACTTGTCAAAGAACACGATCCTGTACAGAAAGTGACCTTGATTCCACGAGGACAAGCTCAGGGTTTGACTTGGTTTATGCCAGATGAAGATCAAGGATTAATTTCTCGTTCTCAGTTGAAAGCAAGAATCACAGGTGCTTTAGGTGGTCGTGCTGCGGAAGATATCATCTTCGGAAATGCGGAAGTCACTACAGGTGCTGGTAACGACTTGCAACAGGTGACTAACATGGCACGCCAAATGGTAACCCGGTTTGGGATGTCTAATTTAGGTCCCCTGTCCTTAGAAAGTCAGACAGGAGAAGTGTTCTTAGGTCGTGATTGGATGACGCGCTCTGAATATTCAGAGTCGATCGCCGCTCGGATTGATTCCCAAGTCCGTACTATTGTGGAAGAATGCTACGATACAGCAAAGCGGATTATGCGTGAAAATCGTTCCGTAATGGATCGTTTGGTAGATCTGCTTGTTGAGAAAGAAAGCATTGATGGTAACGAATTCCGTCAGATTGTTGCTGAGTACACAGATGTGCCAGAAAAGCAACAATACGTTCCTCAGTTGTAATCGGTAAATTTTGTTCTTGCCTGTTATTTGTCAGTAGTATAACGTTTCAGCCTTTTGGTTCGTAGTTGCGCTTTAGCGCTAAAGCGCAACTACAAACGATAGACTTTACAACTCTTCATCGAATTCAGTGAGTATATCTGCTAAATCTCTGGCTCCATGAAATACTCTAAGAATCTCAACGGTGGTATCCTGAATGCGATAGAAAATCAGATAATCCTTGAAATTCTTAATGCGCCATTGTCGGACTTCGCCTAATCTCAATACCACCAACTGCGTCACCTTTCCCATGCTGGGAGTCTTTGCCAACTGGGTAAACGTTGCTTCCGCCGCATCAAGGAACTTTACAGCTGCATCTGCATTGCCATTGACCAAAATATAATTTGCCTGTTGTCGCAAATCTTGTGTCGCCCGATCTTTAACAATCAACCGATAATTCACGCGTCGTCCGTTGTTCCTAAATTATTCTGACTCAAGACTGATTCCCGCAAATTTTGCCAATAGTCTGGTGTCACTTCCTGAGAAGCGGAATCGATTCCTTCGCGTAATAGCGCCTCTAACTTATCTTGTGCCTTGCGTTTTTGATCTTGCTGCACCAAATCCAAGAAATATTCGCCGATGTTACTGTAAGCACCTGCCGTCACCTGGGCTTCAACATAAACGCGTACCTCATCGGGTAAAACAATGTTGATATTCATTGGTTTTTAACCATAACTATGTCTATTTTAGAGTTTGAAGATAACAGGTAAGTACCTGTGCAAAATTAAGTTCATACTTATTAATCAGCAATTTGAATTTCATCAAGTTGAGCGATCGCCACATCCGCACCTCGAACATTTTCTGGCTTGTTTATCCAGGTAATACCAATGCAACCTGCGGCTTTGGCGTTGCGTGCCATTTGCATATCACCCACAGAATCTCCTACCATCAGTGTGGCTTCAGGTTCTACGCCCAATGACTCGCAAGCTTGCAAAAATAAAATTGGATCTGGTTTACTCGGCCCTTCATCGACACCCATAAGTAATTGAAAGTAATCATTTAACTTATGATGGTTGACAAAAGCACGTACTTCTGATGTTGTAGCAGCAGAAAGAATACCAATTTTCAATCCTGCTTGCGAAAGGTTTCTGAGGACTTCCACACTACCAACATATAAAGGTGCAGGAGCAGTACCAATGTATTTGTCCGCATCTGCCAAAGCTTGACGGGCGATCGCTAACGACTCAAACCACCCCCGTCCACTTTCCGCAACATATGCTGCTATTGCGACTTCTGTTTCACGACGACTCGCGACTGCGATTAATCCCGCAGGATCGAGAGTTTTGCCATTAACCCCAAACGCCATTAACAGTGGTTCCCCAGTTCCCGGAATTTGAGCGTCTACTATCCGTGCGCTTTTTTGGGCAAGAGATCGCAAATAACCTTCTGAATCTTCCAAGGTGCCGTTTTTATCAAACAAAATCGCTTGAATATTAGAAAAGCTGACATTTCTACACTTAATAGTTACCAAAAAATATCTCCTCAGTTGTTTCAGAACAAGAGTTCACTTTCCGCAAATTAAATCGAAGAGTGCAAATAATAGGCAAACGCTTAGAGTGAACTAGTAACGCCAAAAAATATTCGGATTTCTCCAAATGGATGTGAACTTTCCTCAGCTTATCTAAAATCACCCCTGTTGAACCTAAAAATATTTTATGTATTTTTTAATACTTTAATTAGTAACAAACTTAATGAAACCTCAATGGCTGAGGTTAAAGAAAAGAAACGATGTCCGGACGGATAGAGTTGAAAGCGGTAATAGGTTAAAATATATGGGGTATTAAGTAGTATCCCTGAGAACTGTAAAAAAATATTAAAAGCAAATATGCCATCCTTTCAAGCTGAACCTGAGAATTTTGTTGAATTGCTACAAATTGTTCGAGATGGTTCGGTTTGCAGTTTGAAGTCTGGAGAATATAAGGGACCATTTACTATTGATCGCCCGATTACAATTTGCGGTACTGGTGCAGATACAGTCATTTTTGCAGTTGATGAGCCGGCTTTGGTTGTGAAAGTGCCTGGAGTCAGACTGGAAAATCTGGCGATCGCTCGAACTGTAGGAGGAGACACTGGCGAAATTGTTTTGTCTGCAACAACGGATACCTCTCCTATTTGTAAATCTGTGAAGTTAACCGGAGTTGCACCAAATGTCCAATGGGAAAGTGCAAGTTGGGATATTCCCTCAGTGTTGGACTTTGGAGAAATACCAATAAATCGTCAGGTAGAACGTTCCTGGGAACTGCAAGTAGGCGCACCTGGTAAAATTTCATCGGATGTCGATTGGCTGCTTTGTGCCGATACACATCTCTATCCGGGAATCCAGAATTTACACGTTATCATCAATTCCAAAGACATTCCATCCGGAACAATTCTCTCTGGTTCTCTATTTTTAGAAGCAGAAGACGAAATAAGAAATATTAAGATCATCGGTATAGTTAAAGCACATCAGCCCACAGATGTCAAGGCAACTTATACTATTTCAAATAAGAAACATATAGAAGATTGGGGGTACAGATTTGTTAGCGAACGGGCGATAGATAAGTTAATTCGTGATGTAGAGAATATAAAAGAAAAACATTCTGATTGGGTGCAAAGAGACGGTATACAAGCTTTGATGTCTTATCTGATTGGTAACTCACCAGTACTTTTTTATGTACACCGGAAGGAAGTCAATCAAAGATCTTCAGAAGAAGAAATGTGGGAACTCATAATTGCCACAGACCGAGATGATTTTGAATTACCGTCAAAGCTGAAGGAGTGGGATAAAACTTTACGTTTGTTAGCTATAGTACGTTCAGAAGATGGAGAAGGGGGCTTAAAGATATGTGATGCAGGTTTAGTAGAACTCCCTAGAGGCAGAGAAGATGGATTTTGTCTCCCCAGCTATTTAAGACTTTTACCAAATCCTCGAGTGGGAGTTTCGGCGTTAGCGCTCAAACGGATAAAAAAACTTCAATTTTGGAGCGATCGCCATATTCCTACAGAACATCAACTACAAGTTTGGAATACCTTTTTAGAAATAGAAGAACGTATTGCCAAAGCACGTCAATTTTGCATTTCCTTCCTCAGTCATAATGGCGGTGCAAATACCAAACAAGTCACTTTTGAGATTGATGTAGAATCAGCAAGTTTGGATGGATCTGCTGAAAACTATCTCGATGAAAATGATTTTTGGCAACGCGCTAAACAGGCACGGAATGAAGATATCAGCTTATTTGATTCCGATATGCCTCCCACTCCTTTAAAAAGGGGATTGCCGAAGGTCGGGGGATGCAGATTGGGGACTATCACAGAGGTTGACTCGAAAGGTAGTAAAATTCGTCTGCGGCTAGATGTTGATTTGGTTGAGCGAATCACACAAGGACGTTATCAACTACCCAATAAAGGATTTTTGTATTTTGAGGCAGCTGGTGATATCTACCAAATCAATCAAAAGAAAAAAGCCTTGGAAAACTTGCGATTGGGGCGTACTCAGAATACTTATTTAAGTAAATTTTTATTCGATGCTTCTCAAGCAAGAGTCCCGCGAAAAATTATTCAACTGCAACCACAGGATTTACTGAAACGCGATGCGAATCCCGACCAAATTGCCGCTGTAGCAGCAGTACTTTCAGCCCCCGATATGGTTCTCATTCAAGGGCCACCAGGTACAGGTAAAACGACAGTGATTGCAGAAATTTGCTATCAAGTCGCCCTTCGAGGCGGTAAGACACTGATCGCTTCACAAGCAAATTTAGCCGTAGATAATGCCCTCAGTCGCTTAGTTCACAGTCCCGTTATCCGTGCTCTAAGAAAGGGGAAAGCTGATAAAGTTCAAGAAGAAGGACAAGCTTTTTTAGAAGATAACGTTATTAGTACGTGGCTGCAAAATACTGCTGGTGATTGTGAAAAGAGTTTATCAAAGCATCAAGAAAATGTCTCGGTTTTCCAAAAGTTATTGACGCCATCACAGCAATTTACTACTTACTTAGAAACTGAGGAAGAGTTTCAACAGCAACAAAAGCAGCTTCAAGAGGATAAACTCAACTTAGAAGAAAACTGTAGGAAGCTTGAAACAATCTACCAAGAAACAGACGCAAAGACTAGCGAGATTAAATCTTTGATCGCCGGGTTAGAAAATCTTCTCAATTCTGATAAGAGAGTCGATTGGGAAGCTCCCGAAGTGACAAATTTTTTACCACATCTTCAAGCATACACAAAAGGCAACGCTTTAGTAGAAGACTTTGTCGCCAATGTGCGTACAGCCATTAGTCAAACCACCGAACTTGGTTTCGTTCGCCCTGCATATGGTGCATTTGGGCTGGCAGTTTGGCTGCAAGAGACTGTGGCTACTGAAATATCTCAATTGGGGATAGTGTTAAATGACGTTAAGGATGCAGCTACAGCCACGTCAGAAGTTGCACAAATGGTAGAAGTATTTCGTCAGAATACGGCATCTTTGAATGAAGCTAAAAAGAATTATCAGCATATCCTTGCCAATCAGCAAAGCATACAATCACAAATCAAGCATTTAGACAATCGCCGAAGCGAACTGGATTTTATTATCAATGCCGTTAAGGAATGGAAGTCAACAGCTAATTCCCGACTATACAAAATTTTGTACGATTGTCAGCAAACAGGTCAACTTTTGAAAGATGACTTGATTGGATTACCTGCTGGATTGTGGATGCTTGCTCGTCCGTTGAACTTACCGCTTGCACCAAACAACTATAAAGTTAATAAAATAGATCATCTGCCGAACTGGGGACAATTGAAAAATGCCTTGTCCTATGAGGTGGACGGGGGTTTTGTTGATCGAAGAGGTAAACAGTTCAGTTTTAGTGAGTTTTTACACCAGACGTTGAATCAGCCTGTCATGGTGCTGTCAGCAAGCGATCGCGCTCAGTGGCGAGAAATAAGCCAACAATTTCTCAACTATCCCCAACTCAAGCCACCTCAACGGCGACCTTTGGTTGAAAAGACACAGCAATTTCTCAGTAAAATGGAACAAGTTTATGGCGCGTCATGGGAAGCGAATAACCTCGACTCCACTCTCAACCGTATTGTCCAAGAATTGCTAGAAGAATTATTGACAAATGCGCGTAAATGTGTATTACCAGTCAATAGCGAAACTAACAAACAGCTTCAGCATTTGCAAGAACAGTTAAACGAGGTTCAGAAAAAGGCAACGAATTTCCAACAGCAAATATCTGCTGCACAATATCAGGTAGAAACCGCGCAACAACAGATTGATTTGAAACTCAACCGAGTTATCGAGCTTTTACGAAAACTTCTTCTACAGCCAAACCTACCGCAACAATTACGCATTGTAGCTGAACAATATCTTGCCAATCAATCATCTATTTGGGAAAATTCTCAACAATTTTTAGCGCAAGTAGATTTATGGCAAACTTGTGTCAGTCAGCTAGCACCTTTAATTTCTTCATTAGAACCTTTCTCAATACTCCAAATCATAAAAAACTGTTTAGATGAACAGATCTCTACAATAAAAGCAGAAAAGGAAAAAGCTAAAAGGGAACTTCAAAAATGTCAAACAAAGCTAGCTGAAATAAATCATACAGTGCAAACGCAAATACCAGAAAATTTAATCAAGCAACGAAATTGGTGGCAGAAAGCATGGGAAACAATACCCGATAGATTCAAGCCAGATGTTGCCTCTACAGAATTGTTCAATTTAGAATTTTTACGCACATTCAAGATTCAGTTCGACTCTTGGCAAAAGGAATTAGGGGAAGAACAAACTTACCTCAACCGCTACCAAAACTTTGTGCAAGACTGGATTGAAAAACTCCGCAACCCATCAGCACAAGACCAAAATGAGTTAAAGCAAATCTATGTAGATAATGCTAATGTTATTGGTATTACCTGCGTACAAGCAGCAAAAGGCGATTTTTCCAAAGAATTTCCCAGCTTTGATGTTGTTATCGTGGATGAGGTAAGTAAATGCACGCCTCCAGAGTTATTGATTCCCGCGTTGAAAGGAAGAAAATTAGTCTTAGTCGGTGATCATCGACAGTTACCACCCATGCTGCGGGAAGAGACTATAGAAGATATTGCCGAACAATTGGGTAGTTCAAAAGATGATTTAAGCTTTATCAAGAACTCTCTGTTCAAAATTCAGTTTGAAGCCGCTGATGACAGAATCAAGCGAATGCTCACAATTCAGTATCGAATGCACCCGCAAATTATGGGTGCAATTAATCAATTTTATGAACATAGGCTTAATTGTGGTATTCTCGAGCCTGATACAAAACGTGCGCACAATCTAGCAGGTGAGATTATTCAAGAAAATCAGCATCTCCTTTGGGTGAAAACACCTGTTGCACAAGGTTTTGCTGAGGAAAAAGAGGGAACGTCGCGTTGTAATCCACGAGAAGTTGATGCGATTGAGCGTTTGTGCGAACAAATAGAAGCAGCGTGGCTTCCTCAGGTAGCTCAGGGGCAACCTAAGAAAGAAATAGGAATTATTACGTTTTACGGTGCTCAATTAAGATCGATTAAGGACAGAATTGAGTGTGACAAATTTCCTTCTTTAAATATTCGTACTGGTACCGTTGATATATTTCAAGGCATGGAACGCCCTGTAATTATTGTCAGTACTGTTTGTAATAATAGCAGAGGAGATATCGGGTTTGCCAAAGAACCAGAGCGAGTGAATGTGGCATTTTCTCGCGCCCAGGAATTACTTGTTGTTGTCGGGTGTCACGATTTGTTTACACAACAATCTGGCAAAGTAGGAAGTATGTACCAGGAAGTTTCAAAGGTGGTGCGTCGCTATGGAGGATTTGTTGATGTTTCTAGTGTTCTGTGTTAGGCGATCGCGCTAATACTATCAGCTACACTCAATCAAAAGTTTGTGGAGAACTTGTTTTATCTGTTTCTCTAACTGCTCATTTTTGGTCAACCAAACACCTGAGCAACAGTTAATTCCAAGTCTATCCCGGCTAACACTGGCAAACGCTCATCATCCTGCAAAAGTTCTAGTAGCTTGAGAAACTCCTCTAGGGTGAGGGATTGGCTAATTACCGTAGACATGGCTCCTGAAGTAAAGCAAACGGGATATGTTTTTAGTGCTCCTGAAAGTTGGAAGTTTACGGACGTTTTATAACTTCTTTTTAATTTCCTTAACAGAATTGTATTGAGCAGTACTTTACTCTCAAAAACTGTTTTTACTTCTGGCTACCGCCACAACTGCTTGCACACCAGTAGTTTTAGTTAGAAACTGGCTGTTCTCAAGGCTAGCCAGTTTTTAACATGCTTGTTGGCGTTTAATTTCTTGTCTCAATACTTCACATCGTTTTATAGCTTCTCGTGCCTGTTGTCTGAATTGTTTAGCAAGTTCTTTGTTTTCTTCATACACTTCAGATGCTTTTAGTCTAAGCTCAACAGCTTGCTTACTGAGTTCTTGAATCTGGTTGCGATCGCCCAAGTGCTGACAAGTCAGTTTGCCAACAGATATAGCTATCCTCCGCTTTTTTGTGAAAATTGAAGACTCAGGTTTACGCTTTCCATGTGCGATCGCAATAATCCGGCGGAAACTCCTCAAGCTCTACGTAAAAAATTAGGTAGGGAAAACGTTGAGTAACACATTTCTCCTATACAGGAGGCTTTATACCGTATGTTACTTGGTCAATCCAGCCTATATATTCTGTTTTCACGGATTCAAATCCAGCTTTTCTCATCCAAACATCGACGCTCTCTGCTGCATAAGCTTTTGAATATGGCTCATTGAAGATTTTTATTAGCCATTGAGCATGGCGGAGCCTTTTTTGATTCCCATCTAGAATAATCAATTGTCCTCCTGATTTAATTAAGCGAAAACACTCTTGCAAAACTAACTGGGAAATTTCGACTGGTGTTTCGTGAAACAAAAAGGAAACTGTCACTAAATCAAAATCAGCTTCTTCTAAATCAGTAGCCTCTGCTAACCCATGCACCCACTGTATGTTAAAATCTGCAAGCTGTGCTTTGTAGTCTGCAACTACGAGCATAGAAGGAGATAAATCCAATCCAATGACTACCGACTGTTCAAAAGCTTTCTTTAATAGCAACGTTGTAGAACCTGTACCGCATCCAAGATCGAGAATTTTTTTTGGCTGACAATTAATTGCAGCAATTAATTGCTTACGAATCCAAGCTTCATTGGGTGGTGAAGCATATGCGGCCACTATATCGTAAGTCATAGCCGCGATAGAATTAAGATAGCCACCTTTAATAGAGTGAAAATTCTGACTGCTATAATAGTATGGATAAATTAAGTCTGCTCGTCGGAAGCGATCGCTCTGGTGCTGCCAATCGATAGTTTCATAGAACCCCAGTTTGTCTTTTCCTATTAGAAGGTAAAGTATCGACCTTAATAATGTTTCCCCAATCAGTTTCTGATTTAGTAACACAGAATCCTCTAACTATTACTTAATATTTATTAATAGAGAGTCAGTAACGCTTTCTTTAAAAAAGACTTATTTACAGTTTCTTTGTTACAATTCTTATGAATAAGAATTGTTGACTTAGCAAACAAAATGCTGAAAATCCGCTTTATACAATTCACTATATAACATGATTAGGAATAGTTTGACATTAAATTTTCGGTACAGTGTATGAATTTAAACTATATAAATAAAAAGTTTTTCCCTCCGCTCAAAATGCTGTCTATATTTCTCATAACAGGTGCGATTGGATTAGAAATTTGGAATATTTATGCAGTTATAAATGAGATTATAGTACCAAGAAGCCTTCAGCCAATCTTTTGGATCGAGCGTTTTGCCGTCATAACTCATTTAATAGAGGGATTGATAGCATCTTTTTTTGCACATTCAAAAAAAAAGATACCAATAATATATGGCGTTTATACTTTTTTTGTAGGCACAATTGGGCTATTAGAACTTTTTGACGACAGTGGAGTTTCTGAAGAAAGATACCTCGTTAGCTCTGAAGATGTGGCTTCTGAACTACAAGAACAGTCTCCTGATGACAATTAATTAAGGTCAAAAAGAAAGGCAGAGGGCAGAAGGTATTATAAAATATAATGGTGGCTTGAAACCCCATTGATTGAAGACTACCAATCTCCCGTATGGTGGGGCGCAGAGCTGCGAAGCTCGCTCTTGAGTTGCTTCCCCCGGCAGACTTCGCGCGAAGCTCTGGGGAAAAGCTCGCCGTTCGTCGATAAGTAATAATTCTGCATCAAGTTCAATCGCTAAAGCTAATGCTTCACATTCACCTTCGTCCAATTGTTATCCTGAAAGAACCGTGATTAGGGAGCGGTTTTTTACGCGTCGTACCTCAATCCAATCAAATCTCAGTTGTCAGGGCTCCAAGCCAGTTTATGTGGACTTATTTTGTAGTATCTTGCGATATCCGTGATATAAAAAAAATGTAATGTGCAGCTTTAATTATGTCAATTCTTGACTCCACTCAAAGTTATACTTTCAGCAGATACTTTGAGCTTGGCTTTGAAGCTAGCGAACTCGCTCAAGAATTTGGATATAGTTTAACTCGAAAAACGCTCAAATTACCCCAGTTTCCTGATGAACTTGATCGCTTGGGAGAATTACGCGATCGCATAGAGGAAGTCTTACCATTTGTACCGTTAACTAACGAACTCGCAAGAAGAGAAATTCTCATATCGCGGGTGGTGACGGAGTTAATTCATTATACACAGGCAGAATTAAGAATTGAATATAGTTTAAAGGTTTCTAATTTGCTTCAAGGAAATTTAGATTATTTACTGCGTTTAAATTCCGTCAATCAACTATTAGTAATAGAAGCAAAATACGAGAACTTAACGCGAGGTTTTACGCAATTAGTTGCTGAATTGGTGGCACTCGATCAGTGGGAGAAGACAACTACAGTTGAGCAACAGCCAATTTTGATTGGCGTTGTTTCTACAGGTACAATATGGCAATTCGGTAGACTCGACCGTAACACTAAGCATTTTGAACAGGGGATTAATAGCTATCGTGTTCCTGAAGATTTGGAGCAAGTCATGCGAATTTTAGTAGCAGCTTTGAAAGGAAATAATTAGAAAAACAAGATCCCCGACAACTCTTACGAAGTCGGGGATCTATATCTTCAAATTGCTCATGAGTTTAATGTAATCGGTAAGGTGAGGGTGAAC
Organism: Rhizonema sp. PD37; assembly: GCA_029379215.1. Taxonomy (GTDB): domain Bacteria; phylum Cyanobacteriota; class Cyanobacteriia; order Cyanobacteriales; family Nostocaceae; genus Rhizonema. The sequence continues at coordinate 44,056 of JAQYWO010000020.1, forward strand.
GCTGTTTGACCAGAAGATGTTGAGTCAAGGATGAGATCACCTCCATGTGCCCGAGCAATTTCACGGGCAAGGCTAAGTCCCAGTCCGATTCCTTCAACTTTACGGGTACGAGAGGGATCGCCGCGATGGAAGCGGTCAAAAATGCGTGTACGATCGCCTACTGGAATGTCATTTGATGCATTGGCAATCGTGATGTGGAGATAAGTTTGAGTTCGTGAGGCGTGAATCTGTATCCAACCGTCGGCAAGATTGTATTTGATGGCATTACTGAACAGGTTATGCAGAACTTGAATGAGGAGAGCGCGATCGCCTTGTACTTTGAGTTGATCAGCGATGTTGGTTTGTACAGCCAAGTGAGGAGCTAGCAGTTCCACATCCTCTAGCATCTCCATCAGTAACTCAGATATATCCACTCTCACTAGATACAAACTCATTTGTCCCGCATCGGCCAGAGACAGCAGTAAAAGTTTCCGCATAATCTCACTCAGGCGGCGCACCTCGTCCAACAGGTTGCTTAAGCGCTGTTGCACTTCCGATCCGGGATCAACTTGTTGTAACGTTCGTTCCAGTTCACCTTGGAGAATCGTCAGTGGTGTTTTCAGTTCGTGAGCAGCATCACCACTGAAGCGGGAGGCTTGTGTAAAACTGCGTTCCAGGCGTTCCAGCATTTGGTTAAAGACTTGAATTAGTTCGACAAATTCAATATCTGTTGTCGCAATCGGAATCCGCTGATCTAGCCCTTTTACCGTTACCTGTTGAATGACACCTGTCAATTGATTGATAGGACGCAAAGCACGACCAGAAAGCAACCATGCCCCAAGAGCAACGAGCAAAAGAGTTCCTGGAATTGTAACCACGAAGATATTACGAATGCTATCCATCTCTGGAGCGATGGCTTGCAAGCTAACTGCGATCGCAACCTGAACATGAGGAAATTTAGTTGCCCCAATCCGCCAAGTTTGTTTTGCCGTCTTCTCAGTGATAAATTCAGGTAGGGGACGAATAAAAGGCGGTCGTTGGGGTGGATTTGTATTCTCAGGTTGTGGCGGTGCTTTTTCGGGAGGAAGCGGTGGGGGAGGTGTCAACCGAAGACGTTGAACTAAACGATTATTCACTTCCAGGTCAGCAGGTAGAGAGTTAGATTGATAAAGTGTGTTGCCATTTTCATCCAGTACTAGCAACGCGATGGGGATTTTTGTATTTATTCCGAGGGCATGGAATAATGACTCTTTGTAGGACGACCATCCTCTTGGCTCGGGTGGAGGCAGAGAATTGCCGTCCGGAGCTAATGGTGTTCGTGTTCGCGCCGCACTATCTCCGTTAGGAGAAGACGGAGGTAGAAGGTAAGAGCGTTGGCGTTCTCCTCTTCGAGGCAATTTCGTGTTAGCCCGCATTAACTGATTTGCAAGTTCTGCATCAAGCCGACCAATGTGAGCGTTGTAAATCTGGAACCAGGAGATTGCACCAAACCCTACTAATGCGCTTCCAGCCAACGCCGAAGACAACAGGGTAATCCGAAGTCGAAATGATGATCGTTTCATGAGCGAGGATCTGGCTTGCGAAATCGGTATCCAACACCACGAATACTTTCAATCCAGTCTGCTTCATTTATAGGATCAATTTTTTTCCGAATTCGCTGGATACAAACATCTACAACGTTTGTATTGGGGTTAAAGTCATAGCCCCATACGTGTTCTAGGATTTGGGTACGGGTGAAGACTCTTCCGGGAGAGCGCATGAGATACTCTAAGAGATTAAACTCACGACTGGTGAGTTCTATGACTTTTTGAGCGCAGGTGACTTCTCGCGTAATGCGATCAAGCTTGAGCGGTCCAACCGAAAGTAAATTTTGGCGATCGCCCACTCCCCGGCGCACTACGGCATGAATTCGAGCCGCTAATTCTTCAACAAAAAACGGTTTAGCAATGTAGTCATCAGCGCCCAAATTCAACCCGGTCAGGCGATCGTCCAGTTCATTCCGAGCCGTTAACAAAATGACGGGAGCATTCCGACCTGAGAGTCGCAGTTGTTTGAGAATCGATAGTCCATCTTTTCCCGGCACCATGATGTCCAATACAATCGCGTCGTATTCGTTATCTAATGCCCGCAGATATCCTTCATCACCGTTGTCGCAGTAGTCTACGACAAATCCCTGCTCCTTCAGTCCCGACCGGACGAAGTTAGCAATTTTCGCTTCATCTTCGACAAACAGAACGTTCACAAGCTTATATTACTTCATCTATTTATCCATTCTAAATTCATTACTCTTTTGTTCAAATTACACTTTTGTAATTTAGAATCACGCAAGCTGTCATTTTGAGGTGGCTGAATCAGAAATGTAAACACCCTACCTTTTGAGGTTGACTTTAATGAATATTCGTCAAGTATTAGCGATCGCAGGAATTCCTCTTACGATTGGCACATTTTTTGTTGCACCTAGTCAGGCAAAAGCTGCTCATCTATCCAATCTCGTACAGATTTCACAAAACAGCCCCGATGATGGACCGAGGAGACCTGAAGAGGAACCAAGGAGACCTGATGACAAACCACCGAACAAGCATCAAAGACCCCGCCTACATCAAAAAAAGCGTCCTCCTCAACCTCCTATCGACAGACCAGATCAACCCCCGAGAGATCGCCCTGAGTAGCGATCGCACATAGCGCATAACGAACTGGAGAGCGATTTTCAATATATACAGTTTTGAAGTGAGTAAGGGTTTGATCTAAATATCTAGGTACATCCAACATGATCTAAAACCTACCCCTACACGAGTGATGTAATCTATTCATAGTAAAAACTGCTATAAATTACAAAACTGTAATCCAAAAGCATGGCTAACTGTCATCGTGTGCCAGTTGAATCATAAATGTCAACTTTTGGAGAATAAGTAGATGGACTGACTTCAAAGCAATATTTGTTGCACTCACTTCCTCAATCGAAGAAGTGTTCCCCCAATGGTAAAGGAGGAATATGCAAAGTATTGCCTTTGTAGTTTAATCACGTCCATCTCTTTGAAAAAGTAGTATGAAAAATAATGCTCGTCAAGTAGGTCGGATGCTCAGTCGAAGACAAGTGCTGGCTTTATTCAGAGTAGCAGGAGCGGCCCTGCTGGTTGTCTGTATACCTAGAACGTCTAAAGTTGCACAGGCAGAGTCGAGTACAGATGCAGCAGCAGATTCGACAACATTGCCGAGTTGTGTCGTGAGTCCGCAGCAAACCGAAGGACCCTACTTTGTAGACGAGAAACTCAACCGTTCAGATGTCCGCTCCGATCCGACAGACGGTTCGGTGAAAGAGGGCGTGCCTGTCCAACTGACGCTGCGTGTTTCTCAGGTCGGTAGTACTGGCTGCACGCCTCTTGCAAATGCCACAGTGGATATTTGGAACTGTGACGCACTAGGCATTTATTCCGACGTGTCAGATCCAAGTTTTAATACCGTCGGGCAAAAGTTCCTGCGCGGGTATCAAGTGACGGACGCGGATGGAACCGTCCAGTTTACAACCAACTATCCCGGTTGGTACGAAGGCAGAACCGTTCATATGCACTTTAAGATCCGCACGGATGCGACGTCAGGGCAGAGTTATGAGTTTACGTCACAGTTGTACTTTGATGATTCGATCACAGATCAAGTAGACGCACAGCAACCATACGCAAGCAAAGGACAGCGCACGCTGAGGAATGATGGAGATGGAATCTACAGTAACGGTGGAGACCAATTATTACTCGCACTCACCGAAACAAGCGATGGTTACGCTGCAACGTTCAATATTGGGCTTAACATGGATTCTACTTCAGATAGCGACAGCAGCACTTTGATGCCGAGCGGTCCGCAACAAGGAACTTCCCCGAATGGGAACCCGCCTCCTGGATTTTCCCCATCCCAAATGGGACTACCTTCCACATAACTAATTTGTTAGACACAATATCCGGATGTTTTTTGGTGGATAAACTCAAGCACTTGGATAAAACAAAGAGACCACGCATTAATCCACACAAAACACGTGACAAAAGCCAAATCAAGCTATTTATTAGGAGAGATTAAGAATTTATTTTAATAAATGGCTTGAGATGATCGCCCTGTGTAAAAAACGAGTAAACCTTGTAATTTAACTATTTAACGAATCTAAATTCCGCAAAACTTCAAGCTCCTCACGGCTTAAGGAACGCAAATTTAAGTTCTTGTGGATTTACACGATAGGGGCACTTGGGTTCAAAGTACCCCATCAACAGGCTATTATCAGGCAGATTTTACTGTTGAGCGTTTTTTCTCACAGTTTCTACATCCAACTCTAGAGATTCAGCAATCTGCTCAATGCTTAAGCCTAGCTTTATTAATCTGGGAATCGTCTCCAGCTTAGTTTTAAGAATACCTTCCTCCACACCTTCTTGATAAACTTTACTTTTTCTCAATGATTCTAAATTCAGCATAGCTTCAAGTTCCTCTCGGCTCAAGTTGACAAATTTATCAATTACTACTATTTTAATAAATTCTAAGACTTTTGCCTCCAAAGTGACATCAGTTAACTCCTGCTTCGCTTGACTTATTAACTGTCTGGCAAGTTCTCCAGTTTTTTCTTTACTTTTATTCTCGACTATCAAACGCATCACTCCCACAGCAATGGATTGATTGGGAGTTTTCGCAAGTTCATCAAGATAAAAACAACGTAAATATGGTAAAAAGAAGTTTAAGTATCTAGGAAAATTTCCTTCATTACTTTTCGTGTTATATATGACCACAGCATACCACTCTTCATTCGGTGGTTGATATTGAGTCAAATAAAGAATCACTTTTGCCACAAGTTGGTTATAAAAATTATCATCTTTATAAGACTGAGCTTCAATAAAGTAGATTGGTTCATGAGGGTAAGCTTCACTAGTAGATAGCAAGCCATCTAAACGAAAACCCCTCTGTTTAATTTCTTGAGCGCTGAATTTGTAAATGCTTGGGTCTTTCTGTGGTTGACCGATTAGTTCAAAGAATAATTCAGGTATTTCTTTAAATATTTCATAAAACAGGGGGTCAGCAGTCATACACTTTTTATTATAAAAATAATTTATATATTATAGATTTTCTAGTAATGTAAAATTTATTTATTAAATTTGTTTAATAAAATACTAGGAAATTTAGTCTTAGATTCCCGACTTCCTATAGGAAGTCGGGAATCTGATTAACTGAAATATAGTTGATGCTATTCAGCGAATTAGAAAAAATCTTTATTTGAAAAAATAAATTGAAAATTTAGAGACTCTAGGATATGAAACTGGGGGCTGGTGAGTTGTATCGCCTGTTAATTGCAGGTGGCTTCTCACGTGATGCTTCCTGGCCAACAAGCGAGCAGATTTTGGCGATCGCCCATGCTCTGGTGTACAACAACATGAATTCGAGCCACTCACTTTGTTATAGATTCTCCACCCTTTGGCTCAAATTACAAAACTGTAATTCACAACCAGGGCAGACTGTCATTTTGGCAAGAATAAATAGGAAATGTAAACAATCTTTCTTTCTTTCGGAGATGTCTAATGAAGATTAATCAAGCACTGGTGGTGATTGCGATTCCGGTTTTGATTGGCACATTTGGTTTTGTTGCACCTCATCAGGCCAATGCCGAAGCGTCATTCCATAAAATCGCGCAAGCTCCAGAACCACCGAGCCAGCCACCAAACGGACCAAAACGACCACCCCGGATTGATTTTGCTGCGGCTGCGAGGAAGCTAGGAGTCACGGAAGCACAGTTAAAGAACGCGTTGGGAGTACCAGCCAATCCTCCAAGTCCTCCAAGTCCTCCAAATCAAGCCGATAAAAATAAGCGTCCTCCTCGACCTAATTTTAAAGCTGCTGCAGCGAAGTTGGGTGTATCCGAAAAACAGTTGACTGACGCACTAGGTGTTCCGCCTCATCTCAAGAGCGATCGCCCAGCACCTCCGGCAAACCAGTAGTTGTTCCTACAAGAAGTGGAACTGTAAGGCTAATACTGCCGTCTAAGGAAGAATTCAAGATTTTCACCTTCCTTAGGGCAGTGCCCACCAAAAAATATTCGCTTTTTTGATAAAAGTCTCAATCTGAGTTAAGTAGAACGGCACAAATAAATCGGAATTATATTAACGAAAAATCAAGTTAGTCGAAACATGAATGTTTTCAGCATAGCTGCCTGATGTCAACGATTAATTTTCCTGCCGACCTACTTAATACAACGTTACTTATACACTTTAAGAACTTAGTACTGTCAAGCCTTTTTTAATTCCTATCAATATAAAATCTTTATGATACCAGATACCCCGACTCCCTCAAGACCTCCAAAACCTCGATGGACTCATGCTTTTGAGCGATTATGGAAGCTGCATTGGGTGATGGCAGCTTGTTTTCTGATTATCTACTTAGTTGGCATAGTGATGGCTCGCTTGCCGCGTGAAGTTCTTTTTAGAGGTTCTCTGTACAACGTCCACAAATCATTTGGTGTCTTAGTGTTATGTTTGCTGCTGTTTAGGATTTTTACCCTACTGCAAGTATTTGGTTCCAAGTATCTGAAGCGAACTCCCAGACTAACGCCTCAGTGGATCAAGACTTTTTCTATCCATTTGCTGCTTTATGTGTTGATGCTAGTTGTTCCAATCAGTGGCATTTTATTATCAAACACAGGTGGACATGATGTTCCATTCTTTTTTATGACGTTGCCTAATTGGTTTGAGGAGAATCGTTCTATTGCGGCGATCGCTCACAATTTGCACTTCTGGCTGTCCTACACCTTGCTGGCACTAGTGGCGCTGCACATGGTTGAGCAGCGTCAGTTTCTCCGTAAAACTTGGAAACGGACGTTCAAAGCGTCATAGTAGAAAACAAATTATCGCAAAGACTCAATTGTTGTTTATAACTAAGATGCAAACAAGCACATGACACTTGATTCTCCCCAACTTATCACATTCAAGCCTACGGAAAAAGGCTTGGTGAAACGCAAACTGACGAAATGGCTGATGGGGTTATTGATACTTTGTTCAATGACAGGAGGTGCATATCTTGTGTATCGTCAGACGATGATTTCCACAAGCCTTGAAGCCAGAAGCAAAATGCTGACGGTACCAGTTGAGCGAGAAACGTTACCAATTGTCATTTCAGCCAACGGTACCGTAGAAGCTAAACAATCAACCAACGTCAGCCCTAAAAGCTCTGGACAGCTAAAGAGCTTGCTGGTGAAGGAAGGTGACTCTGTTAAAGCAGGGCAAATCCTGGCATACATGGATGACTCAAATTTGCAAGGGCAACTGATTCAGGCACAGGGATCTTTAGCTGCTGCCCAGGCAAATTTGCAAAAGGCAATAGTCGGTAATCGCCCTCAAGAAATTGCTCAATCACAAGCACAATTAGAACAAGCCCAAGCGAGTTTACAAAAAGCAGAAGCAGGTAACCGCTCTCAAGATATCGCTCAGGCTGAGGCACGTTTAAAAAGCGCTCAAGCAAGTTTTACGAAAGCGGAAGATGATTTCCAGCGCAATCAACAACTATACAATGCAGGTGCTATCTCCCTTCAGACTGTAAACCAAAAACGAGCTGATCGCGATAGCGCCCAAGCTACCGTCAATGAAACACAGCAAGCGTTGGCATTGCAAAAAGCCGGATCACGCACTGAAGATATTGAGCAACTAAAGGGAGTAGTTCAGGAAAAACAGCAAGCTTTAGCACTGCTGAAAGCAGGAACACGTAAGGAAGATATTGACTCCGCACGTGCTCAGGTGACTCAGCAACAGGGCAACTTGAAAACGATTCAAACACAAATTAAAGATACGGTTATTCGTGCGCCATTTAGTGGGATTGTGACTTCCAAGTATGCCGATCCGGGAAATTTCGTGACACCCACCACATCAGGGAGTTCGGTTTCGGGTTCAACCTCTTCTTCAATTCTGTCGTTGGCATCAACCTATCAGGTTGCGGCAAATGTTGCCGAAACTGATATTAGCAAAATTAAGGTAGGGCAGTCAGTCACGATTACAGCTGATGCCTATCCTGACAAAACGTTTAAGGGGAAGGTTGCCTCTATTGCTGCTCAGGCAAGTGTCACATCTAATGTCACCAGCGTTAAAGTTAAAGTCGATCTCAATGATCCTGAAACTCTCCTGCTTCCAAGTATGAATGTCGATGCGAAATTCGATGCAGGCAAATTAAACAATGTGCTTGTTGTGCCAACGGTGGCGATCGCACGTCAGAAGAACGGTACTGGAGTGCAGGTAATTACGGAAAATGGTAGCACTCGATTTGTACCAATTAAAACTGGACTTACCGTCAGTAACAAAACAGAAGTGCGCTCCGGTTTACAAGGAAATGAAAGGGTTTTGGTGAGTGCGCCATCCAATTCTAACAAAGATAGTAATAGAAACAGGGGTGGTTCTGGTGGCGGTATGGGTGGTCCTCCTCCCGGTGGTCCTTAAACTTGGTATGACAAGTGAGGTTTAGTAATGACAAAATTAGGTGATCGCAAACCACTTAAACAAGCATCTATTCTGAAGCGGAGTTCTTCGGTATCAGTCTTTGAAATTCTGACAATGGCAATGGAGGCACTTTGGAGTAATAAACTCCGCACTGTGCTCACAATGCTGGGTATCATCATTGGTATTACCGCAGTCATTGCTGTCACTGCTATTGGTCAAGGTACCCAAAAGTCAACAGAGCAACGACTACAATCACTCGGAACCGACATTTTACAAGTGCAATCGGGTGCAGCCAGAAGTGGTGGGGTACGGCAGGGCAGCGGGAGTGCCACAACATTAACATTGGAAGATGCTCAGGCGATCGAGCAACAGGTTTTAGGGGTTGAACGAGTGTCTGCTATTTTGCAACAGAGTGCTCAAGTCGTCCATGCTCAAAATAACGACTCAATGACCATTATTGGCACCGATGTTAATTATCCAGATGTGCGAAACACACATCCTCAAATAGGTAGGTTTTTTACTCAGGAGGAAGTCGCTGCGGCAAAACCTGTGGCGGTTATGGGTCCCACCGCACGAGATGAGTTGCTGGGGACTCGAAGTAATATAGACGGCGCTCAAATTCGCATTCAAGGACAAACCTACGATGTAATTGGCGTTATGGAAACCAAGGGAGCGCAAGGGCCACAAAACCCGGATGAACAAATTTATATTCCTCTGACTAACATGTCTGCCCGTTTAGTAGGGAACAACTCCGTCAAGGGACTTGCCGTTCGCTCCATTTTTGTCAAAGTTAAGAGTCAGGATCTATTAGACGCAGCCCAGTATCAAACGACGAATCTCTTGCGAGTACGACATGGTATTTTTCCCGAAAAAGGAGATACCGATGATTTTAGGACTGTGAATTCGGCTGATATCATTAACACGCTCACCAGTACATCTAAGCTTTTTACCGTAATGATTGTGGCTGTTGCGGCAATTTCTTTAATTGTTGGCGGCATTGGCATTGCTAATATCATGCTTGTATCTGTAGTCGAGCGGACAAGGGAAATCGGGATTCGTAAAGCGATTGGAGCAACCAGTGTTGCCATATTGAGCCAATTTTTAGCCGAGGCAGTGGTGATTGCGGCAATGGGAGGCGTGGTTGGTATCTGCCTTGGAGTTGCGATCGCCGTCGCTGCCTCAAACCTGTTCCAATTTCCCTTAGTGATTTCGCTCTGGTCGATCCTGCTCGGCTTTGGTTTAACGTTCATGATAGGGTTATCAGCTGGAGTGATTCCCGCTCGCAATGCTGCCAAACTTGACCCGATTACGGCATTGAGAAGTGATTAAAATACTAAAGATTAGGACTTACACTCTACAATTTCTTGACGCTCTTGGCGTCTTCTCTGCGAGACGCCTGACGGCGAAGGCGGTTCAATAAATTAAGCTTTTAATTTCAAAAATGTTTGCAACACATGAACCTATCGTAAGGCCGAACAGCCCTTCGGGTGACGCTTGAAGACTCGCTAACGCTGCGCTAACGCAGTCCCCTACGGAGGGAAACCCTCCTGCTTTCTCTGTCTCACCGTGACGCTCGTTCGCGTTCGAGAAGCGTCTCGTTGGCGCAGCCTCTCCGGCAGGAGAAGAGAAGCGTCTCCCCTTGGGAGAGGACTCGCTCTAAGCGAAGCTATGCCGTAGGCTTTACGCTACGAAGATCGCCCCTAC
>JAQYWO010000207.1 GCA_029379215.1 Rhizonema sp. PD37
CTATATATTCTACTATCAATCTATGCCATTTTGTATAATACAATAGTACTATAGCAGTCTTAAATCAGTTGTGAAAAACGAGATTCCCAACTTCTTCAAGAATACATCTGGCAAATGAGGGGTATCACCCCTCATCAACGATAAATCAACTATTTCGTTGCTATTTTAGGACGCGAGCGCCTGTAGACGATTAAATCGTTGGGGTGTGAGGTTAGAGCATTCGTAAAAGTTGTCTTAGATCCCCGACAACTCATATACGCCTGCTATACTTAGTAGCAAATAAAACTTTGACAAAAAGAGAATACTTAGTTACAAGAATTAATTTTTTTTAAATTTTCCATATTTAAAATATCTCTTGCTTACTTCTTAACCTAGTCTTTACTATCGATCTGTATAGTTATAGACGCCTAGCTGTAAAATTACAAGACTTTACATTCATGTTCCGTTACTCCGCGATCAATCCTTCTCTCTTGACGAGAGTATTTTCTGTACTAGCACTAACAATCAGTTTGGCTGCTTGTGGTGGTGGCGGACAGCAAGCTAACAATGCTGGTAATAATGAGGCAACTCCTGGTGCAGCAACTGATACAACTGCCTCTACTAACACCGGAAAACTGGATTTAGGTGGCAACGTATCTTTAAATGGCGCTGGGGCAACTTTTCCCGCTCCACTTTACCAGAATTGGTTTCAAGCTTTGAACAAGAAATATCCTAATCTCCAAGTCAACTACAATCCAAATGGTAGCGGTGCGGGAGTTGAGAATTTTACCAAAAATCTTGTAGATTTTGGTGCCAGCGATGTTGCCATGACAGACGATGAAATCAGCAAAGTGCAACGGGGCGTAATTTTACTGCCCATGACAGCTGGTGGTATTGTACTAGCTTACAACTTGCCTGGTGTTCAGCAACTCAAGTTACCACGGGATGTTTACAGTGGTATGTTCTTGGGCACGATCAAGACTTGGAACGACCCGAAAATTACTGCTGCTAACCCAGGTGTCAACCTTCCAAACCAACCAATTACAATTGTGCATCGTTCTGATGGTAGTGGCACGACAGGTGCATTTACGCAACACCTGAGTGCGATTAGTCCAGATTGGAAGACTAAAGTTGGCAGTGGAAAAACTGTCAGTTGGCCTGTAGGAGTTGGTGCGCCAAAAAATGACGGTGTGACTGCCCAAATCAAAAGGACTCAAGGTGCGATTGGTTACGTTGAGTACACTTATGCCCAACAAAATAAACTGAGTATGGCTGCTTTGCAAAATAAAGCAGGTCAATTCGTTGTACCCGATCAACAATCAGTCGCTAAAGCCTTAGAATCAGAAGCCCTGCCAGCAAATCTCCGTGCTTTTATTACAGATCCCGCAGGTGCACAGTCTTATCCCATTTCTACCTACACTTGGGTTTTAGCTTACAAGCAATATCCCGATAAGGCAAAAGCTAAAGCAGTCGAAGCGATGATCGAGTACGGCTTGACTGAAGGTCAAAAAGTCTCTCCACAACTAGGATATGTTCCTCTACCTCCAGCTGTGGTACAGAAAGTGGCAACAGCAGCCGATGCTATCAGCCCTGATTATAAAATCTCCGTAGGCGGTAGTGCTAACGGTAATAGCGCCAGCAATACTAAGTAATTGTTAATAGTCTTTGATCATTTGTTTTTTGTCATTTATGAATGACTAGTGACCAATGACAGGTTTTGTTCGCTCCCACTTTTTCTACCGTTGACTGGTTAAATTATTCATGACCACACAAGCTCAGAATCGTCAACAAATAGTTAGACCTCTTACGTCCGGAGAGAAGTTCCTAGATCGTGGCTTTATTTGGCTGACGCGGATTTTTGCGATGGCGATCGCTGGTGTTTTAATATGGATCGCAATTCAAGTTGGCATTCAAGCTTTCCCAGCGATCCTGAAATTTGGTCCCAGCTTTTTAGTGAAAAGCGCTTGGAACCCGGTCACTAATGACTACGGCGTTCTCCCTCACATTTACGGAACTTTAGTGAGTGCTTTGATTGGGCTATTGATAGCTGTCCCCATTGGTGTAGGTACTGCTCTATTGCTGAGCGAAAATCTGTTACCAACGCCTGTCCAGGTTGTACTAACTTTCTTGGTTGAATTGCTAGCAGCTATTCCTAGTGTTGTGTACGGTGTATGGGGAATTTTCGTTTTAATTCCCTTAATCACACCTGTGGGACAATGGCTCAATCACACCTTTGGCTGGCTACCAATTTTTAGTACCATTCCTACAGGACCAGGATTATTTCCAGCTGGAGTCATCTTAGCAATTATGACTTTACCAATCATCACAGCCATTTCCCGCGATGCGCTGATTGCCGTACCATCTAGTTTGCGTCAAGCTGCTGTGGGATTGGGAGCAACTCGTTGGGAAACAATTTTTAAAGTTCTCATCCCAGCTGCCTTTTCTGGCATTGTCAGTGCTGTGATGTTAGCACTAGGTCGGGCAATGGGAGAGACTATGGCTGTCACAATGTTAATTGGTAACGCTAACGACATTAGCGCCTCGCTGTTTGCACCAAGTAACACAATTTCTTCTCTATTGGCAAGTCAGTTTGCAGAAGCTAGTGGTCTGCAAATTGCATCTCTAATGTACGCTGCATTGGTTCTGTTTGTGTTGACTTTGATCGTTAACATTTTGGCAGAGTACATCGTTCTGCGAGTGAAGCGACTCTAAAATTTTGGTGTTTCAATTATGAGTTCTGTTCCAAATCAGCCTTCAACCGGATTGACTCGCAGTAATCTGACTCGATCTCCTACGTCTAAGAGAACGCTATTTAGCACGGTGATGACAGTTTTAGCATTTGTTTGTGGGGTGTTAGCTCTTTTGCCTTTATTGGCAGTGCTTTCTTACGTCCTCATTAAAGGCTTCAGCAGTCTAAATTTAAGCATTTTTACTGACTTACCACCAGTAGCAGGGCAACTACAGGGAGGAGGTTTTGGCAATGCGATTATCGGCACCCTGATTATGGTAGGAATCGGGACTTTGATCAGCATTCCTGTTGGAGTATTGGCAGCAATTTATTTGACAGAGTTTAGCTCTAAGCAAATAGCTCGCTGGATTCGCTTTGCTACGAATGTGTTGAGCGGAGTTCCCTCGATTATTGCGGGAGTCTTTGCTTATGCTGTTGTGGTCTTGACAACACATGGATTCTCAGCTACAGCTGGAGGATTCGCTTTGGCGATTTTAATGTTACCGATTATTGTCCGCACGACTGATGAAGCCTTACAGTTAGTATCACAAGATTTGCGACAAGCAGCTGTGGGCTTAGGCGCAACGAACTTTCAAACAGTGACACAAGTCGTTTTGCCCGCAGCTATACCAGCAATTGTGACTGGGGCAACTTTATCAATTGCCCGTGCGGCTGGAGAAACAGCACCTTTACTATTTACTGCTCAATTTAACCAGTATTGGTCTACTACTTTATTCCAACCCACTGCATCTCTGGCTGTTTTGGTTTACCAATTCGCCACCTCTGCTTATGAAAACCAACAGTCAATAGCTTGGGCGGCATCTTTGATTTTGGTGTTGCTGGTTCTACTGACTAGTATCATCGCTCGCTGGGCAACCAGTCGCAAAATTAACTAAAAAAACCAAATTTCAAATTGAACTACAGTTAAATTAATAACCACCAATTATGGCGACTAACATTCGGGATACCAGCAGTGCTAATCAAACTGAAACTGTCTTACGTACAGAAAGTTTAAATGTATATTATGGAACTTTTTTAGCAGTACGTGATGTTTGGATGGACATCCCTAAAAATCGCGTGTCAGCTTTTATTGGTCCGTCTGGATGTGGCAAAAGCACCTTGCTACGCTGTTATAACCGCTTGAACGATTTAATTAGTGGGTTTCGGGCTGAAGGTAATATTTATTACAACGGTGAAAATTTATATGCAGCAAATATCGACCCTGTAGAGGTGCGTCGTCGGATTGGGATGGTGTTTCAAAGACCAAACCCATTTCCGAAATCGATTTATGAAAATGTTGCTTTTGGACCAAGAATCAATGGCTTCAAAGGTGATATGGATGAATTGGTGGAGCGATCGCTCAGACAATCAGCTTTGTGGGACGAAGTCAAAGATAAATTGCGCCAAAGTGGCTTATCTTTATCTGGTGGACAACAACAGCGCTTGTGTATTGCACGTGCAGTCGCTACTCAGCCTGATGTGATTTTAATGGATGAACCTTGCTCAGCTCTTGACCCCATTTCCACCCTACGGGTTGAAGACTTGCTGCACGAACTCAAAGAACAATATACGATCATCATCGTTACTCACAATATGCAACAAGCGTCGCGGGTATCGGATATGACTGCCTTTTTTAACGTCCAAACCTCAGAAAAAGGAAATCGTACTGGCTACCTTGTTGAGTACGATCGCACAGAAACCATATTCCAAAATCCCCAGCAAGAAGCAACTAAAGAATATATCAGTGGTAAGTTTGGTTAAAGATTATTATTAATCATTCACTTTTGTGATAGGTTCCTCAGTTTTCTTAGGAACCTATTTTTGTCTCAAGTGAGCATTGAAAGCTTTATTTGGTTATGGAAAAATCTAAGATACAGTTATCTGAAAAATCTGTAATTAAACTGCTGGATGCCTGGTCGTTTCCTGGTGCTTTAACACTTCAACCGACAAATCAAGGCACAGTTAACACAACTTTTATTGTGGAAACACAGGCAGGCAAATTTGTCTTGAAGCTGTACAACAAAGATACAACCACTACACAAATTCAGTACGAACATTCACTGCTGGCACACCTGCAAAAGTTGGATTTGTCGTTTGTAGTTCCAACTCCTGTACCAACCGCGTTAGGTGAAACACAGGTTCTATTCAATCAAAATAACTTATTGCTGCGCGTTGCTTTGCTCCCTTTCATTTCAGGTGAGCCAGCTCTTCGCAACCATCTTTACCATACTCATGCTGTCGGCAGAGCACTCGGAGAATTGCACCACGCCCTTGCTAGCTTTGATTCTGATGGGAAACTTTCTCAGTTACCTGCGTGGGGAAACCTCCGTCATATTCATCCACTTGTAACAGATCCATTTGAAATACCACAGTTACTTGAACTACCTCTAACGCAGCAGCAGCGCATCACTAAGACACTGACAGAAGTGATTGAAGTTGCACCTAAGCTATACAATACGCTTCCTGTTCAGACAACTCATGCCGATTTCTTGTGCCCTAACGTTCTGCTAACAGAGAACCGTGTCGTTGGGATTTTAGACTTTGA
This sequence comes from Rhizonema sp. PD37, assembly GCA_029379215.1. Taxonomy (GTDB): domain Bacteria; phylum Cyanobacteriota; class Cyanobacteriia; order Cyanobacteriales; family Nostocaceae; genus Rhizonema. The sequence continues at coordinate 5,253 of JAQYWO010000207.1, forward strand.
GTTCGCTACTAATGACTTGCGGTTAATGGATTATGTTGCCGCTCTCGACCATTTTTCCCGAATGCCTTCAAAGGAAGCGCCTCGTTGGGAATTTATCAAAGCTTTCAGCACTGGCTATGCTAAACACGTTTCCCTTTCACCGTTGGAGTTGGAAGCACTAACCCTAGTTTGGCGCTTACAGCAGGCAAGCTGCATTGTCTATTGGACAGGATGGCTACGCGAGGGGAAAGTGACTTACCAAAGCGTATTGGATGGAGTGACAAAAATGCTGCTATTGGAAGATTGGTTTGAAGAAAACACCGCTAAGCTGCTGAGTTATGTAGTGTAGCTGCAATATTTGAGGCGAGATGTCTTCCTGGTAAGGTTCGATAGTAGCTTTGGATCAGCCAAGCAATTGCTCAAAAATTCACTCTTTCTATAAAACACTGTAAAAAAGGATAACGGAAAGATATTCTGCTCTTATCCTTCTTTTTCACTCTCATATGGAAAAGGAAGTGCAACTCGCCCATGAAAACAACGATAACGATAAGAAAAATGTTCTAAATATGGACTTACAAGAACTGTTCGTCTTTGAGATATTTTAATTACTAATTGTTTGTATAAAAATTCAGCTTCTATACCAAAAACTTTTTTAAAGTCTACTGTTAATTCTGGTAATCCTTGCTGGATAACTTCACATTCTGGAGGAACTTTTTCAAAAAAATGATACTGTTCATGCCTGTTAGTTTTTACTAAATTCCATTGTTGTGCATTCATCTCAGGATTAATTTTATTAGAACGAATTTCCTGAGCCGCATAAACTTCACACAAAATTATAGAATTCAACAATTTATTAGGTTGAGAATTGGTTTGCCGAGCCGTATAGTCCCAGTCTAAATCGCAGTCTTGGCTAACTACAATTACATAAGGATGAATTTTTCGTTCTAAATCAACATTCTCGAAGTTTGGAGAGCTTTCCCCTAGTATAGGTTTTAACTGTATTACTCCAGTCAAAATTTCTCCCTGCCGAATTGCCTCTGTTTCATTAGAGGCTCTATAAATTAGTTTTTCCGGCATAGCAGAAATTAATCTAAATCTATAACTAGAGGTGGTCTTGTTACACTAGATACTATATTGCCTTTAGTTACTTTCAGTTCGTGAGGCAAAGTAGTCTGTTGTAAATCTGACATACTATCTCGATAATATTCCACAATATTCTCCAGAGTTTCCGACGCTTCTTGCAAACCTGCTGATGAAGTTACAAGAAGTAGACTAAGTAATGTTAAGCACTTAACCAAAAGCTCGCTATTTTGATTGAGTTGATTGGAGAATTCACTACTAAAAGGAGATTCAATTGAAATTTCAATTTTTAAATTATGAGTATTAGTTACTAAATCTTGCCAATCAGGTGTTTGATTATTATTTGATAAAACTTTATACCTTTGTCCAATTATATTTCGGTTCTGAGTGCCGCCAGTTATCATATGCATAGCATTATATTGCTTTGGGTCGCATTGAATAGTGCAAATCGTCGGTGATACTCCAACGAAAGAGATTTCTGGCTGTGCGGTTTGACTTGTCAAGTATATTCCAGACATTTTCACCTCTTTCTATTTTACCTTCAGTAAAAAAATCAGCGTCTAACAAATAAGCGACTTCATCTCGTTCTTTTTCTGTGTCCCTAATCTTAACAAGTCCATGATGAAAATTTACCTGACCAAATTCAGTGTTCAATTGTATATTCTTGATAAAGGTTTGGATGGAATCCGCAATTTCCGGAGTATTTAATTCAAAAGCGATATGTTTAGGTATTAAGCTAGACCATTCTTTATCAGGAATCTTTAATTTAGACCTAATAATTAAATTACGATATCTCAATCCTATGCGCGAGTAAAATGATGGATTATATATATCCTCAAATGTTTCTACAGCCGTCTTGAACCGGCTCACAAAATTCTCATACCTTTGATACTCAGTAGTTACAAGTGTAATTGAATTTTGATCTATGGTAAGTTGCCACTTCAAGTCTTCCGATTTAAATTGGTAAGTCAAATGACTTACAGCATTTGAACTAAATTGTGTTAAAATATTAGATAAATCAATTGGTACTTGTAAGTTTCTAGAAGCTTCAAAAATTGGGTAATCAAACCTAACAGTATCTTGAAAATCTACAGGTTGCTGACTAGTAATTTTCAAAATAGTAGGGAATCTAATTTGAGCCACAACCTCTATGAGAGGATTTAGCTCATAAATTACTCTTTCATAATCTGGTAGCTTCATTTTTACAATTTGGCATTACCAATTAAAAACCTTTCTTCTTACAGATTAACCGACTTGCGACCATTAGTCAGTGATGCTTACCACACTTGAAATTGAGAAATATCAAGCAGTAGCACAGCGAAACTTAAATCTACACTTCAATGACACTTTATTCCTAAGTAGTAAACCCGAATACAAATAATATAGCTTACTGAGTTACGAATGTCCTTTCACAGCCAAACCCCATACCTTTGCCATCGCCTATGTTTCTCTTATGCGTTAGGCAAATAAACATTCTCTTAAACATTCAAGCTTAAGCATCTGGTTGAAGTGGTAGAAGTATATTTACCGTTCCTAGTCTGGCAATTATGTGGGTCGAAGGTTTTTGGATAGAGTTTACATTGGCATAGCTTGAGCTAAATCTTTATTCTTTTTGGATGTTAGATTAGGTATATAATACTGTATAAGCGCAGTTTATATTTTTACACACTATAGATAAGCTGTATTATTTTAGCGCTATTATATGACTCTGGAGAGAGAATAATCAAGGTAGCTAGAAATCACCGCTGCACCAACAAACTATGCTTAGGCGGACTATCCTAAAAATATGGTTTCAAATTTAATAGAAGCGAGAGTAATAAATGAGCGTTAAGTAAAAAGTGGACACCTGAGGAGAGATGTGTGTTTAATATGCCAATCACAAAGGCAATTCTTTAATGCAAAATGCTATTTCTCCACAAGTACATATAACTCTAGACTTAACATTATCATTAAGCGGGTGGCGAGAATCGAACTCGCATCAATAGCTTGGAAGGCTATGGTTTTACCACTAAACTACACCCGCAACATATTTAATTCTATACTAACATAACACAACCTTCAGGAAAAATCAAGTTAGCGACTCTGTATTTTTATATGGAGCAGGAGATTGCTTCGAGGTGGTTTTTTCCCATCAGCATTCGTCGCCGGGATAAATTTTTCATCTTGAAAAAGTTGTTGTACGTACTGGTGATATTTACTACTTTTTTGTTCTGGTATATGTGGATCAATAATGATTAACTGTATTTTTCCTGTATCATCTATCACCAGTGAAACTTTAAAATCTGTTGGCTGAAAATTACCTTGTGTGCTGAGTCCGGGGAAGTCCAATAATTTTTCTCTCAGATTTCCTATTGGTTTAGCCGGACTATCTTGTATGTCTACCTTGCTTGGTTCAACTTCCCAAGTGGCTACGACTAGTCCTCCCCCTTTTTTATCTAATGATGTTGCCTCTCCAACCTTAACGTGTTCTTGTGGCTGTCCGGGAAGACGAATTGTTGAACCTGTGATTGAGTTTGATGGTGGTTGTTCGCTTGTCTCAGGAGAAGGTGTTGTGGAAGCGGTGTTTGTTGAAGCTGTAGTATCAGGCGTCTGGCTTGATAATAGTGGATCTTGTTGACCAAGAGGCGTTTGTGGTGATGGAACTGTTTGTTTATTAACAGAAGTTTGTGATGAAGGTGTCGGCTCAAAAGTTTGATGAATGGGAGTTTTTGATGAAAGTTTCGCCTCTCCATGTTTATGAATCGGAGTTTTTGGGAGAGGTGTTGGCTCGAAATTTTGATGGAGGGGAGTCTTGGTGAAGATTTTTGCAGTGACTCGCTTAGGAGTGTCAGTGGTTTTTGGCGGCTTTGGTTCTGATTTGTAGATGGTTTCGGGGTTTAGCTTGTCTTTGATCGCTGTTATTGCTGTTTTTTTGACAGTTTTTTTGGATACAGGGACTGTGGTGCGATGTTGAGAAGCGATCGCGGTTTTATTTTTAGCGAAAGCAATTGTACTTTGATCTTCGGATTCCAAAGGAGGTTCTGTTGTTAAATTCTCTGGAGCGACTTGCTTTGGTTGTGTAACGTGCTTTGGTAAACTAGCTGATACAGATCTTCGAGTTGTAGATTGTAGGTGGGGTGAAACACGTTTTACTTTTGATTGCAGTCTCGTTTTTGAATGTGATTTAGAAGAAATATCCACTAATTCAATTGCGGTAACGGATGATGATTTCTGTTGAACGCGGCTAAACACCTTTGCATACATCCACCAAAATAGCAGCAAGTGTAGAGCGACAGAACTTATAATGATCGCAATCCACAAACCGGGTGAGTCAGTGTGTCTTCTCCATGTTTTATCTGGAATCGAGCTTTTGTCAAAAACTAATTGTGTCATCACTAATTGCTATTTACTATTTGCTATTAACTCTCTTCGTCACAGCGAAGGTAAGAACTGTTTCATCTACTCCTTTAAGCTCTAAAAGACTGTGTTTAATAATTTCATCTTCTTGTAAATAATCTGCTACAGCAGCAGAAACAAGTATCGTACCAGGAGCTGCGACTTGTTGTAATCTTGCCGCAATATTCACACTAGGACCAATTGCTGTGTAGTCAGCGCGATCAACACTACCAAACATGCCGACAACTGCGGTGCCTTGATGGATACCACAGCGAAATTGAACGGCATTGTGTTTATCGATGTCCAACAAACCTTGCTCTTGCCACCTCTGGTTTAACTGCTCAAGCGATCGCAGCATTCCTCTAGCTGTGCCGATAGCACGGCGTACCTGTTCATTGGGTGTGAGTTCTTCTGGCGCTCCAAACAAAGCTAAAATGGCATCTCCCATAAATTTATCAACGGTGCCCCCGTTATCAAACACCGCTCGTGTCATCTCTTCTAAATATTCATTCAGTAACTCTGCTACGCGTCGGGATCTTAAGGTATTTGCTAGTTGAGTGAAACCCACAATATCACTAAATAAAACTGTAATTAAGCGTGGCTCCGGGCGTAAATCCAAGGCTAAATTTCCTGTTGCAGCTTTTTGTACCAAAGCTGGTGGCAAAAAGCGCTTTAGTACTGACTCTGTGAGATAAGTATTTAACTCCACAACCCGGCGTTCATTTTCCTTCAAGGCTAAAAGATTTCGTACCTCAGCGAGAAGTTCCCGATCATTAAAAGGCTTAGCTAAATAGGCATCCGCACCGTGTTCTGTGCTGGCAATGCGAGTTTCCTCATCCACTTTAGCTGTCAGTAAAATTACTGGTGTTCCTTTTATCTGCTCCTCATTGCGGATTGTGCGAATCATCTCGTGTCCGGAGACTAAAGGCATCATCAAATCGCTGACAATTAAGCTGGGCAAAATTTCTTTAGTTATCTGAAAACCCTCTGAACCATCACGAGCCGTTCGCACTTGATACCCGTTAGCACGCAGAATACCAGATACATATGCACGGAGGTCGGGGTTATCATCTACGACTAAAATAGTAGATTGTGTATTATTAGTTTCTCGTTCTAAAATTTCATCACTGTGGTTTTCCTCAGCTTCTAAAAGTTCTAGAGCCGCCAACTCTACATGAGCGCGACTCGAATTGACTTCACAAGGCACTTCCAGTACTTGTTGTCTCTGTAGATGAGCGGTTCCTGGCATAAGCTCTACGGTAAATGTCGTTCCCTCACCGTAAACTGATTCTACAGTGACTGTACCGCCATGAAGTTCCACTAATTCTTTGACTAAAGCCAATCCCAAACCACTACCTTCATACGAGCGATTTTCTGAACCTTCAGCTTGCCGGAAGCGCTCAAATAGATGAGGAATTTGTTCAGTGACGATGCCAATTCCAGTATCTTGTACTTGGAATTTACAATTGTTACCTGTATATTGTATGGTAACACGGATAGTTCCGCCAACAGGCGTAAACTTCATGGCATTTGATAAGAGATTGTAAACAACCTTATCAAATTTTTCCAGATCCAAATAGACAGTGGGACATTCATCCATTTGGGAAACTAGATGCAGTCCTTTTTTCTCGCAGTAGGGGTGAAAAGACTCGACAATTTGGCTCACAAACTCTACTAAATCGCAGGGACGGAAACTAGGCTGCATCCTACCTGCATCTAGACGTTGTAGATCTAGCAGTTGATTAACCAGTCGCAGCAGGCGGCGGGAATTGCGGAGGGCGATCTCGCTTTGAGCGTGCGACAATCCCTCCTGACTTGCTACTGCTGACTCTAAGGGGCCTTGAATCAAGGTGATCGGTGTGCGGAATTCGTGGGAAATATTTTGGAAAAATTCGGTTTTTTGTTTGTCTAGTTGCAGCAAGCGTTCAGCCTGTTCGCGAGTTTTTTGGTAAAGGCGAGACTGCTGCACTGCGATCGCTGCTTGAGCTGCTACTGCTTTAGCTAACTCAATTTCAGATGAGAGCCAGGAGCGTGTTCTGCCACCTTCACATAGAGTAATACTGCCGATGCTTTTACCATCAGCTAGTAAAGGCACAACCATAAGCGATCTTGCTGGCACTTTTAAAGGTAAATCAAACCCTTTAATTTCTATAGTAGCTTGTGTTGTATCCGTAAATACCACTGGCTGATGTGTTCGTAAAATTTCTTGTAGGATGGGATTTTCCTGAATGTGCGTCTTTGAATTGGGTAGAGCGAGAGAGCCTTGCTCTCCATTCTTCTGATTTTCAGCATTTGGATCTTGAGAACTGTCATACAAGCCGACAGACTGAACAAAATCATCTTCCTCAGTCCACAAAGACAAAACACAGCCATCGACTTGTAGAGCTTGTCCTAGTTTTTGGGTGATAGCAGCGAAAATATCTTGAGGATCTAAGCTAGAACGAATAGCGCTGGTAATTGTATTAATGAGGGCTTCCCGCTTGGCAAGAGCATGTACTTGCTCATAAGCACGGGCTTGAGACAAAGCAAGAGCTGCTTGATCTGCTACTACCATTACAAGTTGCACTTCATCATCCCCCCAAAGACGGATATGCTCACATTGATGCAGTGCGAGTACAGCCATCAGTTCTTGTCGGCAAATTAATGGCACGACTAAGCTAGAGCAAATGTTATCTGTAGCAAAAGCTGTAGTGCGATCCAAAAGTTTGTGATCACCCTGAACGCGTGGATCTGTTAGCGCATCGTTAATAACTTGGACTTCGCGGGTTTCCCAAATTGTTTGAGCTAGTAGGGAGGAAGGGGAGAAATTTCTTGTCCCTGCCTCTCCCTGTTGTACTCTCCTACTTTCTGTCTCTTCCACCTTATCCCCATTCTCACTTCCTTGCTTTTGGTAAATGAAACCTTCATCCACTAAACGTTCATCTTGAAAAGGACGTAAGAGACAAACGTCCACCTCCAGCATATGACCGACAGTGTCCACAATGATTTGCAGAATTTGCCGATAATCTAAGGCACTGCGAATCGTATTTGTAACGGTGTTCAGCAGTGATTCCTGACGTAGTGTGCGAGTGAGTTCGCGGGTACGTGCTTTTAAAACATTGTGGGTATCCAAGGCTTGGCGTACCACTGCTTTGAGTTCATCAGCTTCCCACGGTTTGGTGACATATTTAAATACCTTACCAGCATTTATTGCTTCCACCAAGTCTTCGACATCAGTGTAGCCGGTTAAGATAATCCGAATGATATCTGGATATTGAGTCGCTGTGAGGCTCAAAAATTCTGTACCGCTCATCATCGGCATTCTCTGGTCGGAGATAATTACGGATACATCTCCCTCTTGTGCCAGCAGTTCGAGAGCGGCTGGACCTGAACTTGCCTTCAGCACCTTATAATCGCGGTAAAAGGTGCGGTAAAGCAAGTCAAGGTTGTCAAGTTCATCATCAACAACCAAAATTTTAGGCTTACTGTTTGCTTGGGATTTCATGCACCGCTTTCCTGCTGCAATGGCAGTCGGATAAAGAATAATCTGATCAGGTAAGAAGTGTTCTGAGTCAGTTGAGAGCAGAGCATTTTGAGTAATAATTTTGTTTGCTTACATAAGTGTTGAGAAGGACTTTTACCGAAGAAAGGCAGAGGGCAGAGGGCAGAAGGCAGAAGGGATATTGATTTTTGATCTGCTCTCTACCACTGGGTTTAAAGCCCCTAATTTTATTTATTAAAAACCAAATAAAAATGTATTTCGAGATACGTAGCTTGGGAGAAACTCTTTTAGTGGTGCTGAGGAGCCAGTGTTATGGTAAGTCCTGCTTCTATAAGATGTTTTTCCACTTATGGCGACTGCCGCTCATGATTAAGCGAATCGAAGCAAGGAGTGTTCCTGAGTAGAACCTCTAACCACATTTTTTCTGTTACCTGTTTTTTGAGCCAATTTAACGAAACCCAATTTGGTTAATAATTTACTTTCTGTCTGACAAAATTGCTGCTGACTTGCCAAATCTTCCCTCACCTCCAAGATGAATAGTATAATAAAGTACACAAAACTTATTGCTGATAGAAAAATCCCGATGGAACTGCATACTAAGTTTTCCCGCCACAGCACTGGCACTAACACTTGGAACGTAAATTTTATTTATGGTTTTCATCGGAGTTAGCAATAATACAACAATAAAATTAAAGAGCAAAGTATACTATGAAACAAATTGCTATTCCAATTTAGCAATTAGAACAATGCGTCCGCTATAGGTCTGTGGGACAATAAGGGTGTAAGGGTGTAAGGATGCACTGCAAGCGCACTGATTCACCGCCCCAGTGCCTGCCTAAATTGATTTATGGAGATATTAACCATTATCCTCATTTAATCAAGAGAAATTTATTTCTGGGATTCCCCTACACCCTTACCCTCTCCTATCTAGAAAGCACCCCTGATGACAATTTATATAGCTTAAAGTTTTCATACAGGTTTAGATAGTGTTTTAGGATATTTGAGAAGATTTTTGTCGCATAAAATCAAAATTAAACTAGCCTTGACACCCTGGTTTTTTCACCCATCTAGCCAAGAGTTGGTCACATCTAGTGCCACCGACGCTTCCTACCAGTTCCAAATCCGTGCAGCTTTACCTGCTGATTTGACTGGTGTTTCTCAAATCATTGCTGAAAGCTTTTACTCGCAACAAGGTTTGTGGGGATGGGCTTTTCCATTACTACGTTTAGGCATTTATGAAGATTTAAGGCACCGTCTAACATCATCCGCTCCCCATCACATCTATTTGGTTGCCGTTGAGAAAACTACTGATGTCAGTGATAACTTGATGGGAACTGTAGAACTCACTGTACGTTTCAGTGACTCCTGGACACAGGTTGGGAAAAGTTTTCCTTATGTATCCAATCTAGCGATCGCCACAAAATACCGCAGGCAAGGTGTTGCCTCAGGATTGCTCAAAGCTTGCGAAAAAGTTGCTCTTTCCTGGGGATTTCAACACTTATACCTTCATGTTTTGGACAATAACCATCAAGCACGGCAGCTTTATTTCAAGCAAGGGTATCGAGTACATAAAGTTGAATCTCATTGGAATACATTTCTTCTAAGACGCTCATCGCAGATATTCTTGCACAAACAGCTGAGCGCTGACCTAATTCTCTAAATTTTACGCATGTGAATTCTCTAATTCAACATTACAACCAATTCGTCTATGTCAAATCAATATACTGTTCTGAGAGCGAAATGACAAATTGACTCTTTCGGGTTGTCCCTAGAGAGATCCTTAAAAGACAGCACGTAAAAAGTGCATTTTCCACTGTCACTGCAAGCAACATTCATTAGTTATTGGAAAGAGTGCATTCCTCATGAGTATCTGAAGTGCCTTTCTCTAGAAAGCGATTATTCAAGAATTTCGTTGAAAAAATTTACATACATAAAGTTATTAACATTCATGTAAGTTGATAGTGATAGCATGTATACAGTGGAATTTCCATGCCTGAGCGAAGTCGGAACAAAAGTCACCTGTTCGCATAGCGTCTCGCTCTCGAGAGAAAGACTGATAACTGAATGCTTACTTATTTGCTATAAATGAAGTTCTGTTACAGTCTCAAGGCTTTAAAGCATCCACCACAGACGTGCATTAAC
>JAQYWO010000208.1 GCA_029379215.1 Rhizonema sp. PD37
AAAACCATTAGAATAGACCAACAAAAAAAAAATTTGATTCTAATTGATTTATAAAAATTTTCAATATTTAGCATTACTATACTTTTAAATCCCTCTTAATATTATTATTTAAAGTGATTATTTAAATCATCGTAATCCCCTTAATATACAAATTAGGGGGAACTTTTTAAAAATAGGTTATAAACATTTCTGTAATTAGTTACGGCTAAAATAGTTTCGGTTTTGCTCAACCAACTGAGTATTATTCCGCTGATAGTCTCCTCGAGAAAGATATTTTTCTAACCATGCATAAAGGACAATAAATAAATATCGACTACCCATCTCCTTCAACTTTAACTTGGATATACCTGTTTTGCGATTACGCCAAGTAATGGGGATAGTTGCGTAGGAATATCCTCTAACAATCGCCTTAAGTGGCATTTCCACTGTTAGGTTAAAATGGTGAGATAGAAGAGGTGAAATTCCGTCAATTACTTCCAGACGATATGCTTTAAAGGCATTAGTTATGTCATTAAACTTCAATCCGAATAAAATTTGAATAAACAAATTGGCTAAGCGGTTTACTATTAATTTGTGAGCAGGATAATCAATGACTTTACCCCCCCGAATAAACCGAGAACCAAACACGCAGTCATAACCTTCTTGTAGCTTGTAATAGTAATCAACGATATTCTCTGGCGCATCTGAACTGTCTGCCATGACGATCGCCACTGCATCTCCTTGAAAATTCTCTAACCCGCAACGCACAGCAAAGCCAAAACCGTTGGGATAATAGTTATTGAGATAACGCACTTTGCTATTTTGAGAACTCATCTGTTGCAATAGTTCTTCAGTGCGATCGCGGCTGTTATCATTGATAACCACAATTTCGTAAGCAATCCTTTCTTCTTCTAGGATCTGACTGATGGCTTCAATAGTCGGTACGATACAACCCTCTTCATTGTGAGCAGGAATCACAATCGAGAAAACTTTAATCGTTCTTGAATTTTCTGTTTGAGAGATTTTTGGTAAAGGAGAGCGATTTGCCAGTGCAGGAGCTAATCCCTCAGGATAATGAATTTCTGAAGAAAATTCTGCTTGTCGCCCAGAAGGGTGAACTGGAGTTTTAAAGACTAAGCGATCGCTAATCAAATAGTTAAGAACCGCGCTCACCAGTACACCTACTAACGTATTAATTACGTAATTGATTCTCAACCAATCTAATAAGGGAAAGATAAAAAAGATCCGAGCAACTACGGCAGTCCCAGCAGAAACATGGTAAAGGGGAATTTGTCGCCATAACACCTCTCTCACAGTCCAAGCACCTCCTGGCCAAACCCAAATCCGGTAGATGAAAAAACTTGCTAACAGCGACAGTTCGATTGATACTGCATTAGCGACATTGCGCAAGGTAGGCGTGTGAAATCCTAGCCACTCAATCAAACCAAATATGAGCAGTAAATTAATACCTGCTGCTACACCGCCACCTATAAGAAACTTAAAAACTTTTTGCCGAAATAGCTTTTTAAACATGAGGAGCAAATCCAAAAACAACAAGGAATTAAAAATAGAAACATCACCTGTCTATTTTTAATTCCACCGACTAACATTCTCGGCAAACATCTCTTTTAAGATATCCGTTACTGTGTGGGTTAACTCCCAGCTAGGATAGTGACTCTTGAATTTACGCACATCACTAATCCACCAGATATGATCTCCAATACGATTCGATTCCACATAGTTCCAGCTCAGCTTTTTATCAGCTATGGCTTCACAATGCTGAATTGCTTCTAACATTGAGCAATTACTGAAGGAACTGCCGCCGATGTTATACACTTCAGCTACCCGTGGAGTTTGATAAAAGTGGTAGAAAGCATTGACTAAATCGTAACTGTGGATATTATCCCGAACCTGCTTGCCGTTATAGCCATACACTTCATAAGGCTGTCCCGTGATGGTACTTTTCATCAAGTAAGATAGAAAGCCATGCAGTTTTGTACCACAGTGACTGGGGCCAGTCAAACATCCCCCACGGAAACAAGCTGTTTTCATGTTGAAATAGCGGCCGTATTCTTGCACTAAAAGATCTGCTGCTACCTTAGAAGCTCCAAACAGCGAGTGTTTGCAGTTATCAATACTCATGGTTTCATCAATACCCAGGGAGTAGCGATGCGTTTCCTTAATTTCCCAACGCAATTCCTGCTCTACCAGTGGCAATAAATTAGGAGTATCTCCATACACTTTATTGGTGGAGCAAAAGATAAAGACTGCTTCCGGGCAATGTTGGCGGGTATTCTCTAGTAATACCAAGGTGCCATTGGCATTGACTGTAAAGTCGGTGTAAGGATCTTTCGCTGCCCAATCATGGGAAGGTTGAGCCGCAGTATGGATGATCAGACTTACATCCTTATTATAGGTTTGAAATATTCGGGAGATTGCCTCGTGGTCGCGAATGTCAACGTTATGATGGATATATTGGTTGCCATAATCCTGTATCAGGCGATCGCGATTCCATTCTGTCGATGCATCTTTGCCAAAAAAAACCTGCCGCATGTTGTTGTCAATTCCAACAACTTTAAAGCCGCGATCACAAAAAAATCTAACTGATTCGGAGCCAATTAACCCAGCTGATCCTGTTACTAAAACGGTATTCATTGCTCTGTGCTGATTTAATAAAAGGGTTTTTTTAGCAATTGCAATGGTAGATGCCACTAAAATATATAGGGCAAGCGCATTCTAACAGTCAGTACCTGGAAATGTCAGTAGATCTGTCAGTAAATCACAAAATTTTTTCATGCCTATTGCCACATCGACATTTCCATTCCCCAGTAAGTTCCCAAAAAATCAATGCTCCATCAGCATTTCAGCCAGTATCTTTACTCATGTTTTGCCCCCACTGAATAAATCCGGAAAAATCAGGTAAACAGTGCATTTATCGTTACATTAAAATTTTCACCAAATTTCAGTAAATTTAACAAAATCAATAAATTGTAATCAAGTGTTTCTACGTAATTCATGAATCGAATAACAGCACGTTTTCTCAATGCATGATTTTCATACCAGTGAGCAATTAGACATCAAGGGAAATGAATTATGCGTCAAGCTAAGCACGAGTGTAGAGACGTGCTTTTGAGCTAGGTGGCGATCGCTTGTTCGATTGCCAGTGGCGGTATGGCGGATCTAAGCCATTTTTCAAGTCTTATGAAGGTTGTAGGCGAAGCCGTCGCAAGAGTAGCAGCTTTTACCGTTGAAATTTCACTTACTCCCTATTAAAGATAGAGTAGTTCGGTTTACCGAACTACTTTATTCGGCAAACCGAACTATTAGCGAAATTTTACTGACTTTTTATCAGGAATTAAAACATCTATTGAGAAGTAATTCATTGCGATACCAGAACTGATAAATTGCACTACTACACTCCTTGCTCTCCTCTCTGCTTGCGACGGGGGTGGGGTTCAGTATTTCCATTAATTATAAGTAATAAAACGGACACAAGAGAAAATACCCACAATAACAAGAGAAAGTTGCGTGAAGTCAAGCAAAAATAATCACCTTTCAATCCACGCTACTGAACAGCGCAGATATTTCAACGGTGAGTCGCTGGTTCCTAATATATGAATCTACACTGATCAAATTACTGAGTTTCAGTAAAAATACTGTATATACCAGCAAGTTGCTGCATTTAAACTAGCTTGTAAAAGGCAGGTGGCTCTAACTTTGGGCAATATGGTTACTGTGAAATGAAATTGGCATTTGGAAAATTTCTCATCAAATTTGGAATTCAAAGCCTTTTTAGAAGATAAGCCTGTTTCTATATATTAGGGAAATTTGAGAAAGCAATGACACAAATAGAGCAAACTCAGGAAGGAATAAGACTGGTAGAGGATCGCAATCACACTAAATATTGGAAGCGGTGGGGTTCTTATGTGAGCGATCGCCAATGGGGAACGGTGCGAGAAGATTACAGTACTGATGGCACAGCATGGGACTATTTTCCCCATGATCAAGCTCGCTCTCGTGCTTATCGCTGGGGTGAAGATGGCATTGCGGGAATTTGCGATAACCGTCAGCGACTATGTTTTGCTATTGCCCTTTGGAATGGTGTAGATCCAATTCTAAAGGAGAGGCTTTTTGGTTTAACAGGTGGTAGTACTAATCCAGGTAATCACGGCGAAGATGTTAAAGAATATTACTTTTATCTTGACAACACCCCTACCCACTCCTACATGAAATGTCTCTACAAATATCCCCAAGCTGAGTTTCCATATGATGACTTGGTTTCTACAAATAGAAACAATGATAAAACCAAGCCAGAATATGAACTTCTTGATACAAAGATATTTGAAGACAATCGCTATTTTGACGTTTTTATTGAGTATGCCAAGAATACTCCTGAAGACATTCTCATTAAAATCAGCGTTACTAACCGAGGACCAGAGAAAAAAACACTACATCTTTTACCAACCCTTTGGTTCCGCAATACTTGGTCTTGGGGATTGTTTAACCTTCAATCCAAGTTTGAAAATGATTTGGACAATCGTTCTCTATCTAAAGATTTAAAACAACAGTTTAAAAACTACGCAATCTCTTTTTCTGAAAAAGCTACAGTTGAGATTCAAAAACAAGGTAATGAATGGCTAATAGTTGACGAACAAAATCAAAAAAAGTATTCGGTAATAAAAAATAATCAACAACTTACCATTTATCCAGAAAAACCATCTCTGAAAGAGATAAAAGCTACTTCTGAATTTAGAGTGATCGAAGCGTATTCTTCTGAACTATCTTTATCTATAGGAGATAGAAAAAAATGGTTGTATTGTCAACAGCCATCAGAAATGCTTTATACACAGAATGAGACAAATAAAAAAGGACTTGGGTGGGATGAAAACCTTTCTCCTTACGTTAAAGATGGAATTAACAATTATATTGTTCACAATCAAAAAGATGCTATTAATCCCAATCAAAAAGGGACAAAAGTTTCAGCGCTTTATCAATTAGATGTTGCTCCAGCAGAAACAAAGATAGTCTATTTGCGACTTGGTGAGTCAGACAACTTAGCAACACCTTTTAGTACTGACTTTGAAAAAATCTTTGAAGACCGCAAGCGTGAGGCAGATGAATTTTATCAAGCTGTCAATCCGTATAATATACCTGATGAAATGCGAGACATACAACGTCAAGCATTTGCAGGAATGTTGTGGACTAAGCAATTTTATTACTATGTAGTTCAAGATTGGCTAGATGGAGATCCAGCAGGTCCGCAGCCACCAGCAAAACGTAAAAATCTTGACGGCAGAAATGCTCAGTGGACTCATCTGTTTAACGAGGATATTATCTCCATGCCCGATAAGTGGGAATATCCTTGGTTTGCTGCTTGGGATTTAGCATTCCATACTATTAGTTTTGCCTTGATTGATCCAGATTTTGCTAAAGACCAACTTCGTCTTTTTACACGAGAGTGGTATATGCATCCTAACGGTCAGATGCCAGCTTATGAGTGGGCATTTGGGGATGTAAATCCGCCAGTTCATGCTTGGGCTACGTGGCGAGTTTACCAAATTGAGAAAAAAATGTATCGTGGTGGCAAAGGTGACATAGATTTTTTGGAGGAAGTTTTTCAAAAGTTAGCTCTTTATTTCACCTGGTGGACTAATCGTAAAGATGCTGATGGGAAAAATATATTTTCTGGTGGATTTTTAGGTCTAGATAACATTGGTCCAATCGACAGAAGCCATCTGAACATAGGTGAAAATATGGAGCAATCAGACGGTACTGCCTGGATGGCGATGTACTGCCTAAAGATGCTTAAGATAGCTGTCGAATTGGCAAAAGAAAAGCAATCAGTTGCTCAAACTATAGAAGAAACACCAAATTCACGGCGAGAGTCAGTCTATGAAACTATGGCTTCAAAGTTTTTTCAGCATTTCCTATTGATTGCTGAATCAATGAATCAAATCGGAGGTTCCGATGTAAACATCTGGGATACAGAGCAAGGATTTTATCGAGATATTTTGAAGATTGGTGAGCAAACTATCCCAATAAATCTGCGTTCGCTGGTAGGTTTAATTCCTTTATTCGCTGTTGAAACTCTTGATCAAGAAATAGTAGATAAATATTTAAAGGATGACTTCAAAAAGCGATTTGAATGGTTTATAAGAAGTCGTCCTGATCTGACACAGCATGAAAACATTACTCTCATAAACAAAGAGAATAAGTCAGGAGTATTTCTTTCTCTTGTTGCGCCAAATGACAAACTTAAGGAAATTCTGAAAAAAATGCTTTCGGAAAGTGAGTTTTTGAGTCCATATGGTATTCGTTCTCTTTCCAAATACTATTTGAATAATCCCTTTGTTTTAGAAGTTAACGGACAAGAACGTGGAAGAGTAAATTATCAACCAGCAGAATCTACAACTAGCTTGTTTGGGGGTAATTCTAATTGGCGTGGTCCAGTTTGGTTTCCAGTGAATTTTCTAATTATTGAATCACTCCAGATATTCAATTACTTTTTAGGTAGTGAATTCACAGTAGAGTATCCTATAGGTGGTGGTAATGATAAAAGTCTCTGGGATGTTGCTACAGACTTATCTTTTCGGCTCATCAAAATTTTTATGAAAGATAGTGATGGTTATCGACCTGTTTACGGAGGAACAAAAACACTATTTAACGCAACCAACAAACTCCAAACCGATCCAGAGTGGCAAAATCATATCCTTTTCTATGAGTATTTTCACGGTGATAATGGGGCCGGAATTGGAGCCAGCCATCAGACAGGGTGGACAGGTTTAATTGCTAAACTCATCCAACAGTATGGAGAATATGCTACTCAAGGTAAAACGCCTGACACTCTTTAATTAAAAATCAAGAAGGATGAGTCAATGCTACTTGTTAAGATTGTTCTCGTTATGAGAGCAATCTTACGCTATAGTCGATAAATCAGCATAAACTCTCACGTCTACAGCGATCGCGGCGGCCCCAAGATAACTCATGTCAAAATCCAACAGATCGTTCTATTCAAGGCACAAAAGCTTGCAGGAGCAAACTTTATTGGTGTAGCTCTTTGAGAGACGGATTTTAGAAAGGTTAAGTTGAACTAAGACTAGGGTGTTAAAATGGTTAAGCGAGTTGTAATTGTGGGTGCGGGTCCAAGTGGAGTTCTTCTAGCTCATTATCTGCTATGCCGTGACGACCAATATCACGTTGAACTCTACGAGCGTCTGAGTGACCCACAAACAGTTCCATTTTCCAAGTCTAGAACCTATCCTCTTGTTGTCAACCAACGGGGAATAAAGGCACTGAGTAAAGTTGAAGGGATTCTCGCAGCCGTTGAGGCAGTCAGCTTAGAATGCACTGGCTCACTCAATCACCAAAAAAATGGTAAAACGCAGTTGATTCCAAGGCAAAAACCCATTCTGATTCTGGATCGCCTGCGATTAGTGGTCACCCTGTTGAAAATACTGACGAAACAGTATAACAGCGACCGTTTCAATATTCATTTTAATCATGAATGCCAGCAGATTAATTTTGAAGCAAAAACAGTCACCTTTGAAAATACAGCAGTCAATTCTATAGGAGAAGTTACTGTTGCTTATGACTTATTAATTGGTGCAGATGGAGTGCAATCGCGAGTTAGAGAACAGTTTCTCTCGACTAACCAGTTTGAATTAGAAAAAAAATACGTTCACTCAGCCTACAAATCCATCTTTCTACCTGCAGAAAATGCAACATCTCTCAAAGCAGGTTATATCCATACTTGGAGAGGCAACGATGGGATTTCAGCCATCTTGGCGCATGATGTAGATGGGTTGATGAGTGGAACCGTTAACTTTCCTCGTGAGAACAACCCCATTGTCAATTTTTCTACAAAAGAAGAAGTATGGCAATTCTTTCGCGATCGCTTTCCGGAAATTGCAGAGCTTCTATCAGAATCGGAAATCGAAGCATTTCTTAATCGTCCCATTTCAACTATTTCGACAATTCGTTGCAATCGCTACCATCATGGTGACAGCGTTTTACTGATTGGCGATGCGGCTCATGCAACCTCTCCTTCTTTGGGCCAAGGCTGTAATGCTGCCTTTGAAGATGTAGCTTTCTTGAATAAATTATTAGATGAGTATTCTGATAATATTGCAGATGCAATCAAGCAATTTAGTCTGCGCCGAAAGCCAGATGCTCATGCACTAGTCGAGCTAAGTGACTATGCTTTTCCGTTATCAAATAAACTGATGTCTATTGAGTTCCTAATTAGACTGAGGGCTACTCAAATCATGCATCAAGTATTTCCTCAATTCTTTCCCCCCTCATTGCTTCAACTTGTCTCAGAGACAACTGTTCCCTACTCAGAAATTGTGAATTCTTACAAAGGTTGGATTTCTAGAGTAAAACAGGCAAATGAAAAGTTCTTAGAAAAACAACGATAACTACAGTAAAGACAAACAGGCAATTTCAACTTGTCTATCTTGTCCTTCAGGAGAAGAATCAGGACGCAACTAAACTTTTTTGTTGATTTATGACTCAATTAACTGCTTCTGTAAAAGGTTGAGTGCTTCTTTTTCTATCTGCCGGACTCGTTCCCGACTAATACCCATACGTTGACCAATCTTTTGTAGAGAAAGTTCTTGCCCATCTCTTAAACCAAAGTGTAAAGTTAAAACTTCTTTTTGTTTACGTGACAGATTGGATAACAAAATTTCAACGTCCTGATTGAGAGATTCCTCAGTGTTATAGATATTGTTAGAAGATCTGCTATCTTCGATTAAATCTTGTAATTGTGTCTCTTTTTCTACTCCCACCCGAATATCGAGGGAGATCGTTGGACGAGATAAAAGTAGAAATTCTCGAATCTGACTAGGCTTTAAAGAAAGCGCATTGGCTATTTCCTTACTCGTGGGAGTACGACCAAGTTTTTGAGCTAACTCTTGTTGAACACGCTTAATTTTGTTCAATTTTTCATTGATGTGCATGGGTAATCGAATAGGGCGTCCTTGCTGGGCGATCGCTCTGGTAATTCCTTGCCGAATCCACCAGTAAGCGTAAGTTGAAAACTTGTATCCTAGAGCCGGATTAAATTTCTCAACCCCTCTCTCCAAGCCTAAGGCTCCTTCTTGAACTAAGTCCATCAACTCTAAATTACGTTTCTGATATTGCTTAGCAATTGACACCACAAGCCGGAGATTAGCCGCTATCATTTTCTGCTTGGCTCGTTTCCCTTGATTTAGCTGCTCCAATAGTTCTTCTTCACTTAAATGTAGCCGCAACGCCCATTCTGGTAGTGTCGGTGTACGCTCCAATTCAATAGCCAGTTTTTCTGATTCAGCAAGTATTGTTATCATCTGCTGAATTTGCTGGGCAAAAAAGATTTCTTGCTCCTGGGTTAACAGAGGTATCCGTCCAATTTCTTTAAGATAGGCACGGACTGTATCCGTTGTATATTCAGATGCTTTACTTATGTGACTGGCTTTGGTATCTGGTAATGTTGAGTTACTCATCGTGAGTTAGCCTCTGGCTATTAATTAGGGAATTTTGTATTAAGGACAATCGCTGATAGATACTTCTCAGTTGCGTGCAACAAGTAATTATATAAACACGTTATGGCGCGTTTATACATTTTTTTTCTGAAGATGTATGTGATTCCAATCAAACCGAATATATCTCTGTTAATACGTAACTTTTATACACGCTTGACCGGAAGCCCTGACGCTAGGAGCGCCCTTGGCGTCTTCCTTTGGGAGAGGACTCGCTAACACAGACGCCTACAGCGCTACGCGTCTACGGAATTACTAAAAGCTTTTTTCATTTTTAATTCTGCTTAGCGGTTCTAGACTGAATCAATTGGCTTAAGTCTGCAACAGCACTAGCATACTGAGGATCGGCTGATGTCCCCAAAGTTCTGTTTTGCAATAACGCTTTTTGTTGTGCCTCAGTTAACTCCACGGTAATGTTTGGTGCGATGCCGATATGATTGATATCTCGACCTTTCGGGGTGTAGTATTTAGCGATCGTTAGTTTCAGTGCGGAACCATCCTCCAGTGGTTCTACGGCTTGAACTAAACCCTTACCGAAGCTGCGAGTCCCTACTAAAGTGGCACGGTTATCATCTTGCAGCGCTCCCGCCAGAATTTCGCTGGCGCTAGCAGATCCCTTATCAATCAGTATTACTAAAGGTTTGTTGGTGAGAGGATGTCCCGTCGCATTGTAGCTTTCTCTAACTTTGTCCCTATTTACCAAAGAAACAATCCCCCCTTGCTTCAGCCACATACTAGCAATTTGCAAACTTGCTTCCAGCAGCCCACCTGGATCAGAACGTAGATCTAAAACGTAACCCTGCACCTGCTGTTTTTCTAATGCTTGAATTGCCTGACGCATCTCTGCAGAAGCCGTTCTCGTAAACTGTGGTAAACGAATGTAACCAATTTTACCTGCTGATGTTGTTCGCATACTATAAGTTACAGGATAGATGGCAATATTTGCGCGGGTAAGGTTAAAAATTTTCGACTGGCTACCGCGTAAAATTGTCAGTACTACATTGGTTCCTACAGGGCCTGAAATTCGCTTAACAGCATCCTCTAATTTCATTCCCTTAGTTGTTTCACCGTTAATCTGAGTAATTATATCATCCGGCAAAATACCTGCTTTGAACGCAGGCGTTCCTTCAATTGGGGCTACAACGGTTAAAGCTTGTGTTTTTTTATTCTCACCCAATTCCACCCCTACACCAGTGAGGTTACCAGAAAGATCGCTATTTAG
The DNA here is from genome assembly GCA_029379215.1 of Rhizonema sp. PD37. Taxonomy (GTDB): domain Bacteria; phylum Cyanobacteriota; class Cyanobacteriia; order Cyanobacteriales; family Nostocaceae; genus Rhizonema. Next base: position 10,723 of record JAQYWO010000208.1, read on the forward strand.
AGCTTGGAATTGCTGGGGATTGTAAAACGTCGTGTAGCGATCGCCTAACTTAGCCACCATTTCTTCAATTGCCCGATAAGCTTGTTCCTTTGAAGTATAGGAACGGCTAATATACTGCTGTCGAATTGCTTTCCAATCTTGATGGTTAAAGCTGCTGTCAACATAACTGTTATCTAGGATTTGCCACACGTCATCCACGAGTTTTTGCGGGCTTTCAGCTTTACCTTGAGCTGTGGAAATGTAGAGATTGGTTCCTACCAGGATTGCGGCTATAATCGTGAGTTTTATATTGAAGAGCGATTTTTGCTTGAACATACTTTAACTATTAAAAAAAATACATTATCTAGAATGCCATCAGTACGTGACTGAATCACCGACTACTTGTTGACTAATAAATATGCATATTTATGACAGCACAGTGTTTCTATAATTATACAAAATTAATTTTACTTGTAATTCTCTACTAATCTTAATCACAGGCGATAGCTTTCCTCCCAAGTGATATCTTAGGGCAATCCTCAATATGGGTGATTACCCTTGGAATCATCTCAATTCAATTACTCCTCTCACCTTTGATAATTCTACTGTAAAATTCTAAAAGAGCAATCAATTCAGATACCCGCATATTTTCACCAGTCCAAACTTTATCTAATAAACGCAGATGCTTAAGACTCATCATAGATTTGTCGTCGAGCATTGACAAATTATTTTCACCCAATGCCATCAACAAATCTTTAAAGACGACTGAAGCATCAAATTCGATTCCCTGAACACCAGAGTAAGATGCCAAAACTGATAAACGCTCACCCCAAACATGAGACATGAACCAGAAACAAAAATCGTTTTCTATTTCTGGGTGGCGACGACTAATACCTGACATCAGCCACAAACCATAAATATGACTAGTAGCATCATCCATTGTCGCCAACCGCTTACGAGCAAGATTGCCGAGATTTTCAAAGAATGGCACACCTAGAAATTTTTCTAGGATAGACATTGCATTTGATTGATGATTACAGGTCACAGAAGTTTCAGTATAACCTTCTTGTACAAAAATATTATTAGAGCAATTTTGATTTGCTAATCCGGATACTAACAGCCTTTCATACGAATGCCTGCTGAAATATTCACCCATCAGAAAACCACCTCCAGCTTGATCACAAATCTTTTTTCCACAGAGCGATATGGATGGCAGGCGTTACCTTCTGCACCACCAGATAAGACTTAATGTCCCATCTTGACGCTCTTTCTTCAAAAGAGATATTGTTTACATTACTGATTCAAGCCAAGTAAAATTACAGTTTGCTATGGTGTTAAATTACAAAATTGTAATTTATAGCGGATTGCACTCTCGTGAGGTATATGGGGATTGGACTAATTTTTTAATTGAATTGATTGCGGATTTAGTACTGAGTGTAAAGTTTTGATTAATTCCTGTAGCGTATAGGGTTTGGACAAAAAAGCTTTGACGTTAGTGTCCATAAATACATTTTTATAAGATATTTCAGTCATTCCACTACTAGCAATAATTAACACATGTTGATTAATTTGCTTCAACATCTTAATCGTAGTTAATCCATTCATCTCCGGCATCATCATATCCATCAACACAGCACGGATGTCGTTCTTGTGCTGTACGTATAGTGCGATCGCCTCAATGCCATCACTAGCAGTCAGTACTTGATAATTTGATGTTTCTAAAGAAGTCTTAGTAATTTCACGGATGTCAGCTTCATCATCGACAACCAAAATTAATTCTCCCTGTCCTTTTAACAGTTCTTTCTCGGGATTTACCGATATTTTGGTTCCTAACTGCGCCGGCAAGTACACCTGAAATTTGGTTCCTTGCCCAACCTGACTCTCAACTGTGACAAAACCACCGTGGCTTTTGATAATACCGATAACTGTTGAAAGCCCAAGCCCAGTACCTTTAGTTTGCTCTTTGGTTGTGAAAAATGGCTCAAAAATTCTTGACAAAGTTTCAGATGTCATACCAGTCCCTGTATCCGAGACAGTCATTACACAGTGGGGACCAATAGTTGCCTCAAGATTCATTCTAGCATAATTGTCATCTATCGAAAGATTTTCAGCCGCAAGCTGAAGTTGACCGCCATTAGGCATGGCATCGCGAGCATTAACAACTAAATTCATGAGTATCTGATGCAATTGTGTCACATCTCCAGAAACAAACCAAAGGTCTGGTGAAATATCCACAGAAACTTCAATAGATTTAGGGAATGTCTCTTTCACAATTTGCCGAATTTCCCAAAGCAAGTGGCTGACTGGGAACGACGTGCGCTTACCTTCCATCCCGCGTGCAAACGACAAAACTTGCTTGACTAATGCTGCCCCGCGTTGAGCACTCTTCTCGATTGTTGTCAGTAACTGCTGCCGCTTTTCTGCTTGAAGTTGTGGCTTCAGCAGAAGTTGAGATGACATAATAATCGGTGTTAGGACATTGTTTAAGTCGTGGGCAATGCCACCAGCAAGGGTGCCAATGCTCTCTAAACGCTGGGTGCGCAGAAACTGTGCTTCGAGTTGTTTTTTCTGTGTAATATCGGTGTTGACAATCAGTATTGACTGGGGTTTTCCCTCCAAATCAAGTACCAGTGTCCAACGGCTTTCGACGATGATTTCTTTACCAGCTTTTGTCACTTCATGCAACTCACCTTGCCAATAGCCATACTCAATAACAGATTGCTGAGCTTGCTGGAGTTGAGGCGAAGTTTCTTTGAAAAGAATTTGCAGAGCATTTTGTTCAAGAGCATCAGCAACCTTCCAACCATACAGACGCTCAGCACTTTTGTTCCAGAATCGGATTTTGTGATCTAGAGCTTGGACGATAATCGCATCGTTGGCAATATCAAGCAAAGTCGCTTGTTCGCGAATTTTCTGTTCCGATCTTTGACGCTCGATTAATTCCGTGTGAACCTGCTCGAAGAGTATGGATTGCTGAATGGCGATCGCTACTTGCGTTGCCAACTGTTTGAGCAAATCTATTTCCAACTGCTGCCACTGTCGCGGCTCTGAACAGTGGTTAGCCACTAACAATCCCCATAACTTTTCCCCTTGTACAATCGGGATGACTAAGTTACTTCTAATCTGAAGCTTTGCCAATAAATCAACATGGCATTTGGATAAACCATTCGTGTAAATATCCTCTATGACTTCAGTTCGACCTTGTTCGTAAAGTTCGCGGCTTTTTGGATCTGCAAAGAAGGAGTCTGTAATTTTTGTTCCGAGAATAGAAGCCCAACCAGAAGCAACAGACTCGACAATCACAAAGCCGCTCCAATCCTCAAGGAAGCGGTAAATGAAAACTCGCTCGCTCTGAAGAAACTGTCGGACTTCTGAGACTGTCGTATTCAGAATTTCTCCCAAGTTGAGAGAGGAGCGGATACGCTGAGCGATCGCCACGACTAATCGCTCTCGTTCGGCTTGCTGCTCCCAGGCTGACTCCTGACGCTGACGTTCGCCGAGTTCGGCTAGCTGTACTGCCTGACTCTGACATTCACTTTTTACTTTATGTCGATAATCTTGAAAGAAATCAGCTAAATCAGGCTCTTCTTCTAGTAAAGGAGCCAGATGAGCAATCACTCGCGGATCTGCTTCATATGAAACTTCGGGGTGGGCTTCCATCCACACATGACACGTCTTCACATAAGCGATCAACGCGATGACATGCTGATAATTTACAGGTGTGAGAATCCTACGCAATTCCTGACGACAATAGTCAGCTTGATCTGATGTCACAGTAAATATCACACAGTCGAGAAGACTTGCTTCTAGTATCGAATTTGACTCTGGCCATGTCAAGGGATGAAGCTGATCTGCTAGTATCTTAAGGTGTTCGTCAATGTCTGTGGCTTCAGGAATTGGAGATTCCAGCAGTTCCAGCACTTGCCGTGCGTTCATTCCTAGAGAACGTAAGCAACAACTATGGCAAATCATGCAGTACGGAACAGCACAGAAGCGCGAGAGGTAGGCGGAAACTTTTTCCTTAAATAAATCGGGCAGTGGATTATTCACATATGCAGAAAGTGTCTGTTGCCAGAGATTTTCAAGCACTTGTGGAGTCTGTACCAGTTCAAAGAAAGGTGGTACAAAACTAAATATATTCTTGATTTCTGCTTTAATTTGCTCACTAGTTCGCCCGAAAGTCATAGCAGGTGTAAGGTGTAGTTTCTCATTAAATTCTGACTGCATGACCTTTTTACTCTTTCTAGATACTTAGTGATCAACAGTGCCCATTCTGCTGAATGAGATCATTCAATTATAATCATTTTTGCTTAACTGTCTCTCAGCAAGCCACTACAAAAAGTAATATTTCAAAATTCTCTGATGAAATTTACGTATTTTTGCTTTGAAGAAATGAGATCGACAGGTAATTTTTGTGATTGACAATAAGAGCAGACTCAACAATAATAACTTTTTATTTTTATCCCGAAACTACTCTATGACTGGCTTTGCGTCATTCTCTATCCATACTATTTATGT
>JAQYWO010000209.1 GCA_029379215.1 Rhizonema sp. PD37
CTCTAACTAACTAGAGAGATTTGGTAAACCTAATCAAGAAACTACTAGGAATTTATTCTAGAGTTTATATTTAGTATCCATAAAGTCTAATATAAATTGCTCTCGTTTCAGCCTAAGTAGGATTGCAGCCACCGATCTACATACTTAAGTCTGACTGTAGCCGTAATCGTAAATTTTATTTTTTGAAGGATAAAAAAATGGTAAACATAGGCTATCATACAGCCAAATTTCAAGGGCAATTTATTCGTTCTGTTTATAGAGACATAGTTGTTAAGTTGGTCAAAGCTCCTATAAAACAAAATCGAAAAGTTCCAATTAAGATTTATTCTTTATCATGCGAGCGGGACTTGCCAGAACAAGTGGTAAGTATTAGGTCATTCATCCGTTATGTAGGTATTCCAGATAAATTCATTGTTATTTCTGATGGTAGCTACACCGATGATAGTTGTCGTTTACTCCGCCGTATACATCCCTGTGTTGAGGTGGTGCCCTTAAAAGAACTTATTAGAAACGACTTACCTAAATGTGTTTCTGAATATGCCCAACACCATACAATGGGTAGAAAGTTATCGGCATTAATGTCAATTCCTGTGAATGGTCCAACGATCTACACGGATTCAGATATTTTGTTTTTCCCAGGTGGAATTGATTTAGTTGAGTTAGCTACTTCAGATGATCAATACACTAGATATTTACCTGATTGCTCTAATTCATTAGATGAGAGAATTATTTGCGATGACTCCGAGAAGTTAAATCCAATCAATGCTGGATTTATTTTATTCAAGCACGAGTTGGATTGGAGTTTTGCTATCGAACGTTTGGCGAAGATAAAAGGACTTCCCTCGTATTTTACTGAACAAACAGTGGTGCATTTGACAATTCACCACAATCATGGTAAATCTTTGTGTTCGCAACGATATGTTCTCAATGTAGAAGATCAATTTATTTATCCAGATAAATTTGCTAGTAAAGAAATTGCTTTAAGACATTATGTTAGGGATGTCAGACACAAGTTTTGGTTTAATTTAGCCTTAACTTGATGGTTCGTCAAGACTTGTTGTGATGACTCTGATCGTTGTAAAATGCGAATCCTGTACGCTAACGCTGGGTACTTTATGCAGTAGATGGGTAAAAATTATTCATAAATTGGAGAAATACTGCGATCGCCTGTAATTGATCCGTGTAGAATAATTCAACCCGTGAAAAGTCAGGCTTTGGATGGTAAGTGAGTGGCACAACCATGTGACAGTGATGTTCGATCACCCTTGCACCTCCGCAAGCACATTCAAACTTGTGCCATACCACCATCGACAAACAGTTCGATGCCGTTCACAAAGCTGCTGTCATCCGAAGCAAGGAAAACAACCGCCTTAGCGATTTCGTCCGTTGTACCCACCCGCCCAAGAGGAATAGTGTTAACCTGGTTTGCCACAAATACTTGTACCTGTTCCTCATTCAATCCGATGAGATTGTAGCCAGGAGTAGGAACCACGCCGGGGCTGATGGCATTGACGCGAATCTTGCGCTCTTTGAGGTCGAGTATCCAGTTTCGGGCAAATGATCGCACACTGGCTTTGGTAGCGCTGTAAACGCTTAACCCTGGATTACCCTTAATCGAAGTGATCGAAGCATTAAGGATGATCGATGAACCCTCTAACATCAACGGCAGTGCTTTTTGTACGGTGAAGAGTAAACCCTTGACATTGGTATTAAACATTTTATCGAAATGCTCCTCGGTAATCGAGCCGAGCGTGGCAATTTCGGCGCTTCCAGCGTTAGCGAAGAGGATATCGAGGTGTCCTTTCTCCTGCTTAATCGTAGTGTAAAGGCGATCAATATCTATAAGATTCGACACATCACCCTGAATAGCAGTGACATTTTCTCCAATTTTTTTTACTACAGCATCAAGTTCGTTTTGCCGACGACCAGTGATAAAGACGTAAGCCCCCTCTTCTACAAACCGCTGGGCTGTAGCGAGTCCGATTCCACTGTTACCACCCGTGACCAGTGCAATCTTACCTGTAAGTTTACCAGCCATAAAACTTCTCTATTTATGTGAATTTCGCATTGACGTTTGCCTTCAATGCGCTTGACAATTACGCAACCTGTTTATATTACCATTAAAGTTTACAAGGAGCCTGATGTTTATACTTGCCGTTTAGCTCTGATTGGACTGTAAACAGCGTCAGCTATACCCTTCTTCGCCACGGTGCTATCACCGCATCTACTTACTCCTGTTTACTTAGTCATTACCATCGTTTTTTACTTCTATTGGTAAATTCTTTCTTAGAAATCACCTTACTTCTAGGACTTGATGAGAAATAATCAGATTGCTGAGTGTGAAGTTTTTCTAAGTATAAGCAATATTTTTTGTATAAATATTTATTTACGACAAATTATTATTTCTTTCTGTTTATTGAGATTATATCTCATCTGGTAGAGAAGAAGTTTCTGTAGGCATAATTTAGCTTAAATTAGTGTTGTATTCGCCTCGTTGTCATTGCAAGCGAGACGTGTCACTTCTACAAGGTGGACTTATGAAAGTTGGAACTGCATTAACAAGACTACTGATAACCGATTTTGAAGCTTGTTTTCTGTTCTATCGAGATTTAATGGAATTTGAGGTCAAAATCTACGATTCTGAAGCAGGATATGCTGAGTTTAAAGTTGGAGATATCAGGCTCTCGTTGTCTAAACGCCAAGAAATGGCTGATATGATCCATAACTCTCACAAGCCACATAATGCAGAATGTCAAGATCGTGTGGCATTAATTTTTACAGTCCATGATGTCGAAGAAGAATATGAAAAATTAATGCATAAAGGCGTTCATTTCACTGCCGCACCAATGAGCAATCCTTACTATAGCCTTAAAACTGCTTATCTACGAGATCCTGACGGTACTCTGATTGGACTATACCAACAGTTAATCTAAGAAATAAATTAGCAACATCAAAAGGGAGAAGGCAACGCTATGGCTAAACCTGTCATCCTAACAGTTGACGATGATCCAGAAGTTTTGCAAGCTGTGTCGCGGGATCTGCGACAGGAGTATGGCGATCGCTTTCGGATAGTACGTGCCGAATCTGGTGCGAGTGCATTGTCAGTATTGAAACAATTAAAACTCCGCAACCAGCCCGTGGCGTTGTTTTTAGCAGATCAACGAATGCCGCAAATGTCTGGCGTAGAGTTCTTGGAACAAGCGCTGCAAATGTTTCCAGTGGCAAAACGCGCTTTACTGACTGCCTATGCCGACACTGATGCAGCTATCCGCGCAATCAATAACACAAAAATTGATTACTACTTGATGAAGCCCTGGGATCCACCCGAGGAACGCTTGTACCCAGTGATTAACGATTTACTTGATGACTGGCAAGCATCGGTTCACCCACCCTTTGAAGGTATTCGCCTGATTGGTAACCGTTGGTCTCCTCATTCTCATGAAGCTAAAGATTTCCTAGCGCGAAACCAAGTCCCTTATCAGTGGATGGAGATCGACTCATCAGAAGAAGCTCAACAATTAGTCAAATATGCTGATTGTGACCAATTACACTTGCCTTTGGTTCTCTTTGCGGATGGTTCCAACCTCATGCAGCCTACTAACATGCAAATTGCTGAGAAAATTGGGTTGCAAACTCACGCTGAGAAGCCATTTTATGATTTGGTTATTGTCGGTGGCGGTCCAGCTGGGTTAGCTGCTGCTGTATATGGAGCATCAGAAGGGCTACGCACAGTATTGATTGAACGAGAAGCCCCTGGCGGTCAAGCAGGGACTAGCTCTCGTATCGAAAACTACCTTGGTTTTCCAATTGGTTTAAGTGGTGGAGATCTAGCCCGTCGAGCCGTTACACAAGCTAGACGTTTTGGAGTAGAAATTCTCACCCCCCAAGAAGTCAAGGGTTTTCGCGTGCAAGACCAGTATCGTTTTGTACAGTTTGCCGACGACACAGAAGTGAGTTGTCATGCCTTGATTCTGGCGCTTGGTGTATCGTGGCGACGGCTTGATGTACCCGGACTAGACCATTTAACTGGTGCAGGAGTTTACTACGGTGCAGCTCAGACAGAAGCAATGAGTTGTAAGGGAGAAGAAGTTTACATTATTGGTGGAGCCAACTCAGCAGGACAAGCTGCCATGTACTTTTCTCGATATGCTCACAAGGTGACAATGTTGGTACGTAGTGACTCTTTGGCTAAGAGTATGTCTCAATACCTAATTGACCAAATTGCCGAAACACCAAACATTACGCTACAGACACACAGCAGCGTCCTTGAGGCAAAAGGCGAAACAAGCCTCGAAGCGATTACAATTCAAAATACTTTGAGTGGTGAAACGCAAACAGTTCCTGCGACTTCCCTGTTTATCTTTATTGGTGCCGTACCTCGTACTGATTGGTTAGATGGTGCGATTCAACGAGATGAACGCGGATTTATTTTAACAGGTCCAGAAATACCCCGAAATGAAGGACGCATTAAAGGATGGACGCTTCCTCGCGATCCCTATTTGTTGGAAACGAATGTCCCTGGAGTTTTTGCAGTGGGCGATGTGCGTCATGGTTCGGTCAAGCGGGTTGCTTCAGGTGTTGGTGAGGGTTCTATCTGCGTTCAATTTGTCCATCAATATCTCAGTAAAGTGGTGTGACAAAATAATTACAAATAGTCTAATTCATAATTAAAGGTGTAATATTATGTTCGGATAATAATTGAACAGTTACGTTTTTCGTTGATAGTTAATGGTTAATTGCAATTAACCATTAATTTTTGAATATAACATTGATACATTCAGTATTTAGCCGGACATGAGCTAACAATATCTGAGCATCCTCGCGTCAATCTGACAAAGAACTCTTTTTAATTTAACTATAAAATAGGAATCAATAGGCGACAGATATGCAGAAAATAAATATTGATGAGGCAATTCAAGATTTGCCCGCACTAATTGAGGCAGCAATTAGTGGCGAAGAAATCTTAATCGTAAAAGATGAACAGTCAATTGTCAAACTTACTCCGATATCGCCAGTTAAACGTCTTCCCTTACTTGAAAGTGCTTATGACTTGATTAAGAGATGTGAAGACCATAACAAACCATCAGAAGATTTCAAGGACTTTATGTTGTAGCGCTACCTTTTCCCCGTGCTATTTTAACAGCGACCATTATTTTTATCAACCAGTATGTTGTTATCATCTGGTGAAGCGTCGTCTGATACGAGCTAATTGACGAAGTATAGTTGCAAAGAAGCTACCCTTATTCCTCTGTCTACGGTTATATCTTTCCTCAGATAAAGTACCATTGGTGTGAGGTTGTAACGTAGAGTGCGATTGTCCCAGGTCATTATTTGATAGGGAAACTGCCTGCTCAGACGGAACAATAGGAGAGCCATGTCTCTTAGCAAAAACCTTCGTAAACACTGCTCCTAAAAAAAGGATGTGAGCCGAGTAGTAAATCCAGGCGATAACAATTATGAAAGAGCCAGCTACCCCATAGGCCGAGCCAAAATTAGTTTTACGAAGAAATAGCCCAAATAAAAACTGACCAAACAGAAATAAAAGTGAGGTAATTATTGCTCCTACAAGAGTATCACGCCATGCTACTTCGGTATCAGGTAAAATAGTGAATATTGCGCCAAATATTACCGTCATTACCCCAAAGGAAACGAAAAAGCCGATAATTTGCCACAAGTACTCTGTACCGGGAACTGTGTTATGTATAAAATAGAATAACGTTACTAAGACTGTGTTACCCACAAAAGACAGTAGCAGTAATAGTGCGATTACTAACACCATCGTAAAGGATAATAAACGTTTTCGGAAAAAATTAAATACTTGCTGTCTTGGAGCTGATTCTACCTCCCAAATTTTGTTTAATGCGTTTTGAATTTGAGAAAAAACACTGGTAGCCCCAAATATCAAAAAGCTAAGACTAAATATCAGCCGTAATGAGCCTCCTGTAGCATTTGTTCTTAGGTTAACAATCGCTGTGGCAATAACATGCGCTCCTTTAAAACCAACTAGTTCTTTCAACCGAGTTACTATTTGCTCCTTTGCTGCGGCTTCTCCAGAAACTGCCCCGACTATCATCATTACAATGATAAGTAACGGTGTTATGGAGAATACAGCGTAATAAGCTAGAGAAGAAGCTAAAAGAGAAACTTCATTAAAATGCCATTCAGAAAAAGTTTCTTTCAACAGCCGCCAAATTTTCCTTAAACTCAGCATTTAATTAGGGTAAGGGATTGTAATTTTCTTAATGACGCCAAGCACAATCAGGCTAGTAGCATCAGGCTGTCCTTAAATATATTAGCAAATTCTGTTTGAAACTTCTCTTGAAATAGGTGCTGAATGTTGTGATTTAACATAACAATATACAGCAGTCATAAATGATTCGCGCTACGCAAAGAAACCTGGTGTCTTATAATTAAAACTATGATCCTAGGGCTTAAATGACTGCACGATCCCGCTTTTGAACATCCTTACGGTTTTTTCTTATCTATACACCTTACCTGCTACCTGATAGAATCATGTCTGCGTGACGGCGTAAGGTCGATCTGTCTGGTAAGTTGTAGGTGTAGTATTAAGTTTGGTAAATCAACCTTTGTGCATTGATTCCGTAATTAGAGCCACGACGATCGCTTATACAATCCGTGACGAAAAGCCTCAAGTAAAATTTTTTACCGTAGACGAGAAACTTAGGAATAGACCTAAGTAGACTGTGTAGACGGTGTTTAACCACCGTAGGTAGAATTAAACTTGGGAAAACAAAGTTCAATATTATTTCAAAAGAATCTCCGCAGATGAGCACTTGGGGAGAGTCAAGTAAAGATGAATTAGGAAAATAAAGGAGTTGCCATGCTGCACGATCCCAACCAGATGACGCTGTTTCCCAAGTTAACCGATGAAGATTTGCAGAAGATGAAGCAGCGTGGTGCTGAAATTGAACTTAGTACAGGTGATGTGCTGTTTACAGAAGGAGACTCAAATTATTACTTTCACGTTGTTTTAGAAGGCGCTATCGAAATCACTAAGAAAGTTGGTAATGAGACAAGAGTACTGGTAGTACATCGACGTGGCGATTTTATGGGTGAACTATCGATGCTAACAAGTTCTAGTGCAATTGCCAGTGCCCATGCGATCGCACCCAGTCGCGTTTTGCAAATTGAAACGAGTAAGTTTAAAGACATCATCACTGAATGTTCACAAACAGCTAATGTTATTCTCACAGCGATGGCAGGACGAACCAAAGAAGTGGAAGCGCAGTTGAGACAACAAGAGAAGATGGCTGCACTTGGTAAAATGTCAGCTGGTCTTGCCCACGAATTGAACAATCCAGGAGCCGCTGCAAGAAGGGCTGCTTGCCAATTAAAAGATAATTTTCAAAACTTACAAAATTTGGGTTTGCACCTTAATTCCCTTTCTCTTGAACAACTGAAATTTATTCTTAATCTTCAAAGTCAAGCAATAAAAGACGCTGTTCACTCACCTAAACTCGACCCCTTAACCCAAAGCGATCAGGAAGACGAAATCACAGACTGGCTGGAAGACCATGATGTCAGTAATGGTTGGAAACTCTCTTCCACCCTAGTTTGTGCTGGATTCAACACCTATAAACTAGATACTATTGCCGACAACGTGCCTGCTGAATGTCTCGTCCATGTCTTAACTTGGCTCGAAGCAACACTTGCGTCCTTTGGATTAATCAATGAAATTGAGCAAAGTACTACCCGTATTTCTGAATTAGTAAAAGCAATTAAAGGCTATTCCTACATGGATCAAGCCCCGCTACAAGAAATAGATTTACACGAGGCTATTGAAAATACCTTACTCATCCTCCAGCATCGCCTCAAAAAGGGGATCACTATACATCGAGAGTACGATCGCACGTTGCCACGGATCAACGCTTATGGCAGTGAACTCAACCAAGTGTGGACAAATTTAATTGATAACGCCATAGATGCGATGGAAGGCAAAGGCGATTTGACAATTCATACTTACAAAGAAAATACCTGCTTAATCGTAGAAATGACTGACACAGGAGCAGGTATTCCCCCAGCAATTCAATCCCGAATTTTTGAACCATTTTTTACCACAAAAGGTGTGGGTAAAGGTACGGGTTTGGGTTTAGAAATAGCTTATCGCATTGTTGTTAACAGGCACCACGGCGACATTCATTTTGACTCCAAACCTGGTTGTACGCGCTTTCGCGTCCGTTTGCCTGTGGAACCAACGGTTAATTCATGTGGCGATAAAAGTGTATCGTGGGATTAATTCAGATAACTTGTGAGTTAATACGCTCCATGACGTTAAACCCGTCCGTACCCGAGATAGGAGTGATACCAATTCCTGACATTTAAGGTTAAAAACGTCCCTTCCTGATTCGCCGATCCTGACGAATCAATCAGGCTTTTGATAATTTTTACTCTAATTAACTCGAACTATGACTACTATTTATCAAACACAGCGTCTAATTATCCGTCGATGGATACCGGAAGCTGACGCTGTACAGGTTTTTGAGATGTATAGCGACTCTGAAGTAATGCGCTTTTTAGGAGGTGGTATGCTAGAGAAGAGTGTGGAAGCCCAACAAGCGAAATTACAACAGCTAATTGACCGTTATGCCCAACTGAATAATGGTACTGGTGCTTGGGCAATCGTGGAAAAGGAGACTGGACAGATTGTGGGAACTGTTCTGCTGAAGCAACTACCTGACAACGAAGGTAAGCCAACCCAGGATTATGAGGTGGGTTGGCACTTAAGGAAGCCTTCTTGGGCTAAAGGTTACGCAACTGAAGCGGGAAAAGCTGCGATTGAGTACGGGTTCAACGTCCTCAAACTACCAATCATCTATGCTGTAGTTAGACCAGAGAATCATGCCTCAATTCGAGTCACCCAAAGAATTGGGATGATGCCGATGGGTCGCACTCACAAATATTACGGTGTTGAACTTGAGTTATTTAAGATAGAAGCAATTTAAAGCAAGTCGAAAGCTAGTAACTGGTTAACAATTGGTTATGAAAAAGATTAACTGACAACTAATTACTTATCTCAAATTAGGTTAGATCTGAACAAAAACTGCACTCCTCATAGAGGAGACAAAGGAAGAAGAGAGACAGTAAACAATTTCGATGCTATGGCATTTGATATAACAACCATTACTTAACAAAATATGCTTAATATTGACACTTTACGCGAAGTTCCACTCTTTGAGAAACTATCAGATCAACAGTTGCAGTGGCTTCTTGAACAGGGTACAGAGGTATGGCGAGAAGCTGGTGAAATCCATCGCCATCAAGGAGAGCCTGCTAACCATGTTTTTGTGCTGCTTGAAGGTCAGATTCGGATTGTACAAAAGATTGGAAATCAAGATACTTTGTTGTCGATTTACGACACGAAGACTTTGTTTGGGGAATTACCTGTTTTGATGGGTTTAGAATATTTCTGGGCAAGTGGCCGTGCGGTGACTCGCTGCCACATTTTTGAATTGCCAAACGCGGCATTTTGGAAACTGCTTTCTAGTTGTACTTGCGTGATGACTACGATTCTCCGCACAATGGCAGAACGCGTGCAAGAAGTACAGACAATGTCTCAGCATCGAGAAAAATTAGTAGCATTAGGCACTCTGGCAGCAGGTCTGGCACACGAGTTGAATAACCCGGCATCAGCAAGTCGCAGGGCAGTGGGACAATTACGCGAAACTGTGCAAGTATTACAACCATTGACAATCAAGCTGAATCAGGAGCAATTAACTAGCGCTCAGAAAGCTTTTCTTGCTGATTTGCAAAAAGATACCCTTAAGAACGCTAAAACTTCCCCAAAACTCGATCCTCTGACTCAAAGCGATCGCGAGGATGAAATTACGCAATGGTTGGAAGCAAGCAACATTAACGATGCTTGGAAACTCGCTTCCACAATGGTAACAGCAGGAATTAATATCGACTTATTGGAGAATGTCAAGGCGAATGTTGGTGATGAGTTGCTCAGTAATGTCCTCACTTGGATAGAGGTAACTTTGGAAGAAGTGGGTCTATTAGAGGAAATCGATCATTGTACGGAACGCATTTCTACCTTAGTTGAGGCGGTGAAAGAGTATTCCTACATGGATCGGGCACCTCTTCAGGAAATAGACGTACATAAAGGTATAGAAAGTACTCTCACAATGTTAAATCATAAGTTAAAGCAGCGTGTAGAAGTGCATCGGGAGTATGACTGTGACATACCGCTTGTCAGTGCTTATGGTAGTGAATTGAATCAGGTGTGGACGAATTTGATTGATAATGCCATTGATGCCTTAATAGACGGAGTGGGAAAACACGAAAATGCCCCTACTCCCACAATATGGATTCGCACCTGTTGCGAAAAAGACTATTTGCTTGTGGAAATTTGCGACAATGGTTCTGGTATTCCGCGAGAGATTCAGTCTCACATTTTTGAGCCATTCTACAGTACTAAAGGTGTGGGTAAGGGTACCGGATTAGGTTTGCACGTGGCTTATCGCGTTGTTGTTGAACAGCATCAAGGCGATCTCCGTGTTTTCTCGGAGCCTGGAAATACAAGGTTTGAAGTGCGTCTACCGATGAATTTATCTTACAGCAATTTTCAGGTAAATAGATCACAGTCTTAGAGGCGATCGCTTTCAGGCGTTCTGTGTAGGATACAGCTGCTCGCCTTTACCAACGCAAAGCAATGTTTGTTTCTGCACTCTGGTTTAGTGGCGGTTTCTTTGTTTCTGCAATCGGTGTAAAGAAAATAGGTAATCTTACACTCAATAACGGGAGTACGTCATTTCTCTTCATGTCTAATTGAAAAAAATGACGGGGCGAGATCACCATCCAATAATAAATCAACAGAAAACTTTCAAGCCACTTTATTAAGATAGATAAGTACGATAAATTATTGAGGGTTAAACTTGTGAAATCTGCGTCAGAAAATATCAATGTTGAGATCGCAGCATTCCCCGTTCGCTTTCAAAAAAAAGGGCAAATCACAGTCCCGCAAGTTATGCAGGATCGTCTTAACTTGACGGAAGGCGATATGCTGGCACTCGTTCAAATCGACGATCTCGTTTTGCTTACCCTCAAACAGCCTCAAGTTCCTCAACTTGCAGATAAAATTACAGAAATTAGGGAAGAGGAAGGTCTAACCTTGACTGATTTATTGGATGGGATAGAAACACAACGGGAGGCGATTTGGCACGAGCAACAGCTTTAAAGCGCAAAGTCTTTGCTGATTCTAGTATCATCATTGCTGGTACAGCTTCCCGTACAGGAGCTAGTCGCGCAGTACTGATTTGCTCACAGTTAATGTACCTCACCAAGTCCTACCTAAAATAAAAATCCCCGGTCGTTGACCAAGGGATTGTACACGTCGGTATTTGTCACACAAGATGACCTTGAGTCACATAATACTCATCGTCCAATCTGTATACGTGCCAAAATGCCATTTTCCCAACAGCACGCTTATACTATATCGCTTCGGAATACTACGTCCATACTTCAAGCCCCTGACTGAGCACTCGCTCGCGGGGGAGAGAGTACTCTCTCCCCAGAGCTTCGCGCGTTATGGGGATTACATAGCTGCCCGTGACTCATAGCAGCATAGCTGCCTTGCCGCCAAGGGCGGCGTGACTTTCAAAGTATTATCTAAACATACAAATAGTTGGTTAATTGGGCTAGTCGTAAGTGCAACTGCAATCACAGGTGGAATTATTTTTTATGGTATTTCTCAGTATGGAATGGTTAGTCAAAAACCTGCACTTGTGGAAACAGATCCTCCAGTAAAAAAAGTAACAGCATTAGGACGAATAGAGCCAGAAGCCGAGGTGATTAAACTGTCTGCACCTCTGGCGTTGGATGGCGATCGCATCACTCAGCTACTCGTAAAAGAAAGTCAACAAGTCAAAGTCGGACAAGTTATTGCAATTCTTGATTCACTCTTATCAACTACTTGATGCCCGACAACAAGCAGTTGCACAGGCTAAGGTAGCGAGTGCGAAACTCACACAGGTAAAAGCCGGAGCAAAATCTGGAGAAATCGTTGCTCAAAAAGCAACCATTGAGCGCCTACAAGCACAGTGGCAAGGTGATAGAACTTCTTAAGAAGAAACCATCGCCCCACTACAAGCACAGTGGGAAGGCGACAGAACAGCACAAGAGGCAAGCATTGGCAAAATTCAGGCGGAACTGAACAATGCCCTTTAAAATTGTTTCCCGAACGTCAACCTAATCAGATAGAAGTCGGTTTAATCAAGCTCAAACCTGGTTTTGAACCGACTAAAGTCCAAGCACAACTTGCCAAACAATTGTCAACAGATGTACGAGTTTTAACACGACTCGGTTTTGCGGAGGTGGAAAAGTACTACTGGGAAAGCCAAGGGACAATTGGATTTATTTTTGGACTCGGTGTGATTGTGGGATTTATCGTCGGAATCGTGATTATGTACCAGATTCTTTACAGTGATGTTTCTGACCATTTACCTGAGTATGCCACGTTGAAAGCAATGGGATATAGTGACGGCTATCTTTTGAGTGTTTTGTTTCAAGAAGCGTTACTTTTAGCAGCGTTGGGTTATGTGCCTGGATTTTTGATTGCGATCGCACTCTACCAGGTGACATATGACTGGACCTTCAGGTTCCGGAAAAACAACTTTGCTAACCCTGATGGGAGGACTGCGTTCTGCCCAAGAGGGAAGTCTGAAAATTCTCGACCAGGAAATGTGTGATGCGAGTAAAAAGCAGCGGCGAGACGTTCGCCGTCAAATCGGCTATATTTTCCAAGCTCATAATCTTATAGCATTTCTGACAGCGAGAGAGAATGTGCGTATGTCGTTAGAGTTACATGATGAGTTCTTAAATCAGGACATGGACGCTAAAGCTATTGCTATGTTGGAAAGCGTAGGTTTGGGAAATCGTGCAGATTACTATCCAGATAGTTTATCCGGTGGACAAAAGCAAAGAGTGGCGATTGCTCGCTCATGCAAATCATCGTTTCTGACAGACAAGGCAAGCGCATAGGAAGTATCAAGAAAAACCTCAGTCTTCACTCTGAGTTTCCTGAGCATACAAATACTTGTCAACGTTAGCAGACCAGTCAGACGGTCCCTCTAAGTTGAGCGAACGGGCAGTTTGTAAAAAGGATACAGTTTCTTGTTCATTAGGTGGTAGTGTTTCAATCGTAATCTGCACATGGGTATTTGCTGGTGGCGTAATTGGTTTAGTAGGACGGAACACTTGACCATCAAACACAGCTGCAATTTTTTCTGCCATTTTTTTCGCTCTTGAACACTTCATATCTATCTCAAGTTGAATGCTATGCTTGCTCAGAAGAAGCTCTTAGCATTTAACACAAGTATTTTAGCTGTTTTTCAGACGAACCCGCAGTGGATGAGCGGAAATGTTGACTGTATCGCAAAAAAAGGCTAATAGGATACAACTGAGAACCGCTATAATCCACTCAAGACTCAGAACTATTCACACAAAGCTTCAGGAGAGGCGTCTGCACTTTCGATGTATTGGCTATCTAGAAGAAAAGTTCCTTTAGCAAAACGCACACCCCAATATTCTTTGGGGCGACGATCAATAACTGTGCCCTCTTCACCAAGATAGATCACATCGGGAGGGCGCAGCATAGGCATGGGATCGGCTGTTTTGACATAGGGTGGTAACGCCACAACGCGGACTTTAGCACCAATAACAAATTCTTTGGACATCTTCAAAAAGTTAGGATTTATAAATCAACCTTAATTTAAAACTCCTAGTTTTTACTAGTACATGAGGCGGGTAAAGAAAGTTAACGTTTGAAATTGCTCTTAAGCTTGCTTGCATGTCAAGCTTTTTGATTGTCTTCTTTCTTCTGACTCCTTGTACTAGAAGGATTCTCTCATGTTCGGTTGAACACTTAGAATAATGTTTTGAGTTGCGCTGTCTTTGCTCTTAACAGTTTGAGAGCGAAGACAGCGCACGGACAGATTCTTTCGGAGGGAAACCCTCCTCCGAACTGTCCTCAACTACGAACCTATCTTTTATTTATAACTCATTGACCGAACATGATATGACTCAATTTTTTATTGAATTTTACCCATTTGCAGCTTCATACCTGTGTAGAGGTGTATGGAAGCATGGGAGCGAGTATAAGTATACAAGTTAATAATATATAAAAAAGGTGGGTAAAAATACCCACCAAAAGCGATGAGGAACTCTCGAAGTTGGGAGAATCTACTGATTATTTTGGTGACGACGAGAATGCATATTCTCCCGGTATTGATCTAATTGCAGCTTTTGTTGGGGTGTCAGGATTGCTTCAATCTGGGTTTGCTGTGACTTCATAATTTGCTGCATTTTATTCTTCTGATCTTCGGTAAGATTCAAATTCTGGAGTGCAGCCCGCCGAGCTTGAGGGTTTTGCATAGCTGCATTTAGCTGTTGTTGCTGCTGCGAAGTAAGAACGTTCTTCATTTGTTCGCGGGTTTTTTGGCGAATTGCTTGGATTTGAGCTTGTTGTGTCTCCGAAAGTCCCAAGTTTTGTAATGGACTTTTTTTTGTTTGCGGTGCAACTTGTGTAGGTGCTGATGAATTCGATTGTGCTTTGACTGCTAAAGGAGCAGCACTTAAACCAAGGGCGATCGCACACGCGACAAATAATGAAGCTCTGACTTTCAACTTATACCTCGTTAACTTCTCTTACCTGATGACATCATCATACAAGGATTTATCCAACAGTTACATTTGAAAAAGGTCACGAATACACCCATGACAAAAGTCATACTTTGATTTCTACCTAATTATACTAGTAACTTTTATAAGTTATGAGTTAAGGATCGATAGTTAAGAGTTTTTTCTTTTGACTCTCAAATTTATAATAACTAATCAATCATCGTATAAACTTGCACAGAACATTTTTGGAGGTTGAGGATTGGGAATTGGGAAAGAGGTAATAATTTCTTCCCCATTACCCATTACGCGCTACCAGTTACCCATTACCCATTACCCACTAATGATACATCCAATTAAAATCAACAATCATCCTTTCAGATTTCTGCTTTATTTGGAATGGATATTATTCGCTTTTACTGTCTTAACCTCAATCATACCATTTGCGTCACATGACAATAATCCCGTGTTCTCAGAGCTAACAATGGTTAGTTTGACTCTTTTTGGTTTAATGGGTTTAAGATTACCTAAAAAT